>JAZSCL010000230.1:0-10373 GCA_045602905.1 Acutalibacteraceae bacterium
GTTTTTTGTCGGTTCGCAGTTTCTTGATGTTTTTCGAAACTTTTGCCATATGCGGCACCTCCTTTACAAATAAATTTAATCATTTTTATCCGTAAAAGTCACGCAACAATGTGTTGCAAGGCTATTTTAACATATTTTTCGAAAAAATAAAACGGGCATACAGTTAAAATGTACGCCCGTAAAAATTTATACGCCTGAATATGCGGAGAAGCCGCCGTCAACTGCAAGAACAACGCCCGTAATGAATCCCGAATATTGCTCGTCGCAGAGGAAAACAAGTGCACCCGTAAGGTCCTCGGGTACGCCGAAACGGCGCATGGGAGTGTGGGTGATAATCTTGTTTGAACGCTCGGTGAGTGAGCCGTCTTCATTATAAAGAAGCTTTGCATTCTGGATTGTTGAGAAGAATCCGGGTGCAATTGCGTTAACTCTGATTCCCACATCTGCAAAGTGAACAGCCATCCACTGTGTGAAGTTTGAAACGGCTGCCTTTGCGGCTGAATAAGCGGGAATTCTTGTGAGGGGTTTGAATGAATTCATTGAGGAAACATTGAGGATTGTTGCGTTTTCTCTGCCAACCATGTCCTTTGCAAAGCACTGTGTTGTGAGAAGTGTGCCGAGGAAGTTGAGGTTGAAAACAAATTCAATTCCCTTTGCGTCAAGGTCGAAGAAGGTTTTGACACCCTCTGCCTTTTCAGCCATATCCTTAAGTTCAAGAGTATCTTTTGTTGTTGTGCCGAGAGGGGAGTTGCCGCCTGCACCGTTGATGAGAATATCACAGATGCCGAATTCTGCGGTAACCTTTGCCTTTGCGGCTTCGAGACTTTCTGCCTCGAGAACATTACAGCTTACTGCAAGAGCAGTACCGCCGTCAGCAACGATTTCGTCAACAACTTTCTGTGCGGCTTCTTCACGAAGGTCAAGAACCGCAACCTTAACGCCGAGCTTTGCAAGGTCTTTTACAAAACCGCTGCAAAGAACTCCGCCGCCGCCTGTGATAACGGCTGTTCTGCCTTTTAAATTTTCATGAAACATTTCTATTTCTCCTTAGTCTGTAGTAACACTTTCGCCCGATTCCGATGAAACATAACAGCAGGCAACAATCTGAGCAGCTCTGCCGCCTTCAAGGGCATCGATTTCAAACTTTTCGCCTGATTTAAGGCAATAATAATAGTCTTCGATAAGCACCGAATGTCCCGTACCCCAGTAACGTTGACCGTGGTAAACATTGTTGTTTTCGAGAGGGACTTCGGCACATTTTCCATCTTTTCCGATGACGAAAAGCTTTTCGCCTTCAATACGGATTTTGCCGTTATCAAGGGATATTTCGATGAATACATCGGAATTCTCGCCATAAGCAAGGGTTGCATAGAATATGGCTGTTGCTCCGTTTTCGAGCTCTAAAAGAGCACTTGCGGTATCTTCAACCTCAATTATTCCCTTGAGATGGTCATTTGAAACATGGGCGGTAACTTTTTGGCATCTTCCGCCGAGATACTGCACTAAATCCATCGTGTGAATTGACTGATTTATCAGCACTCCGCCGCATTCTTTATCGAGTGTGCCGTGCCAGTCATCGCTGTAGTAATCCTTGCCGCGTTCCCATGTAACGAAGGCTCTGACGGATTTAACCTTACCCATATCACCCGAATCGATTATCTTTTTAGCCTCACGGACACAGCTGTTATATCTGTTCTGAAAGCAGATTCCGAGCTGTTTTCCGCTTTCGGCTTCGGCTTTGCGGAGTTCTTCAATTTCGTTAAGTGAAACCGAACAGGGTTTCTCAAGAAGAACATTGATTCCTTTTTTCAAAGCCTTTATTGCCATGGGAGTGTGAAGATAATGGGGAGTGCAGATATGTATTACATCGAGCTGTTCGTTTCCGATAAGCTCATCGAAGTCATAATAAGCCTTTGCGCCGTATTCCGCTGCCATTGCATCTGCTCTTTCGGGTTTTATATCTGCAACGGCGGTTATTTCAACATCGGAAATATCATTTATCGCCTTGAAGTGCATTCCGGAAACGTTTCCGCATCCTATAATTGCAGCTTTCATTGAAAACACATCCTTTTTAGAATGTTGAGGACATATCAGCCTGCACCTGAGATTTTACAACTTTTTTGTCTGCCTTGCCTGCAGCAATCTTCTTCTGAAGCTCAGCATAATAAACGTCTTCGTCAACGGGAAGCTCGATTTCCTTGCCGAGCCATGCAGAAAGATGAGCTGCATTGGAGATTGAAAGGCCTCTGATGCCTTCTTCGCCTCTTGCGGTGAGTTCTTCGCCTCTGAGAACGGCAGCCGCAAACTTATTGCACACCTCGGAATGCTGCTTATTCATGCCGTCGGTTTCAACCTCAATCCATTCGCCTTTGATTGAGCCGAAGCCTTCTTCTGAATTTGTGCAGTGGTTGGAAATCTTGTCTTCGAGTTTATAAAGCATAAGCTTGTTGTTTTCGCAAACCAGCTTGCCGCCGTCAAGAGTGATTTCGAAACGGTTTGTGCCGGGATAGTCGCCTGTTGTTGTGATGAATGTGCCTGTTGCACCGTTTTCATATTCAACATAGATTGTAACATCGTCTTCAACTTCGATGTCATGCCATTTGCCTTCGTGAACAAATGCCTTGACCTTAACGGGAAGACCGCAGATCCACTGCCAGAGGTCAAGGTTATGGGGGCACTGATTGAGAAGTACGCCGCCGCCTTCACCCTTCCATGTTGCACGCCATCCGCCTGAATTATAATATGCCTGAGTTCTGTACCAGTCGGTGATAATCCAGCTTACACGGCGGATTTCGCCAAGCTCGCCGCCCTGAACAAGCTCACGCATTTTTCTGTAAACACAGTTTGTGCGCTGATTATACATGATACCGAAAACAAGGTTTGTTTTTGCGGCGGCCTCGTTCATTTCACGAACCTGCTTTGTGTAAACACCTGCGGGCTTTTCGGTAAGAACATGAACACCCTTTGAGAATGCATACTGTGCAATGGGTGAGTGGTCATAGTGGGGAGTTGCGATAAGGGCAACATCAATCTCGCCGCTGTCGATGAGTGCTTCGGCACTGTCGAAGGTTTTGAGTGATGGTATAAGCTTCTTTGCTGCCTCAAGTCTTGCAGGGTCGATATCCGCAACTGCTGTTATGCGAAGCTCCTTATGGTTGCCTTTAAGGTGCATATTGATATGTGATGTACCCATGTTGCCCACGCCGATGATGCCGAATCTTACGGGCTGAACCTTTTCAACAATTTTGTGGATTGCGGAGCAGGCAGCAGCAAATGATGTTTTGTTATCGGGATAAACAAACTTGCTGTTCATCTTTGATGCGGTTGAATCATCGGGTTCAAGGTTATCAAGACCTTCAAAAACTCTGAGGTGAGGCTCAACGGAAAGATAATAAACCTTTTCTTCTTTATCGAGAGCAGCTATGATGTCTTCAAGATGTCCGTCGCCTTCGCCTGCGGGAACAACGGTATCGATTTCAGCAATGCAGTCTTTGATGTGCATATATGTTATGCGGTCTTTGAGAAGCTTGAAGCCTTCTGCTGTGTCACAGCCGCATTGAATGTAGTTTGAGGGGTCAAAAATAACGCCCATCTTGTCACCGAAATGCTCGGCAAGTTCAAGACATCTGTCATGGATATCGCCGTAGATGCCCTTTTCATTTTCATGGCAGCAGAGAATACCGTGTTCGTTTGAATAATCAACCATAGCGGTAAGTCTTCTGTAAACTTCATCCTTATATTCGTCGATGCTCTGACCCTTTGTGAAGAAGAAGCTGAACATTCTGATATATTTTGTTTCAAGAACCTTTGCAACCTCAACGGTCTGCTTGAATGCTTCAAAATGAGGCTCGAAATCATCATCGATTTCGATTTTGCCGTAGTGTGAACCGATTGAAGAAACCTTCATTCCGTTATCGTCAAGAAGCTTTTTGAGTTCTTTTGCTTCTTCGACGGTGAAGTTTGAAATATTCTTGCCGTTAACGTTGCGAAGCTCGATGTATTCAATGCCGTTTGCTTTGCAGGCAGCTATCTGCTCCATAATATCGGGCGAAGCTTCGTCTGCAAAAGCGGAGAATAAGAATTTTGCCATAAAACAACCTCCAAGCTGTAATTTTTATACACAGTTATTTTAACATTTTTTCGGAATATTGCAATAGAATATTGAAAAGTTTCTTAATATAATCAAAGCCCCCGGTGAGCACCGAAGGCTTTGGTTACACTATATAATTTTATTCTGCATCGTCAGCGTTTTCCCAGTTGTGCCATACAGCCTGGATATCGTCGTTATCGTCAAACATTTCAAGCATCTTTGACATATTCTTGATATCGTCGGGATTAGTGAGCGCTGTGTATGTTGAGGGAACGTATTCAACCTCTGCGGAAACGAATGCATATCCCTTTGCTTCAAGGTCTTCTCTTACTGCGCCGCAATCGTTGGGTTCTGTTCTGATTTCAAAAACACCTTCGTCATCGGTGATGAAATCTGTTGCGCCTGCTTCAAGGGCGTCTTCCATGAGCTTATCTTCGTCAATGCCTTCTGCTTCAACAACAAGAACACCCTGCTTTGAGAACATGAAGGAAACGCAGCCGCTCTGACCCATGTTTCCGCCGTATTTATCGAAATAATGACGAACATCGCCTGCAGTTCTGTTACGGTTATCCGTAAGAGCTTCAACGATAACTGCAACGCCTGAAGGACCGTAGCCCTCATACATGATTTCCTCGTAGTCTGCACCGCCTGTTTCGCCTGCAGCCTTCTTGATAATTCTTTCAATGTTATCATTGGGAACGTTGTTTGCCTTAGCCTTTGCAATAACATCCTTGAGCTTTGAGTTTGAAGCGGGATCGGGACCGCCTTCACGAACAACTACAGCAATTTCTCTGCCGATTTTTGTGAAAATTTTGGCACGCTGATTATCTGTTTTTTCTTTTTTGCGTTTGATTGTACTCCATTTTGAATGGCCTGACATTTGAAAAACCTCTCTTTATGGTTATTTAACTGAAATATTATATATCAATACAAATTTGTTGTCAAGAAATTATTTGTTTTGTCAGATGGATTTTCTGAAGCCTTTTCCGAGAATTTCGTTGGCTTCGCTGACAATGATGAATGTTTTATCGTCAACCGATTCAACGGTTTTGATGATTCCCGAAATCTCGTGTTTTCGTGCAACGCAGAGAAGAACATTTTTGCTCTCGCCCGTATAAGCACCTACTGCGGGAAGAATGGAAACACCTCGGGGAGATGAGTTTACGATTGCTTTTGACACCTCATCACCTTTTTCCGTAACAATCATAAGCATTTTGCCGTTGCCTACGCCGTAAATCATCGAATCGATAACCTTTGTGCTGACATAGATAACGATGATTGCGTAAAGACCGCTTTCTATGCTTCGGAAAACAAACATACCTGTCGCAACAACAACCGCATCCGCAAGCATTACAACGGTGCCTACAGTTATGTGGGGGAATTTTTTATGCACCAGACGGGCAACGATATCCGTGCCGCCGCTTGTTGCACCGGTTATCATGATGAGCCCGAGCCCTGCACCCTGACAGAGTCCGCAGTAAAGGGATGCAAGCAGGGGGTTGCCTGTGTATGCAATGTCAAACATTGCGATGATATCGATTGCGGTTGATAAAAGAACGGTTACCCAGAGCGTTCTTGCAACAAGCTTTTTGCCGAGGAAAATCCACATCAGAATCAGAAGAGGAATATTGAGAACGAGGTTGATCGTTCCCACGGGAGTTCCGAAAAGGTGATAGAAAATAACGGAAACGCCTGTTATTCCGCTTTGTGCAATGTTGTTCGGCACTGCAAAGCTGTTAACACCGATTGAATAAAGAATGCATCCGATTATCCACATTCCGTTGTTTTTGAGGGTGTTGATAACGGTTTCTTTTTTCATGAATACCCTCCTTATCCTTCACGGCGGATTTCACCGTAGAGCTCGTTTATTCTGTTGATTTCACCTTTGAGATAAAGCCATCCGAAAAGGCATTCAAGACCTGTTGCGTAGTGATAATCGGCGCTTGATGCGTTTTTCGGAATTCCGCCGGTACGGGCATTTCTGCCTCTTTTGAAAACGGCGGTTTCGTCCTCAGTAAGAATAGAAAGAATTTTTTTTATGCTTTCCGCCTGGGCGGAGGCGCACACTCTTTTGCTTGCGGCTTTTGAAAGGTCATTGACGGGTCTGTTTGCTTCAATAACAAGCTCTGTTCTGGTCAGCAAATCAAAAACCGTATCTCCCACAAAAGCAAGAGTAAGAGGGCTCAGAGCCGAAATATCGGCAGGTTTTTCTATGAGAAGATTCAAATTTAATTACCCCTAATCAGTTAACAAAATCAAATTCAAGATCGTAGATTGAAACGGTGTCACCCTCGTTTATTCCTCTTTCACGCAGAGCATCAATAATGCCGCTTGAAATGAGAATTCTCTGGAAATACTGGAGTGATTCGTAGTCGTCAAGGTCGGTGCGCTGAAGAATTTTGAGAAGCCAGGGAGCTTCAACAAAATAAATGTTATCCTCAACACGGATTGTAAAGCCTTTGTCACTCTGCTTTTCAAACATTTCAACGGGAATTGACTCGGTTTCATATTTCTTGATGGGAGGAAGGGTCTGAAGTTTGTTCCAGACTGCGCTTACAAGCTCGCTTGTGCCCTCGAGAATGGGAGCGCACATTGTGTGATATTCATAACCCTTTTCGGTGAAATATTTTTCAAGTTTTTCAAGCTGTTCATCGCTTGCAAGGTCGATTTTGTTTGCGCAGACAATCTGAGGCCTTTTTGCAAGCTCGGGATCGAACTTTTCGAGCTCTTTGTTGATGATTTCAAAATCATCGATGGGGTCTCTGCCTTCACTGCCTGCCGCATCAACGATATGAACAAGAAGGCGGCATCTGTCAACATGACGGAGGAATTCGTGACCGAGACCTACGCCGTCACCTGCACCCTCGATAAGACCGGGGATATCCGCCATAACGAACGAGCTTCCCTCGCCGAGAGAAACAACGCCGAGAACGGGTGTGATTGTTGTGAAATGATAGTTTGCGATGATGGGCTTTGCCTGACTGACAACGGAAACAAGCGTTGATTTGCCTACGTTGGGAAAGCCTAAAAGTCCAACGTCAGCAAGAAGTTTGAGTTCAAGGCTAACTTCCCATTCCTCGCCGGGAGTGCCGTTTTTAGCAAAGCGGGGAACCTGTCTTGTGGGTGTTGCAAAGTGGGGATTACCCCAACCGCCTCTGCCGCCTTTTGCGGCAATGAAAGGTTCGTTGTCGGACATATCCGCCATAACCGCGCCGCTTTCAACTTCTCTGATTATTGTTCCTCTGGGAACTTTGATGATGAGGTCCTGACCGCCTCTGCCGTTTTTGCGTCCGCCCGAACCGTTTTCGCCATTGGGGGCAGTATATTTACGCTTGTATCGGAAGTCTGCAAGAGTGGCAAGATTATCGTCAACCTGGAAAACAACGTTTCCGCCTCTGCCGCCGTCACCGCCGTCGGGACCGCCTGCAGCAACATATTTTTCTCTGCGGAAGCTTACGGCACCGTTGCCGCCGTTGCCTGCTTTGATTTTTATTTTCGCAATATCTACAAACATTTTTCTATTCCTATATCCTTTGCTGAATTTTGAGCATATAACTACATCATAGATTATATCCCAAATAAAAAGAATTTACAATAGATTTTGTTTATTTTTACAATTTTATCTTTTAAAATTCACAAATATTTTACTATTAATTTTTAAAATAATGTGTTATAATGTACTGTAAATTAAAATGGAACAGTATCGGCAGGTGAGATTATGGCAGTCAGAATCAGCGGAGTTGAGAAAAACAGCTTGGCATTCCAAAAGAAAATTGTAAAAGATGATATTCTGATTTCAATCAACGGAAACGAAATCAACGATGTACTGGATTACAGATTCTATATCAACGACACAAAGCTTATTCTTACGCTGAAAACCGCAGACGGAAAATCAAAGCTTGCCATGATACGAAAAGATGAATTCGAGGATATCGGACTTGAATTCGAAACCTATCTTATGGACAAGCAGAGAAGCTGTAAAAACAAGTGTATTTTCTGCTTTATCGACCAACTTCCGAAGGGACTGCGCAAAAGTCTTTATTTCAAAGATGACGATTCAAGGCTTTCGTTCCTTTTCGGTAACTATTTAACGCTGACCAATCTCACGGATGATGAGGTTGAACGCATAATTAAAATGCACATCAGTCCCGTTAACGTTTCCGTTCACACAATGAACTCCGATTTGCGTGTTAAGATGATGAAAAATCCCAAGGCAGGAGATGCTCTGAACCGTCTCAGAGCCTTTGCGGATGCAGGCATCGCTCTTAACACTCAGCTTGTTCTCTGTCCCGGAATCAACGACGGAAAGGAGCTTGAATTCAGCCTTAACGAGCTTTCAAAGCTTTATCCCGCCGTTCAGAGCATTGCGGCTGTGCCCGTCGGACTTTCCGACCACAGAGAGGGTCTGCATGAACTGAAACCGTATAACGAAAAAACCGCAGGCGAAGTTATCGACATGATTGACCGTTTCAATGAGAAATTCAGAAAGAAAAACGGCACGGTTATTGCTTATGCGGCGGATGAATTTTATATCAAGGCAAACAGACCGATGCCCGATGAGGATTATTATAACGGATATCCTCAGCTTGATAACGGAGTGGGAATGTGGACACTTCTCAAGGCTGAATTTGAACAGGCACTTGAAGACTGCGGCATAAAAAGCCTCAACCGTGAGGTAACTGTTGTTACGGGTGTTGCGGCATATCCGCTGATTTCGGAGCTTGCAAAGAAAGCAGAAGAAAAAATCGAAGGTTTATCGGTTAATGTTGTTGAAGTTAAAAACAGACTTCTCGGTAAAATGATAACCGTTTCGGGACTTATCTGCGGAGCTGATATTGTTTCTGCACTCGGCGGAATTGAACTCGGAGAGGAACTTATAATTCCTCCCAACTGTCTCAGAAGCGAGGGCGATATGTTCCTTGACGATATGACGGTTGATGAGCTTTCGGAAAAGCTGAATGTAAAAGTAACTCAGAACGGAACAAGCGGAGATGACCTGCTCCGTGCATTGACAGGAGGTATATAAATGGCAGGAAATGTTGTTGCTATCGTTGGCAGACCCAACGTCGGCAAGTCGACTCTTTTTAATAAACTTATAGGTGAGCGTCTTTCCATCGTAGATGATACTCCGGGCGTTACCCGTGACAGAATCTACGGCGAATGCGAGTGGCTCAACAGAAAATTCATGCTTGTTGATACGGGCGGTATCGAACCTTATTCGGACGATATCATTCTCAAGCAGATGAGAAATCAGGCTGAGCTTGCAATCGACAGTGCGGATGTCATTATTCTTGTTACCGATATCCGTTCGGGCGTTGTTGCAACCGACAGCGAGGTTGCCGCAATGCTCCAGAAAAGCGGTAAGCCTATTATTCTTTGCGTAAATAAATGCGATACTCCGGGCGAACTTCCCCCGGATTTCTATGAATTCTATAATCTCGGTCTCGGTGACCCCATTGCGGTTTCATCTGTTCACGGAATGGGAACGGGCGATTTGCTTGACGAGGTTCTTAAATATCTTCCCGAAGAAAAAGATGGCGAGGATGAAGAAGATGCAATCAAGGTTGCCGTTATAGGCAAACCCAATGTGGGCAAATCATCGCTCGTCAACGCCGTTCTCGGCGAAAACAGAATGATTGTTTCCAATATCGCAGGCACAACCCGTGATGCAACGGATTCAATCGTTGAAAACGAACACGGTAAGTTTGTGTTTATCGATACTGCGGGTCTGCGCCGCAAGAGCCGTGTTTATGACCAGATAGAAAAATATTCCGTAATCCGTGCAAGAATGGCGGTTGAAAGAGCTCAGGTGTGCGTTATCATGATTGATGCAACAGAAGGCTTCACCGAGCAGGATTCCAAGGTTGCGGGCATTGCTCATGAAATGGGTAAGGCTTGCATCATTGCGGTTAACAAGTGGGATGCCGTTGAGAAAGACGGCAAAACAATGGACAGCATGAGAAAACAGCTCATGAAGGATTTCTCATTCATGTCATATGCACCGATTATCTTTATCTCCGCAAAAGAAAAAATCAGACTTGACCGTCTGTTTGAACTCATAAAATTCGTTGATACCCAGAATGCAATGCGTATTTCAACGGGTAAACTCAACGATGTTCTTGCGGATGCAACCGCAAGAGTTCAGCCACCTTCGGATAAGGGCAAGCGTCTTAAGATTTACTACATGACTCAGCCTTCAACAAGACCGCCGACATTCGTATGTTTTGTAAATAATGCAGAGCTGTTCCATTACAGCTATCAGCGTTATCTCGACAATCAGATA
>JAZSCL010000231.1:0-11876 GCA_045602905.1 Acutalibacteraceae bacterium
TATATCGGAAAGGGAATTGTAATCTGAGAAAGAGTGAAATCTGATGTCCAAGAAAAATATTGTAACCGGCGTTATAGCCGCTTTGGCTTTGGCGCTTGTTGCTGTTGTCGTGCTTGTTGAAACGGGTGTTATAAGCAGCAATTTTTTAACCGAACCCGAAACTGTTATTGAATCTGAGATTGTTGTTGTAAGTGAAACAAACGAACTCGGCTCGATTGAGTATATCACAATGGTCACAAAGTATTCAAAGCCGAAGGTGTCGTCAAACCACCGTTATCCTACAAAAAAGAGAACTACAACAACTACTTTGCCTACTACAACAACTATCCGCTATGTTGAGCAGTCAAGTGTTCATCATGTAACCGATGTTAACGGCATTCCTCAGTTTAACGATGACGGCTCGCCCGTAACGGAGATTCATACCTACACCGTTCCCGAGGACAGCATCACAGAGCCGACAACGGCTGCACCGAAAACATCTGCAGTTGTTATTACGGATGCAAGCGGTCTTCAGCAGACAGATGCGAGCGGGAACCCCGTAACCGAGGTTGTAACATACACTGAGACCACAACAAAAGGCTCCGACAGATGGAGTGAGAATACTCAGGAGGGCACAACGGGTATATTTAACATTGAAACAAGCGTAAAGCGAGATGATAAACTGGCTCAGGCGGTTGTTGATCAGATTAATGAGGACCGTAAGGCTGAGGGCCTTGAGCCGCTCAAACATGCAACCGGTCTTAAAGCAAGCGCAAGGACAAACAGCATGGCTCTTGCTATGCCGGATCTTTACGGAAGCGGTCAGGTATCCGGTGCGTACACCCTTGTTACACCCTATGGCGGCAACCCGATTTATCAGACGGTTGCGGCGGCAAACAAAGCCAAAGTCAAGAGTGCAGATACAAAAGAAATCGGCATCGGAGTAATAATTTACGAAGGCAAGTATTACACAACAGTTCTTTTTGGCTGATTGAAGAAAGGAAATGAGAATATGAAGGTACTTTATGCATCGAGTGAAGCGCTTCCCTTTGCGGCAAGCGGCGGTCTTGCTGATGTTGCGGGCTCTTTGCCTCAGTCACTCAGAAGGCGCAAAGTTGCCTGCAGGGTGGTTATGCCTCTTTACGGCACTATCAGCGATGAAATGCGCGCAAACATGAAGTTTATCACAAGTATCATGGTGCCTGTTTCATGGCGCAGACAGTACTGCGGTATTTTTGAAGCAAAGGCAGGCGGCGTTATTTACTACCTTATAGATAACGAATATTATTTCAAAAGAAACAGTTTTTACGGTCATTATGATGACGGAGAGAGATTTGCTTTCTTCTCCCGTGCTGTTCTTGAAATTCTTCCTTATATAGATTTCAAACCCGATATTATTCATTGTAACGATTGGCAGACGGCTCTTATCCCCGTTTACTATTCAACTCTTTTTGCAAACAAAGAGGGATACACAGGCATTAAAACCGTTTTCACAATCCATAACATTCAATATCAGGGCATATACGGCGGAGAAATCCTCGGCGATGTTTTCGGACTTGGTGAGGAACATGCATCTCTTCTGCGCTTCGGCGATTGTGTTAATCTTATGAAGGGCGGCATCGAGTGTGCCAACAAGGTTACAACCGTGAGTAATACTTATGCAGGAGAAATCCTTGACCCATGGTTCAGCCACGGTCTTGACCCGATTCTCAAAGAGAGAAGTTACAAACTCAGCGGTATTCTCAACGGCATTGACACAATAAACTACGACCCGGAAAACGATAAGGATATTTTCTATAATTACTCTGCCAAAGAGCCTGCCGATAAGGCAAAGAACAAGGCGGCGCTTCAGGAACTTTTCGGTCTGCCGATGAATGCGGACACTCCCGTTATGGGTATCGTTACAAGGCTTGTTGCTCACAAGGGACTTGACCTTATCAAACGTATCATGTGGGATTTGCTCAGTGCAACCGATTTGCAACTTGTTGTTCTCGGCTCAGGTGATTGGGAATATGAATCGTTCTTCAAAGAACTTGCAGCAGCATTCCCCGACAAAGTCGGCTTGCGTATAGGTTTTATCCCCGATTTGGCAAGGAAGATTTATGCAGGCAGTGATTTATTCCTCATGCCATCAAAGAGCGAGCCTTGCGGCCTTTCGCAGATGGTAGCCCTGCGCTACGGCTCCATTCCCATTGTCAGAGAAACAGGCGGTCTGAAGGATACTATTACAGACAGCGGTGACGGCAAAGGCAACGGTTTCACCTTCAAGAGTTACGATGCTTATGATATGCTCGATGCTATCAGACGTGCCCTTGGCGCATACGCTGATAAAGACTATTGGCAAAAACTTGTTGTAAGAGCGCTTAAATGCGATAACAGTTGGGGCAAGTCGGCTAAGGAGTATATTAAACTTTACGAGTCGCTTATGTAAAAATAAAAGGGACTGTGAAAACAGTCCCTTAATAATTATCATTTTATATATTTAGTCGGCATTGGCGGTATGTCTTTTGAGATTGATTCAAAAATAAAATCCTCTACATTTTCAACAAGGGTTTTTATTGCTTCGGGTACCGGTTCATCGGGCATGGGTTTTTTGGAGAGGCTTGATGAGAATGCGTTATAAGCCGCAGCATCTATTGTATTAAGGTACATAGGGTTGCATACAACCTCGCCGTCAACATACGCTCTGCCTGCCCAGTTTTTTGGTATGTTGCCCACATATGCCTGAACAAGCAGAAGTCTGTAGATTCCCATGGCAAGCACCATATCAAGTTTCAGACCGGTGATGTTTTCGCTGTCGTTTATGGCATCGCGAAGAATCATGGCGGCTTTTATATATGTTTTGCTGTTGGGGATAAAATCTTTGTTGTTTGTGAGCAGGTTTGCGGCAACAGCCTGTACATCGGTTCTCTCTGTTGTTCGGCCAAGCAGATAGTCGCAGGAGACATCGTAAAAATCCGCAACCTTTATCAAAAAACTCTGTCCGCATTCTCTGATGCCTTTTTCATAGTGTGAGAGCAGAGCCTGTGAAATGCCAAGTCTGAATGCAGCCTCTTTTTGGCTGAGTCCTTTTTCTTTTCTGAGTTCGCTCAGAATAACAGGGAAGTTTCTTTCCATTGAATCATCCTCTTTGCTTTACAAATAGTTGAATAATTATACATCAATTTATACGGCTTGTATATTGTTAATATTTAACGAAAATTCAGCCTTATTTTTGGAGGAAAAATGAAATCCTATACTATCCATTTTATCAGAAATGCACTTACAGACGAAAATCTGGAAGGTCGCTACATAGGTCACACAAATGTTGAACTCAGCAATGAGGGTAAATTGCAACTCGGACAGATGAGGGAAGACTTTGTGTATCCGCCTGTTGATGCGCTTTTTACAAGCCCTCTGAAAAGATGCACTGAAACTGCATCCATTCTTTACCCCGATAATAAGCCTATCGTTATCGATGGGATGATTGAATACAACTTCGGTGAGTTTGAGAACAAAACTGCCGAGCAACTTGAAAAATACGAGGAATTTCCCCGTTGGCTTGCAGGCGAAAAAGGCGTTAAGCCTCCATACGGCGAAAGCAACGAGGAATTTGCAAAAAGAGTTTGCGAAACATTTGAGAAGGTTGCCGAAGGCCTTATGAAAACGGCTACGCTCAATACCGCAATCATAACCCACGGCGGTGTAATCATGACCATTCTTGCCGCTTACGGAATTCCCGAATATCCCATGCACGAATGGATAACTCCCAACGGATGCGGATTTACCGTTAAACTCAATCCCTCGCTCTGGTCAAGAGCAAAGAAATTTGAGGTTTTCAGCGAATTTCCCTATGAAAGAGAAGAACTTCCCGATTAAGGAGACAGAATATGAACTTTACAATCGAAAAAGACGGATTTAAATTAAACGGTCAGCCGTTCAGAGTAATTGCAGGTGCAATTCATTATTTCCGTGTGCCTGCCGAATATTGGAGAGACAGACTCATAAAGCTCAAGGCTTGCGGCTTTAATACCGTTGAAACCTATGTTGCATGGAATATGCATGAACCCAAGGAAGGAATTTTTGATTATTCAGATATGCTCGATATTGAAAAATTCCTTGATATCGCAGCTGAGCTCGGACTTTATGCCATCGTAAGACCCGGACCCTATATTTGTTCCGAATGGGATTTCGGCGGACTTCCCTGGTGGCTTCTCAAAAATGATTCCATGGCTCTGCGCTGTATGGATAAATACTATCTTGCGGCAGTTGACCGCTTTTTTGATGATTTCATTCCAAGAATCTCAAAGCACCAGATAACCGAAGGCGGCAATGTTATTCTTGTTCAGGTTGAGAATGAATACGGCAGCTACGGCGATGACAGCGAATATATCCGTTATCTTGCCGACGGCATGAAGAGCAGGGGAATCAATGTGCCCTTCTTCACTTCCGACGGTGCGGAATATCAGATGCTTACGGGCGGCACTCTGCCTGAAATACATAAGACGGCAAACTTCGGCTCAAGAGCTAAGGAGCAGTTTGAACGCTTAAGAGAATATCAGCCCGACGGTCCTCTTATGTGTACCGAATTCTGGAACGGCTGGTTTGATCATTGGACGGAAAACCATCACAGCCGTGACCCTCAGGATGCCGCAAACGCACTTGATGAAATTCTTTCACTGGGCGGCAGTGTTTCAGCCTATATGTTCCACGGCGGAACAAACTTCGGATATATGAACGGTGCAAACGATTATGATTTCTATGAGCCGACTGTTTCAAGCTATGATGACGATGCACCCGTTAACGAAAACGGCGCTCTCACCGAGAAATATTTCAAGTTCAGAGAAGTTATTTCAAAGTATGCACCTATTCCCGATATTGAGCTTCCCGCACCCATTCCGACAAAGAATTACGGCGAAATTAAATTCACTCATTCCGCAAAGCTTTTTGATAATCTTGATGCACTTTCAACTCCCGTTGATTCCGTTATGCCTTTGACAATGGAAAAACTCGGTCAGGGTTACGGCTTTGTGCTTTATAAAGCTCAGGTAAGAGGACCCCGTGAGGAACAGAAAATCCGTTTGCAGGATGTTCACGACAGAGGATATATCTACCGTGACGGAAAGTTTGTCGGTATTCAGTACAGAAACGACAAAGAACCCATGCACAGAATCAGCATTGATAAAGAAGGCAATGAGCTTATGGTGCTTGTTGAAAATATGGGACGAGTCAATTACGGCGCAAAGCTCAAGGATGCAAAGGGTATAACTCAGGGCATCGGCTTCGGCAACAACTTTGTTTACCATTGGAAAAATTATCCGCTTCCGCTTGATGATATCTCAAAGCTTGAGTTTAATGAAGGCGTTGAAGAATTTGACGGCACCCCCGTTTTCCTTAAGGCTGAAATCGATATTGATGAATGCTGTGATACATTTGTAAAGCTTCCCACATTTAAAAAAGGTATCATTATAGTAAATAACAGAGTTCTTTCAAGACATTGGGAGGTCGGACCTCAACGCTCCGCATATCTTCCCGCACCCTTCCTCAGAAAGCGCAAAAACGAAATTGTTGTTCTTGAGCTTGAAGGCTACGAAAAACCCACAGTTATTCTTGATAGCGAACCCGATTTAGGCTGAAAAATAACCCTCGGATTGATTTCCGAGGGTTTAATTTTTATCAGTAATTTGTTCTGTATCTGACCATGAATGCAGTGAATCCTGTGCCCGAGTTCTTTCCTGCAAAGGCCTCGTCGGTGGATTTTGTTCTGCCCACCGCAAGAACATCTCCGTTTACACCTGCACAAACGCCTGCGTAGATATCGTCTTTTGTTCCAGAATGTGAGTAGATATCAACCGTTGCTCCGCTTTTATCAAGGAAAAGCACATAGCTGTCATATCCGCCGAGGTTGCTGATGGATTCAAAATCACGATTTGCGGATGCGGTATAACCCGAAATAACAAATCCGCCTCCTATAACCTCAACATCGGTTATGTAGTCATTATCAAGTCCCGACTGAAGCCTTGTCCATGTCGGCAGACCGTTTGAACCGATTCTGAAGATAACAGAATCAACTCCGCCGCAGTTATGAATATCAGCAAGCGTGCCGTCATTGGGAGCACCGCTGATGTTTTCGTAGTTTCCGCCTACAACACATCCGCCGATTCCGTCGGCAGTGATTGATGTGAACTGGTCTCTGCCGCTTGATGCGATAACGTAATCCCAGATATAATTTCCGTTGCTGTCATATTTAACAACAACCGTATCAACATATCCGCCCATAAGTCCGTCAAATGCGGCAAAGTCGCCGTCTTTTGAGGCGGTTATGCAGGTAAAGAAAATGTTATTATCGGAGTCAACATCAATATCTTCAACAGATCCGCCTTTTGAGCCTTTAAGATATTTTTCCCATTTCACATTGCCTGAGTTGTCAAGATTCATAACAATTGCGTTTATGCCTGAAAGCCCCTCAAAATATCCGTCAGATGAATCTGTTTTGCCGCCGATGACATATCCCGTTGAAGTTGCACTCACGCAGTTGAATAAATCCGTACCTTTTCCGCCGAAGGATTTCTGCGAAATCAAAGCACCTTTTGCAGGCGAAAGCGTGAGAACAATTCCCTCTGCCGTAAGTTCAAGCTCGTCAACGTCGGGAGTTGTTGAGTATTCATAGGCTTTTGAGTTGCCGACAGCAACAATATTTCCGTCGGAAAGCACCGCAACATCCTCAAGAGTAACACTGCCTGAATAGCTCCCGAAAGCAACAAGCCAAAGAATATCAGCGTTCTTGCTTACTTTGGCAACAAAAGAAAACGGACCTGCCCACGAGGAATTTGCAATGCCGGAAAAATTTCCGTTTGCAGAGGTTGTTGTTCCGCATATAACGTAACCGCCGCCGGGGATAGAATCGATTCCTCTTATAACATCGTTGCCGTTACCGCCGAAAAGCGATATCGAAACGGGTGCGGCGGGAAGACTTTCATCGTAGGTGGAGGCTTCGGTGGTAGTGGTTGTTGTTGGCTTTGCTCCGGGCTTAATCGGATATTTTGTTGATTCAAGAGTGCATCCGCAGTTAACGGGGCAGTGCTGAGTGGTGATAATATCTTCCTTTGCACCGAATTCCCTTGCGAGCGTGTTGAAAGGCAGAATAATCGCCATGATAATTGCCGCTATAATCTGACAGAACATTGAACAGTTACACATACACGAACCTCCTTTCGCTTTTATACTATTTGATTATATCATAGCACCGCAAAAAAATCAACAGCCGACAGAAACTGCCGGCTGTAAAATAATTGAAGCTTAGATTTCGGGAATCTCGATTTCGATTTCTCTGCCAAGCTCTGCGGAACGGGAAATGCCGTCGATGATAGCCTGGTTGTAGAGAATCTGGCTGCAGGGTACGGGAGCTTCGCCGTCTTCCTTAACAGCATCGATGAATGAGCGGATCTTGATGTCGAAGCAGTCAACATCGTTGTGCTTCATGGGAATATAGGTTTCAATCTGCTCACCTGCGATTTCATGGTAAATAACAAGAGGACCGCCGATGCTGCCGTTCCAGCATTCTGTTGAGGGAACTCTTACCGAACCCTTTGTACCCATGATGATTGTGTCACCCGGTGTGTCAAGATTCATTGCCCATGCAATTCTGAAGTCAAGGATTATGCCGCCTTCAAGACGGATGAAGCCTGCTGCAAAGTCGTCAACGCCGAAAACATCGTGATGTTCGTAGCTGGGGCTCTTGCCGAAGAAGTCTGACTTATAACCTGAAACCGTAAGCGGCTTGGGATAGCCGATTGAATTGAGAACCATATCAAGTGAGTAGCAGCCGATATCGCCGAGTGCGCCGATACCTGCAGTTTCCTTTTCGATGAAGGATGTGCCGAAGGGAGTGGGAATGCCTCTTCTTCTGCCGCCGCCTGTCTGGATGTAATAAATCTTACCGAGCTCGCCTGACTCAACAACTCTCTTGAGCATCTTCATGTTTTCGTCAAAACGGGGCTGGAAGCCGATTGAAAGAACAGCGTTGCTTGCCTTTTCTGCTTTGCAGATAGCAACAGCTTCTTCAAGAGTAACGCACATGGGTTTTTCAAGAAGAACGCTTACGTTGTGTTCAAGAGCATAGATTGTGCATTCTGCGTGAGTTGCGTTGTATGTACAAACGCTGACTGCGTCGCATTCGCCTGCATCAATGAGTTCCTTGTGGCTGGGATAATACTTAACGTTTTCAACGCCGTATCTCTCGCAGAAAGCTTCTGCCTTACCGGGAACAAGGTCTGCAGCTGCAACAATTTCAACATCGGGGCATTTCTGATATGCCTTAACGTGAGCTTCTGCAATCCAGCCTGTACCGATAATACCAACCTTGATTTTTTTGCTGTAGTCTCTGACTTTTTCGTCTGCGGGAGCGTGTTTGAACTTATCGAGAATATTTTCTGCCATAATATTACCTCGTTTTAATTATTATTTTTCAGCGGAATTACCAACTTAAAGTTTTGAGATATTCTCTGCTGAGTTTAACCGAATTCATGGGAGTGTCGCCCTTTGCGGGGCTGTCCTGCTCAACAACAACCCACTCTGCACCTGCAACTTCGCATGAT
The DNA here is from genome assembly GCA_045602905.1 of Acutalibacteraceae bacterium. Classification (GTDB taxonomy): domain Bacteria; phylum Bacillota; class Clostridia; order Oscillospirales; family Acutalibacteraceae; genus CAG-177. Next base: position 8,556 of record JAZSCL010000231.1, read on the forward strand.
GCAAGGATTGCGGGGATATCCTGAACGCCGTAGCCTACAGGCATGAATGAGAATGCATCCTCTGTCTCATCCTCTTCATTTTCGTCAATGCCGATGAGCTTATAGAGCTTGCCGGTGTTGTCGCCGCTTTTCTTGAAGTCCTTGAGATGAACAACGGGGCATCTGCCGCTGTATTTTTCAACATATTCCGAAGGATTAACGCCTGCAACGTTTACCCAGCAGGTGTCAATTTCCGTCTGAAGAAGGTCAGCAGGGATGGTTGAATAAAGAACGTCAAGAGCGTATTCTTCGCCGATTTTAACAAATTCAAAATCGTGATTGTGATAGAGAAGCTGAATTCCCATAGCCTTTGCAGCTTCGCCGATTTTGCGAATGCCTTCAACAGTTGCGGCAAAGCCGTCTGTACCGGGTCTGCATTCTTCGGTGAGATAGGGAACAACAACATATTTAACGCCGATTGTTTTGTAGTCTACAAGAACAGCTTCGGGATTTTCAAGCATATCGTAATAAGGAACATGTGCCGAAATGGGAATAATATCGATTTCTTCACAGAATGCTTTGATTTTTTCAGGGTCTTCGCCAAAAAGACCGGCAAATTCGATTCCGTCATAGCCAAGCTCTTTCATGGCTTTGATTGTGCCGTAAAAATCCTTTTCCATTTCATCTCTTACGGAATAGAGCTGAACGGCAACGGGAAGTTTCATTTTGAAATCACTCCTAAAGATAATGTTACGCAATATATAGTAGCATATCCGTTTGAAATATACAAGAGAAATTTACAAATTTGTTATTCGGATTTTTCCAGATATTTTTCTGCAATTGCTGCAGCACAGTGCACAAGCTCTGCGCAGGGACGTTTTTTATAATATTCGTTTGTTCTTTTTTCTGGAATGTGAGAAGTTTCGTTTCCGGAAAGTCCGAGAAGCTCACGGCAGATTATCGAGCCGTTTTCCTCTTTGAATTTACCTGCAGCTTCCTGAATAAGTTTGTATAAAGCCGCTTTTTTCTCGTGGTCATTCGGGTCTGAAGATGCAAAATTCTCCGAAAGCACCATTGTCATTCCACTGACAGCGCCGCAGACCTCACGAAGTCTGCCGAAGCCTCCGCCGAAGCCTGCAGAAAGACGCAGTGCATCTTCCGCATTCATTTTATTTTCATCGATAAAAGCACAGAATACTGCCTGACAGCAGTTACATCCGCCCTCAAAAAGCTCTTTTGCCTTGTTTGCTTTGTCCACAAAATCACCCTTTTCTTTTTGCTGCTTTTAATATAAACCATAAAATTATCGTTGTCAACAGCCTCAAAAGTTACAAAATTATATCTTTATTTTGCGAAATTTAATAATTTATTAAAAAAATAGTATTCCATTTTAGGAAATGATGTGTTATAATGCAAAAGTACTCCACGAAAACCTTTTAAATGGTTACAGAGGAGAAAAATATAAAACGGAGGAAAACATAATGACTATGTTTACAACAGTATCCAAAAAGATGCTTGCAATTCTTATGGCAATGCTCATGCTCTTCTCATGCATGGCAGTTTCCGCAAGCGCTGCAGTATCGGTGCCCGTACCCACCTACAAGATCAACGAATCAAAAACAGCGATAACAGTTGATGCCATCTATGTTGAAGGCGCAAAGGCAGTTATCACCATCAATCCCTCAACAGGTATCGAAACTCTTGAACTTGCAGACGGTTCCACTCGTTTTGACGGCATTTCAACCGGCAAAACCTACACCATCATCGCAACAGTGGTAACATCTAACGGTTCAGGCTCAAACACCGTATCGGTAAGCGTTAAGAAGTCGCAGGCTGCTCCCTCATCACCTGTTGCAAAAACTATCACAACCAACACAATCACCATCGTTGCAATGGCAGGCTGTGAATATGCAATTATGAAAACAGGCGACGAATCAACTCTTTCCGCATATTCGGATAATGTTACTTTCGCAAGCCTCGATGCAGGTACAAAGTACACAATCTTTGCAAGAAAGAAAGAAACCAAGGACAGCTACGCAGGTGCAGCATCATCAGTAACTGTTACAACTCTTGAAAAAGCAGACGGTGTAGCTCCCGATAAGCCCGTTCTTGTTGATAAGACAAACAAAACCATCACTGTTAAGGAAGTTAAGAACGTTGAGTTCTCAATCGATAACGGTGCAAACTGGCAGACATCAGGCGAATTCAAGGGCCTTACACCGGGTAAGCTTTACGGTGTTGTTGCAAGATATATCTATGATGATACCGTTCAGGAAGCAGGCGCACAGAGCGAACCTCTTCAGGTTAAAACAAACTCAAGGGAAAGCTATAAGGCATCAATCGGCAGCTGCACCTTCAAGGCTGAAGACGGCAAGAGATATTCAAACGAACAGCTTGAAATCTTCGTAACAGGCGATGCTCCCGCTGACCTTGTTAATCCTCAGTACGGTGACACAAGATATACTCCTGCATATTATATGGTTGATACCAGCACAAGAAAGCTCGGTTTCACAAGCTCAGACGGCAAGATTTTCAAGGGTATTTTCATTCCTGACAGAATTGGCGACGGTGAAAAGGCAAACAAAGTAATCCACATTGTTGTTACATACACAATCTCAAAGTATGACGGTGCAAAGTGGGTAACTCTTGAAGGCAAGGAAGAAAGTGCAACATACGATGTACAGCTTGGCGCAAAGAAGACATTCTTCACAGGCATCGCAGAAGCACTTGAGAAATTCCTCAACGTCATTCTTAATGATATTCCCGGTGCTATCGCAGCATTCTTCCAGGGTGACCAGTTCGGCGATATGTGGGACGGTCTTATGAATCTTGTTGGCATGGTAGGCGGACTCGGCGGTGCAACAGGCGGAACACCCGGCGGCACAGTTGACGGCGGCGGAATCGACATCGGCGGTCTTCTCGGCGGCCTCACAGGCGGAACAAAATAAAATAATTTAAGGGGCTGTAAAAAAACGCAAGTTTTTTTACTGCCCCTTTTTGTGTCTTGCAGTAAAAAAACGGGTACATCATCTGATGTACCCGATGTTTTTTCAGTCAAGCTTTGCCTTGAGATAATTGTCGTAGAAATCCTTTACGCCTGCGTAGAAATCATCAACCGTACCGTCATTCTTCATGATGTAGTCAGCCATTTTTTCGCTTTCGCTGGTGTGGAAGATTTCTTCCTCGTGAAGGTCGTTTTCGCGAAGCTTTTCAATGCTCTTGCCGTCTCTTTCAGAGCCTCTTGCAAGCATTCTCTGATAACGAACCTCGTCATCGCTGATAACAACGTCAACAAGAACAAATTTGTCGCCGAAAGCCTTCTTGAAAACTTCGATGTCTGAA
>JAZSCL010000232.1:0-4945 GCA_045602905.1 Acutalibacteraceae bacterium
AAGGTTAACCCCAACAAAATCGGCTCAGCAGCAACTGAAGCATAAAAAACTCTTGACAAGCACAGATTTTTGTGCTATCATATCTAAGCTGTTCTTTTTAAGACAGCAGGTGCTTTTCGCATAAAGGTTATTTTTAACCGCCTGCCGAGAGAGGATGCATACAAAAAGCATAAGCTTATTATGTATGTTATGCCCTTTCTGCGGTTTGCGGAAAGGGCTTTAATTATTGATTAATGTATACAAATCCACACGGAGGTGAAAATACATGCCCAGCGCAAAGGTTTTGGAACAGAAGAAACAGATTGTCGCAGACCTTACCGAACAGCTTCAGAATTCGGTTGCAGGTGTTGTTGTTGACTACAAGGGTATCAACGTTGCTGATGACACAAAGCTTCGTAAAGAGCTTCGTGAAGCAGGCGTTAAGTACACAGTTGTTAAGAACACTCTCCTCGGCCTCGCAGCTAAGAACGTAGGTCTTGACGATATTTGCGGAGTTCTTGAAGGTACAACAGCTATCGCTATCAGTGCTGAAGATCATACCGCAGCAGCAAGAATCCTTTCCAAGTTTGCCGATACACACAAGAACTTCTCAGTTAAGAGCGGTTATCTTGATGGTAAGGTTGTTGACACAGCAACTATCGACTCACTTGCAAAGCTTCCCACAAGAGAAGTTCTTCTTGCAACAGTTTGCAACGCATTCAATGCACCCATCGCATCATTCGCACGTGCAATTCAGGCTATTGTTGATAAGAGCGGCGAAGCTCCCGCAGCAGAAGCTGAAGCACCTGCAGAAGCATAATTTATTGAATTAATTAAAAAAATTAACTAATTGGAGGAAAAATAAAATGGCATCAGAAAAGATTGCAGCAATGATTGAAACAATCAAAGAACTTACAGTACTTGAGCTTTCAGAGCTCGTTCACGCAGTAGAAGAAGAATTCGGCGTATCAGCAGCAGCAGCAGTTGCAGTAGCAGCTCCCGCAGAAGCAGCTGCAGCAGCAGAAGAGAAGACAGAATTTGATGTTATTCTTGCTGAAGTTGGCGCAGAAAAGATCAAGGTTATCAAGGTTGTTCGTGAGCTCACAGGTCTTGGCCTTGCAGAAGCAAAGGCTGCTGTTGACAGCGCACCCAAGGCTCTCAAGGAAGGCATCTCCAAGGAAGATGCTGAAGCTGCTAAGGCTAAGCTTGAAGAAGTTGGCGCAAAGGTTGAAATTAAATAATTTAATTTTCAAACAAGCAAAACCGCTGTGGATTCCACAGCGGGTTTTTTCATTCTTTTAAGCAAGAACTGTCTATCTTAAATTCTCCTATAACGGTTTCTCCGTCATTTTTATATAAGGGAATGTATCTAATCAAATTATTATTGGCAATTCTGTTCTCTTGAATACTCACTGCTTCTTCGGGAGTTCTTGGTTCGTTAGCATATAGATCAGATTTTTTAATATACCCTTCTTTTCCGTTAGTTCCGACAGCTAAAATCAAATCCGGTTCATTTAAAATAATGCTTTGTTCTGCTGTTCCGTAACTTAACCCGTTTTTGTTGGTCAGAAATTGGATTGAGGTAATATTCTTATTTGTATTGTTACTTTTAATAAACAGAAACGATACTACAACGAGAATAATTGATAATGAAATACTTAAAATGGATATTATGTTAAAAGAAAGCTTTTTGGTTGGTTGACAGCTTGTAATTTGCTTTGCTACCTCACATGGTTCACCGAATACGCCGACTATTTCATCGTATGTTAAGTTACTGTTATAGTATGACAAATCGTAGATGGATTCCTTTATTTTCTCGGATTCATTTTTTAACTTAAAAGGTAATGCATTTTTTACATTTGCAATATATTTTTCAGTTTCCGACAGCCGTTTCATGTTCTTTTACCTCCAAAGAAGAAAAAATGCGGTTAATGCCGTTTGTGTAGTTATCATATTCAATTTTTAATTTGTTACAGTATTCTTTTCCCTCTTTTGTTATTGCAAAAAATTGTCTGAATCTACCGTCGGCAGCAGTCATTTTTTTATATTCTGCAATATATCCGTTTTCAAGCAATCTGTAAATTGCAGAATACGGATATGTGATTTTGCAAGCTGATGAACTTCTGATATCAATTTCCTGAAGGATATCAAAAATTGTCATTGGTTTTTGTTTCAGAAACATAAGAATCAGAAGCTCGGTTGTGCTTTTCTTTAAATTATTTGATATGCCTGTTGAAAATTCTTCGTTTTTTTTCATATATTATCCCTAATTTCATTTTTTATATATTTTATACTATTTATAAATGTTTTTCAATAGTTAATAACAAAAATTATCCTTTGCAAATAATTATTTAATATAAAATATTTTGTATTGACAAATAATGTTTTGCTATGTATACTATAAATGTAATCTAAAACAATTTGAGGGGTGATTCCGATGGTTTGATTATTCTTTTGTCTAATGAATAAACAAGGAGAACAACATGTGTAAATTCAAAAAAGTAACTGCTGTTTGCATATCATTTATATTGGTTGTTTCGGCACTTTGCATAGGACTTCATGTTTCTGCGGTTAATCAAAATATTTATCCCGTGAACGAAGATGGATTGAGCTATGGCAGTGCCATGCTCGCATCAACACCTTCTCAAGAACCCGATCTTATTCTTGCAGTTGGAACAAACGGAAAAACCGGATATGTCAAATATGAAGATTTGTATAAGGATGAGCCTAAAACACCTGAGGAAGCAATAGAAAAGCAGGAAAAGATGTTTCGCACAGGAAATACCGAAAGAATGATTCCGTTATACGAAAAAGACGGAAAAACTGTTATAGGAGAATTCAGAATCGGAATATCAAAAGCAGTTAATGAGATAAAATAAAAGTATCGGCTGTGGATTCCGTTGAATTCCACAGCCGGTTTTCTTGTTAATTATCAATCATGTAATTAACCATTTCGGAAATGATTTTTTTATCTCTTTCGGAAAGAAGGGGGATTTTGCGGGCAATTTCATCCTGCATATATTCATTTTGGGATTTAGCTGACCCTGAAACAAGATATCCCATATCGCCTCCAAGAACAGAACAGATTTCAGCCAGAGTTTCAAGGCTGATTTTTGTTATTCCTCTTTCAATCTGACTTATATAACCAACCGAAACATCAATCTGCTCTGCAAGCCACTCCTGTGTTTTGCCTGCCTTTTTTCTTGCTTCCTTTATGCGTGAACCGATTAAACTAAAATCAACACTCATTACTATCACCTCTATTATATTGTGATAGTAATAGCTAAATATTAACAGATACTAATAGCTAAACGTTTAGTCGTTGGTATTGACACGAATTTATTTTGTGATATAATATACATGAACCATTTATTGACAAAACAGAAAATAGGTGGTATTTTGAAATAAAAAGGGGGATTCTTATGCAAGCAATTTTATGGAAAATAATTTCAGCAATCATGTCCGCAATTTTCTTTATTACGGGACTTATTCCCGGAATAAATCTTAATGAGCCCAAACCTGTTGAGGATATCAAGGTATTTGATGATATTCCTTCGGCGTTTGCGTGCGAAGAAGATTATGTTGTTTTTTCTTCGTATGATGATTGGGATGGATTTCTTGAGAAAACGGGCTATATCAACGAACGGGATGAGTTTATTTCATCAATAAGTGAATCCTTTTTTAAGGAGAATAACCTTGTGTTGATAGAGGTTGTTTTGCCTGATACATCGTATATGACCAAGGTTATATCTGCAGTTCAACAAGGAAATACTTTGAGCGTTGAACTAATTCCTTTGAGTGTGGATATGTTTGGATTTACGGTGATATGTTACAGCGAAATATTTATAACAACAAGCAAGCTTGTGTCAAAGGTTGAAATAAACGAACTTGATTCAATGATTATTCCCTTTATGCTTGACGGAAGTTCGGAAGGTAGATTCAGCATTGTTGATACGGAAATCCATGGTTTAACAGAGGAATTCAGCGGTTACAGCAATGTTTTTTCTGATTATACCAGCTGGAAAGAATTCGTTGACAGCGGAAAATATGAATTCAAAAATTATGACGATTCCATTGACGAGAAATATTTTGAAAATAAAAATCTTGCAGTTGCCGTGGTTGGTATGACGGCGAGCGATGATGCAAGAATTGAATTTCCCGATATTATAGAAGACAATCTTCTGATTAATTATTATCTTGTCAGTCAACCGGGCGTTTATCCTGATATTATAACATACCAGACAATTTTTTATGAAACAGATAAGACGGTTTCAGATGTTACGGTAACATTAAAGGATGCAGATTTTTCCGTGCCGTTTGTTCTGGAGTAATAAATAAAAGGAGGAATAAATCATGGCAGCTGTATTATTGAAATTTGTGTCAGCATTAATGTCGGTTATTGTTTTTCTTTCGGGGGCATTTCCTGCATTGTTTGGCGGAAAACAATATATAAATCCGTGTGGTGATGATGTTCATGTTTGCAACTTTTATTATTTTCCCGGTCCTGAAATAATTTCAGATTATGAAACTTTTTCTAATCTTGGTAGCGGGGGATGCATAGTTTACGATGCGCCGGAAGATTATGACTCCGAATTTTTTGAAACAAAATCTCTTGCTTGTTTTTCGCTTATGAATGAGGAGAATGATTTTCGCGTTTTTATAAAATCTATTAAAGAAAACGGAGATACATTGGATGTTGATTATTGCTTAATAAATGAGTATTCAACAATTCATGCACTTATTGGCATTGGCACTTATTATGAATGCGATATAATTATTGAGGTAAGCAAAAACATAAAAAATATTAACTTGATACAATCTGAAAAAACAGTATATTTTGATGTTGAAAAATTACCACTCGAACACCCTGAACCGTATTAATCAAGAAGGAGAGAAAAATCATGGCAGTATTATTAATTAAAGCATCTTATGTTTTCATGTCGCTTATCGTTCTTCTTTCAAATGC
>JAZSCL010000233.1:0-17017 GCA_045602905.1 Acutalibacteraceae bacterium
ATTGCACAGGGAGTGTCAAAATGACATCGTGTGCATTCTTTCAGCTTTGCAAGTGTTTCTTCATTGCTCATAACAAGAATCCTCTGTGGCTGATAGTTGCAGCCCGTAGGCGCAATGTGCCCTGCTTCAAGTATTTTGTCGATGACCTCTTTCTCGAGAGGTTTGTCCGTAAATTTCCGCACCGAATATCTCTCGGATGCAAGTTTCATAAAATCCATAGCTGCTCCTTATAAAATGTAATACAGACATACTGTGATGAACTTATGTTTTCCGTTTTGTTTATAACATATGAATATGTAAATTTCCACCCGAAAAACGGGAATGCTTTGGCATAAACAAAAACAAACCCTTGGAATCGGGTGATTCCAATGGTTTTCGATAATCCCCATTCGGGATAAATTATCTCTTTGAGAACTGGGGTGCACGGCGTGCGCCTTTGAGACCGTATTTCTTTCTTTCCTTCATTCTGGGGTCTCTGGTGAGGAAGCCTGCCTTCTTGAGTGCGGGACGAAGGTTCTCGTCGTACTGAAGAAGTGCACGTGCGATACCGTGACGGATAGCACCTGCCTGGCCTGTTACACCGCCGCCGCCTACACGGCAGATGATGTCAAACTTCTCAGCTGTATCTGTGAGAGCGAGAGGCTGACGAACGATGAGCTTAAGTGTTTCAAGACCGAAATAATCGTCGATTTCTCTGTCATTGATAATGATTTTGCCTGTACCTGCATAAACACGTACTCTGGCAACTGAACTCTTTCTGCGGCCTGTGCCGTAGAAATAAGGATTTGTTTCGTACATTATTTATAGCCTCCCTTTCTTAAAATTCCCATGCTTCGGGCTTCTGTGCTGCATGAGCATGCTCAGCACCCTTAACAACGCGAAGTCTGGTAAGAGCCTTACGGCCGATAACTGTGTCGGGAATCATACCCTTAACAGCAAGTGTCATTGCAAAATCAGGTCTGGTCTTCATAAGAGTGCTGTACTTAACCTCTTTGAGGTGACCGATGTAACCTGTGTGATGATAATACATTTTCTGGTCGAGCTTGTTGCCGGTGAGAACTGCTTTCTCAGCGTTGATGATGATTACGTGATCGCCGCAGTCTGCATGAGGAGCGAAGATGGGCTTGTGCTTGCCGCGAAGAAGCTTTGCTGCTTCTACAGCTACCTTACCCATGGGCTTGCCTGCTGCATCAATCACATACCACTTACGGGTGATTTCGCCCGCTTTAGGCATATAAGTAGACATAACTTTTCCTCCGTTTATTTTTTTTCGTGCCTGCATATATTATCACAAGGCTTTGATAATGTCAATAGCTTTTTTTGAATTTTTTAATTTACATTCCGAGAACTCGTTTTTTCTCGCTTTTTCTCGTGTTTTCATAGTGAAAGCTCATTTATGATTTTTAAAAAATTTTTGCATAAAGGCAAAAATAAGTCCGAATATACACTCGAAAATGCATATTCGGACTTTAGGATCTGTCTCACGAAGCGAAGAGCAAAAGAAACAGAATAAAATGAAAATGGCTTGCAACGGAAGTTGAACATTTGCAAGCCATTTAATTGCTACGTAAAAAATCAGATATTTATTTTATGTTTCTTTTTAGCTGTTTTTCCGAACTCGACATATCGCATATGCCTATCGTTCGGAGAAAACAGCTTCTTCATCTCCGTGAGGCAGCCCCTGCTTTAATCTTTCTTTTTAAGCAGACCTGAAAAGAAACTGAGTGTTTTTGTTGCTCTTTTCAGGGGATTGGGATTCCACTCTTCGACGGGGGCGGGGGAGATGCCGAATTCATTGAGAATTTTTGCGTAATTTTCAAATCTTTGGCAGAAGTCTGAATAATTTTTGCTTTCGGGATTTGTCCATCCCGTTTCTGCAACGGCAGTGAATCTGGGAAAACACATATAACAGAGATAATCAAAGTTGTTGATATATTCCGTCCATATCGGAGCTTCAACACCGACAACATTTTCAGGATTTATACCCTTTATAACAGGATTGTAATTATATGTTTTTGAAACGGGAGTCATACCGTATGGATAGTCGCAGTAGTAATGGTAGAAATCGGAATTGATGATTTTGCCTCCGTCTTTGGTGAAGGGAAGCGAATGATTTTTTGGGTCCATCCATCTCTGTACAAGTACGGATTTTTCTATAACTCCGCTTTTGAGGCTTTCGTTCCATACGATGGGTTTCCTGCCCTTGGATTTAAGGAAATCAATGATTTTGTTAGTGAACCATCCCTGAAGAGTTTCCTCATTTTTGAGACCCTCTTCACGCATACGTTTCTGACAGTACATACATTCCTCCCAACGGACTTTCGGGGCTTCGTCGCCGCCGATGTGAATGTATTCGGATGGAAAAATATCGAGAATATCGGAAAGAATATCAAAGATAATATCAAATGTACCGTCTTTGCCTGCGCAGAGGATATCATCATATATGCCTTGCGAGGTTTTGACATCAAGAGGAGCACCCGTGCAGGATAATTCGGGATAAGCGTGGATAATCGCAGAGCAATGTCCGGGCATATCGAATTCGGGGATAACGGTTATGTGTCTTTCTGCACAGTATTCAACAATTTCACGCATTTCATCGCAGGTGAAATAACCGCCGTAGCTGCCCTCTTCTTTGAGCTTGCCGAAATCAGAGCTTTTTCTGACAGAGCCTTTGATTGCAGCATCGGGTCTTTTTTCGGAAAAGATTCTGAACCCCTGGTCATCTGTGAGATGCCAATGCATGACATTCATTTTGACGCTTGCCGCCGCATCGATGAGCCTTTTTGTGTCCTCAACAGAAAACATATGGCGAACGGTATCGAGCATGAATCCTCTGTATGGGAAAGCAGGTTTATCTTCGATTTTTACACAGGGACAAGCATCACCGAGCTGACGGAGAGTCTGTTTGCCGTAGAAGATGGCGCATTCCGAACCGCCGATAAGGTTTATATTGCTGTTATCAACGGTTAAAATATATTCTTCTCTTTCAAGTGATTCGGAGATTTCGCACACAAGCTTTGACGGGTCAACGGTTGTTTCTCCGCCGAGTAAGCTTATTTTGTTGGGCATCGGGATAATGTTCAGCTTTTTCATATCTGTTTTTCCTTATTAAATAACGGGTTGCAATAAAAACTGCAACCCGTTTTCTTTAATCATCATCTTCTTCCTCGTCCGTTTCGGGTTTCGGAAGAATTTCAACCTTGATTTCGTCTATTCGGCGTTCATCGATTGAAAGAACGGTGAAACGCAGGTTTTCATATTCGGAAACAATCGGCTCTTCGGTGATTTCGCTGGGAAGATAGCCGAGAAGGCTGATAACAAAACCGCCGAGGGTATCGTAATCACCTTCGGGAAGCTCAATTCCCACAAGCTCATCAACCTCATCGAGGTCGGTTGTACCGTCTATTGTGAATGTTGTGTCGTTAATCTGAGTGATTTCCTCTTCCTCGTCATCGTATTCGTCCTGAATATTGCCAACGATTGATTCAAGCACGTCTTCAAGAGTGACGATGCCTGCCGTGCCGCCATATTCGTCAACAACAACGGCAAACTGAGTACGGCTTTCGTTCATTGCTTTGAAAAGGTCACCGCAGCTCTGAGTTTCGGGAACATAGAGGGCTTTTCTCATAATCTGAGCTATAGTGAGGTCGCCAGGAAGGGTATGGCCTACATATTTGAGAAGGTCTTTTGCATAGAGAACACCGACGATGCTGTCGGGGTCATCTTCATAAACGGGAATTCTCGAATAACCGTTTTCAACTGCAAGCTCCGCAACTTCTTCAAGTGAACGGGTAACCTCGATTGCGGTCATTTCCGTTCTGTGAGTCATGATATCGCCTGCATCAAGGTCATCAAATTCAAAGATGTTGTCAATCATTTCTTTCTGTGTATCTTCGATAACGCCTTTTTCACCGCCGACATCAACCATCATACGGATTTCTTCTTCGGTAACATCTTCTTCATCTGCGTTGGGGTCGAAGCCGAGAAGACGGACAATTGCATTTGTTGAAAGTGCGAGAACTTTAACAAAAGGCTTGGTTGCCGAAGCAACGAAGGTAAGAATACCAACAACCTTGAATGCAATTTTTTCGGGAATCTGCATTCCGATTCGTTTGGGAGCGAGTTCACCGAGAACAAGTGAAAAATAAGAGGTTATGATTGTGATAAGTACAACCGAAACGCCGTTGATAACGCCGTAGCCTATTTGAGAAACGGGAGTTTTCATCAGAGCGGTTGTGAGCATATCCGCAAAGTTCTGTGATGCCGATGCAGAAGTTAAGAAACCTGCAAGGGTAACTCCGATCTGGATTGTTGAAAGGAATCGGCTTGAATTTTCGGTGAGCTTAACGATTTGTTTTGCTTTTTTGTTGCCTTCCTCTGCCATACGCTGAATCTTTGTGTCGTTGAGAGAAATAATTGCTATTTCGCTCATTGCAAAGAATGCGTTAACAAGGATAAGAACAAACAAAAGCACGATTTTTAAAACGATAGAGAGAGGGTCGACGGATGCGTCAGATGCATTGAGAGCAAGCTGAAGCATAGGTCCGGGGTCATCCATTTTGGATTTGCTCCTTTCAAATTGAAAAATATAAACAGTGCTTTAATGATATCATATAAAAGATTTTATGTCAACAACCCAAAGGCTGACACAAAACTCATGCAGACCCATGCGGTGAAGAAAAGCACCCGAAATACGGTAAAAACGGTGGTTTTACGCCGAAAACATACCTTATCGCCGAAAAACGGAACATCACGGAAAATAATTTTGCTGACAAAGTTATTTATATATGGTATAATACAAATCAAGAATCGCTTTTTGCGGAGCAATATATAAAATGCGCCGCAGACCAATCAGTTTGCACTTATCACTTTGAACTTTGCACTATTAATTTTTACGGCAGGAGATTAACCATGCTTTATTTGATTCTGGCAACCGCAGGCGGCGGAAAAACAACTCACATAATGAACCTCATTCAGCAGTTTTCCAAAAGCGAATATAAAAAGCTGACTCTAATTGTGCCCGAGCAGTTTTCGTTTATGAGCGAAAAAATCATGCTTGAAAAAGCAGGAGCAAAGGCAATGGGTGATATAGATGTTTTAAGCTTCACAAGTCTTGGCGAAAAGCTTGTGGGCAGACCTGCGTTTCACGAGCGCAGACGCATTGATGACGCTGCAAAAACGGTGCTGATGTCAATGGCGCTTGAAAGCGTTAAGGATAAGCTGAAGCTCTACGGAAAGCATACCCGCAGACCTTCAGTTATATCGGAATTTGTTGCTCTTTCGTCGGAATTCAAGCAGAATGCACTCTCGACGGATGCTGTGCGTCTTGTGCTTGCACAGAGCGAGGAAAGCCTATTGAAAATGAAGCTTAACGATATAATAACCGTGCTTGATGCTTATGATTCGATGGTTGAGGGCAGTTATTTCAATCCCGACGACCTTCTGACGGAGCTTTCAGAGGTTATGCCCGAAACCGATTATTTTAAAGACAGACTTGTTTTTATCGATGCATTCAGAGGATTTACCGCACAGGAATATAAAATCATCGGTCAGATGCTTCAGAAGTCAAAGGCGGTTTATGTTACTCTCTGCACCGATAATCTTCAGAATTCCGATGATGAAACCGATTTGTTTGCTCACACAAAAAGAACGGCTCGCAGACTTATTGATATCGCAAAGAAAAATAATATTCCGGTTGCAAAGCCTCAGTATCTTTCAATGAGAAACAAATTCAATAACTTTCCGCCCCAATTCAAAAGATTCGGCTCGCCCGAGCTTGCTGCGCTTGAGCAGGAGCTTTTCTCACATTCACCGAATGTTTATGAGGAGGAATGCGAGAATATAACTCTCTGCAAGGCATCGGACATCTATGCGGAGTGCGAATATATTGCCTGTACCGCAAAGAAATTAATCCGTGAAAAGGGCTACAGATGCAGGGATATTGCGGTTATTGCCCGTGACAGCTCGGCATACGAAACTCCTCTTCGCAGCGCACTCAAAAAATGCGGCGTAACCGTTTTTGAGGACAGCCGTCAGCCTGTTGATGCATCTCCCGTAGTTGCGCTTGTTGAAAGTGCAATAAACATCGCATCAAAAGGATTTTCAACAGAAACACTCATGAGATATCTCAAAACGGGTCTTTCCGGATTTGACACCAAAGAAATATCCGATGTTGAAAACTATTGCTATATGTGGAAAATCAGCGGTTCGGAATGGGTGCATGAGTGGGCAAAGAATCCTGCAGGCTTCGGCGCAGAAGCAGGGGATGAAGAAAAAGCAGAGCTTGATTATCTTAACTCAATCCGCAAAAGAATAGTTGCGCCTCTTTATGAATTAAAAGAAAATCTCAAGGATACAAGCGGAGAAAAAGCCGCAGAGGATATATTTAGATTTATCGATAAAACGGATGTTGCAGGTAACACCCGCATTCTTGCCCGTAAGCTTGCAGACAAGGGTGAAACGGCTCTTGCCATGGAGCTTGACAGAATGTGGAATGTTGTTATCGATATGCTCGAAAGCCTTGAAACTCTTATGAGAGGCAGAAATGTTACCGCAAAAACAATTGAAGAAATGTTTTCTCTTATGCTCGGAGTGCAGACCTTGGGAAGTCTGCCTCAGGGTCTTGACGAAATAACAATAGGCTCAGCCGACAGAATTCGCACCGTTGCACCGAAGGCTGTTTTTATTGCAGGCGCAAACAACGGAGTATTCCCCAAAATGCCGTTTACAGGCTCTGCGCTTACCGATAAAGACCGCCGTAAGATGAGCGAAATGGGTCTTGAATTCTCGGATTTCGGTGAATACAGTCTTGCGGAAGAAAAGCTTGTGTGCTACAACGCGTTCTGCTGTGCATCGGAGATGCTTTTTGTCTGCTGTCCCGAAAGGGGAGCAAAGGGCGAGCAGCTTTCACCCTCGGAACTTTATACGAAAATCAAATCACTTTTCCCGAAATGCAAAGAGGTTGATGCATCCGAGCAAAGCGGACTTTACTATGTTGAGGGCAGGGAGCTTGCATTTGAGCAGCTTGCAAAAAATAAGCGTGAGGGCAATGTGCTCTATGCCTCGCTGAACGAATATTTCAAGGATGATGAAGAATACAAGGGTAGAATAGCGGCTCTTGACCGTGCATCGGGCGGCAGAGATTTCAGAATTGCCGACAAAAATGCCGCAACGGCACTTTTCGGTCAGAATATGTTTATGTCAGCATCAAGAGTGGAGAGCTATCACAAATGCCCGTTTGCTTATTTTCTCCGCTACGGTATAAAGGCGATGCCCAGGAAGGTTGCGGAGCTTGACCCCATGCAGAGGGGTAATGTTATCCACTATGCGCTCGAAAAGCTTCTTACGGATTTTGATAAAGACACACTTTCTTCGATGAACCGTAATGATTTGATTGCATATTTCAAAAAGCTTCTCGATGAATATCTCATAACACGCCTTGACGGCGAAAACCGCAACGAAAGATTCATTTATCTTTTCAATAAGCTGATTTATTCAATCTGCGATGTTGCGGAAAGACTTATAAAAGAGCTTTCGCAGAGTGAATTTGTTCCTCTTGATTTTGAGCTTTCAATCGGCAGAGAAGGCGAAATTCCGCCCTATGAAATAAAAACTTCAAACGGAAAAATCAGCATTTCGGGTGCGATTGACCGTGTTGACGGCGCTGAAATCAACGGCAGAAAATATATAAGAGTTGTTGACTACAAATCATCAGGTAAGGATTTTATGCTCAGCGATGTTGTTCAGGGTCTCAATATGCAGATGTTCATTTATTTGTTTACTTTATGGCAGAACGGCAGCAAGAAATACGGCGAGTTTATTCCTGCGGGTGTGCTGTATTATCCCGCAAAATCTCCCATTGTTTCGGCTGACAGAAGCATGAACGATGATGCTGTTGAGGCTGAAAGACAGAAGTCCTGCGGAATGAACGGCATTGTTATCGATGACCCTGCTGTTGTTATTGCAATGGATAAAAGCGAAAGCGGAATGTATGTTCCTGCAAAAATCAAAAAAGGTGAGCTTACGGGTTCGCTTATCGGTCTCAGACAGCTTGAAAAACTCAAAGAAAAGGCAGATAAGATTCTTGCCGATATGGCTGAATCATTGCAGTCCGGCGTAATTGATGCCGTGCCTGCCTACGGAAAAAGCTATAAGAAAACCTGTGAATACTGCGAATATAAATCCGTATGCTCCTATGAAAGTGATATTCCCGTTAAGGAGCTTATTGACGATAATCTGAAAAAGGTGCTTGAAAATCTGGAGAAAGGAGAGGATGAGTTTGAAGTGGACAACGGACCAGCAGAAAGCAATTGATGCCCGTAAAGGCACTTTGCTCGTAAGTGCGGCGGCAGGGTCGGGCAAAACAGCGGTTCTTGTTGAGAGGGTTATCCGCAGAATATGCGATGCCGAAAATCCTTGCGGAGTTGAAAACCTGCTTGTCGTAACGTTTACCAATGCGGCGGCTGCACAGATGAAAGACAAAATTTCTGCGGCAATCGGCAAAAAAATAGCTGAAAATCCTGCGGATAAAAGGCTCCGCAGGCAGCAGATGATGCTCCCGTGTGCAAGCATATGCACGATTGACTCGTTCTGTATCGGTCTTGTGCGTGAGAATTTTCATGCGCTGGGCATTGCTCCCGATTTTGATTTGCTTGATGAAGGAAAGCTTTCGATTCTGCGCTCAAAAGCGGTTGAAACCGTTGTTGAGGAGCTTTATAAGAATCCGACGGAAAATTTTCTTAAGCTCTGCGACCTTATCAGCGATACAAAGGATGACCAAAAGCTGATTGATGCAATATTAAAGCTTCATTCGCTTTCTCAGGCATATCCGTTCCCCGAAAAGTGGCTTGAATCCCTTGCGGATGAGTTCGATTCACCGTCTCATGCTGAGGAAAGTCCGTGGGGAAGAATGATTCTCAATCACGCAATTCAGCTTGTGTGCTCATGCGTTTCCGATGCGGAATACTGCATAAGAATTCTTGCTGCAGAGCCTGAGCTTGAAGCAAAATACAGACCCACATTTGAAAATGACAGAGCGATGCTTGAAGGCTTGCTTGATGTTTTATCCGAATGCAGTTGGGATGAGGCAATCGAAGCGTGCAATTCCGTTGCATTTGCAAGAATGGCAACTGCGCCCAAGGGCTACGAAAGCGCTGTCAAGGATATGTGCAAAACCGTTCGTGATTCGTATAAGGATGAAGCAAAAAAGCTGAAAACTCTTTTCTGCATTAATTCCGAAACTCACGAAAAAGATATCGCAGAGCTTGCTCCGATTATAAGGGAGCTTATTGATTCCGTTCTGAAATACGGCGACGAATTTACGAGATTAAAGCTTGAAGAAAACGGCGCGGATTTCTCCGATACACTTCATCTTGCTTTGAAATTGCTTGTTGAACCCACGGAAAACGGATATGTGAAAACACCTCTTGCTCTTGCACTTTCAGAGAATTATGCCGAGATTCTTGTTGACGAGTATCAGGATGTCAACAAGGCTCAGGATATGATTTTCAGCGCACTTTCAAGAGATGAAAACAATCTGTTTATGGTTGGCGACGTCAAGCAGAGCATCTACCGTTTCCGTCAGGCGATGCCCGAAATCTTTCTTGCCCGCCGTGACGGAATGCAGGAATACGAAAACGGAAATTATCCCGCAAAGGTCACTCTCGGCAAAAACTTCCGAAGCCGTTCGGGAGTTACTGAAATAGTAAACTTTATATTCAGCTCGATTATGAGCCGTGATGCAGGCGGACTTGATTACGATAAAAACGAATTTCTTGAAGCCTCTGCAGCATATCCCGAAAAAGTCGGTGCGGATACCGAGGTTTGTCTTATTGAAACCGATAAAAACGATTTTCTTAAGGCTCAGGCAAGATATGCAGCCGATTATATAGAAAAAACGATGTCTGACGGAACAACCTTCACCGACGGTGACACACAGAGACCCGCAAAATACAAGGATTTCTGCATTCTGTTAAGAAGTGTAAAAAACAGCTCAAGAGAGTTTGTTGATGAGCTTAACGCAAGAGGAATTCCCGTAAGCTGTGAGGCAGGGGAGAGCTTTCTTTCTTCTCCCGAAATCATGTTTATGATATCACTGCTGAAAATCATCGATAATCCCATTGACGATATTCCGCTTACAACGGTGCTCATCTCTCCCGTTTTCGGCTTCACTCCCGATGACCTTGCGTATATGCGTGCGAGAAACCGTCAGGGCTCGATATATCATTGCCTTGTTTCCGAGGCGGATAACGGCAATGAAAAAGCATCGGCGTTCCTTGAAAGAACAGCCGATATGAGAAGCGTTGCGTCAACCGTGCGTGCAGGTGAGCTTGTACGCAGACTCATAGAAGATACAGGATACGGGGCAATAGTCGGCACAATGCGTGACAGCTCCAAACGCAGAGCCAATCTCAACAGCTTCATTGACCTTGCCAACAAATATGAGGGTACGGGTCAGAAGGGTGTTTCGGGATTCATAAGATTCATCGATAATGTAACGAAAAACGGCAGCGACATTGCAGGTGCAAACACCGATTCCGAAGCTGCCGATACCGTTAAAATAATGACCATTCACAAGAGCAAGGGACTTGAATTTCCCGTTTGTTTTATCGGCTCATGCGAAAAGAAATACAGCGATATGTCGCTTCGTGAAGATTTGCTTATCGCGAACGAAAGCGGCATAGGAATAAGAAACAACACGGGTAAGGCAAAATTCAACACTCTTCCCAGACTCTCCGCAAGCCTTGAAATCAAAAAAGCTGAACGTTCCGAGGAGCTCAGAGTGCTTTATGTTGCATTGACAAGACCCAAAGAAAAGCTTGTTATTATTGCTGCATCCGAGGATTGGAGCAAAAAGCTCTCAGGTATAGCATCGAATATCAGAACGGAAATGCTTGTTGACCCGTTTAAGGTTATCAATTTCAAAAATTATGCCGAATGCATTCTTTCTGCTCTTTTAAGGCATCCCGATGCTCATTCTCTGCGTAATGCGGCGGGTATTGATTCATCAATCTGCATTCCGTGCGATACGCCGCTGAAAACTCAGATAATAACATCGCAAACGGAAGAAATTGAGCTGTCGGAAGAATCCGTAACCGTGCTTCCCGATGAAGAAATGCTCAGCGAAATCAAAGAAAGGCTCGGCTATGCTTATCCCTATTCCGTGCTTGAAGGCATTGTTGCCAAAAGAATCGCATCAAAGCTTGATGCCGAAGAAATAGGCGGAGAATATTTTGCAACACGCAGACCTTCGTTTACGGGCAAGGACAAGCTGACTCCTGCTCAGCGAGGCACGGCAACCCACAGATTCATGCAGTTTGCGGATTATGAAAGAGCAAAAGCTGATGTTTCCGCAGAGCTTGAAAAACTTGTTTCCGACGGAATGCTGACAGAAGCAGAAGGGAAAGTTGTTGACGTTAAGTCGATTTCGAAATTCTTTGAAAGCAGTCTTGCGAAACGTATTCTTTCCGCAGAAAAAGTATATAAGGAGTATGCATTTACCTGTGCGGTGCCTCTTTATGAGATGGAAAGCGGTATTTCAAGAGAGCAGGCAGGGAATGAGGTTATAATAATCGAGGGCGTTGCCGACTGTGCTTTTGTTGAAAACGGTGAGCTTATAATCGTTGACTTCAAAACAGATAAGGCGGATAACGGTGCCGAGCTTGCCGAAAAATACAAAGAACAACTGTCGGTTTACCGCCGCTGTCTGGGCGAAGTTCTCGATTTACCCGTTAAACAGACTGTAATCTATTCGTTCAGACTTGCCGAAAGTATTGAAATTGACTAAAAATAAAAAAATTTCAAAAAAGTCTTGCATTTTTGGTTTCCATGTGATAGAATTTGTGCGTTATGTATATGTATAAACCGAAAGAGGTGACATCAGATGAAGGAAGGAATCCATCCCAAGTACGAACAGACTGAGATCCGTTGTGCATGCGGTGAGGTTATCAAAACCGGTTCAACAAAAGAAAATCTTCGTGTTGATATCTGCTCAAAGTGCCATCCGTTCTTTACAGGTAAGCAGAAGCTCGTTGATACCGGCGGACGTGTTGATCGCTTCAATAAGCGTTTCAATCTCAACAAATAATAAGCAAAATGAGCGGTGCATTTTTGCGCCGCTTTTGCTTTTATTATTGTAGCCGATTATCAAATCTTGAATGCGCATCTTGAAGGCTATATTTATGCTCCTTGTTCCCGAAATACTCGTTAATACACAAAGTATTGCCTGCGTTTTCGGAAATCAGGAACAAAAATCTATCTCTTCAATCTGCACATTCCGATTTTCTAATCGACTACTTTCGGAGGAAAAAAGATGGCATCAAACAGCTACAAAACAATAAGAACCGCTTCAAGCGATGAATATATAGTTAAAAAATCCCGCTTTATCGGTCATATTATGCCCGTCAAAACTCAGGAAGAGGCATTGGACTTTATAGCGAAGGTCTGCAAAAAGCATTGGGATGCAACCCACAATGTTTATGCTTACATCATCCGTGATACAGGCGTCAAGCGCTATTCCGACGACGGTGAACCTCAGGGCACTGCGGGTATCCCCGTGCTTGATGTGCTTGAAAAATCGGGGGTAACCGACTGTGCGGTGGTTGTTACCCGATATTTCGGCGGAATCTTGCTCGGCGCAGGCGGACTTGTGAGGGCATATTCACATTCCGCATCGATTGCCGTTGCGGCAGGCGGAATCGTTACCCGTGCTATGTGTGCAAGGCTCAAGGTAACTTGTGACTATTATTTTTACGGTAAGCTTTCATCGCTCGTGCCCGAAAACGGCGGCATTATCGAAGATACGGTTTTTGAGGATAATGTTACTCTCATTTTCAGAATGCCCGTTGAGATTGTTGACAGCTTCAATGCAAAGCTTGTTGATGTCAGCAACGGCAGATACAGCGTAACAAAAACAGAGGAGTTTTTCTCTGACATAGATTAAACAAAAAATCGGCTGTGAATTTCACAACCGATTTCTTTTTATTTCTTGTTTATCTTGAAAACATAGTTGAATGCTTCTATTACGGCAACAACCGAAATGAATCCGCAGGCAAGAATCAGTGACCACTGAAGGTCGATTTCGCCTCTGCGGAAGTTATCCCATGCAACCTCCCAACAAACAAGGAAGGCGGCGCATTGAAGCGAAAGCATGGAGAAAATGCGAAGACCTTTGACACGGTGTCCGCCTATGAGGGCAATATCCATGGCAAGGAAGGCGGCGGCAAGAATAAACAACGGCAAAACGAACTGAGGCAGCCAGTCAAACATATCCGTTTTGCTTAATATGTAATAAACATAGCCGACTATCGACCCGAAGCAGATGAGAGCCGTTACTGCAGGGGGCGTAACTCTTAAAACGGGAAGCACCGAGCAAACCCATGAAACAAGCAGTGCACCCACAACATAACCGAACCAGTAATCGTATTTATCAAAAGCAAGGTCGATTGCAACGCAGATGCTTGCGGGAAATACCATAAAAGCAGTAACGAGAGCCGCATAACTCTTTGAACCTTTTCCCGGCATCTTGAAAAGTGGCTGTTTTTCTTCTTTTTTAGGATAAACCTGTTCAACAACAACATCGCAGTCGGGGCAGGATGTTACGCCGTCAGGCAATTGTTTTCCGCATTTTGAACAATACATAATTTTTCCTCCTTTTGTTTATAATGCTATTATACAGTTGAAAATCATAAAAATCAATATTCAAGTTGTAAATTGACAAATAATTAACCGTGATGTAATATATATGTAATATTTATAAGAAAGAGGTTCTTTCCATGGCAGTATTCAGACCTTTTAAAGCTGTAAGACCAACACCTGAATTTGCGGATAAGGTTGCGGCACTTCCCTATGATGTTATGAACAGCATGGAAGCTGCGGAAATGGTTGAGGGAAATCCGTATTCATTTCTTCATGTAGACAAAGCTGAAATCGATTTGCCCGAAGGAACGGACCTTTATTCCGAGCAGGTTTATCTTAAGGCGAGCGAAAACCTTAAAAAGCTTTCTGCAGACGGAATCTGCAGGCAGGATGAAGAGCCGAAAATATATATCTACCGTCAGATTATGAGCGGCAGAGCGCAAACGGGACTTGTCGGCTGCGTTTCGATTGATGATTATATCAACAACATCATTAAAAAGCATGAGCTTACAAGAGCCGATAAGGAGGCAGACAGAATCAATCATGTTGATTACTGCGATGCAAATACTGGTCCCATATTCCTTACCTACCGTCCTCAGGCTGAAATTGCATCAATCGTGAGCGCATGGAAAGAAAATCATGCTCCCGTTTATGATTTCGTTACCGCAGACGGAATTGCAAACACCGTTTGGGTAATAGACTGCGAAGAAACAATCGCAAAGCTCACAAAGCTTTTTGCAGGCGTTGATTATCTTTATATTGCCGACGGTCACCACAGAGCGGCATCGGCGGTCAAGGTCGGTCTTAAGAGAAGGGAGCAGTATCCCGATTATATCGGAAACGAAGAATTCAACTTCTTCCTTGCAGTTCTTTTTGACTGTGAGGAGCTTGAAATAATGGACTATAACCGTGTTATCAAGGACCTGAACGGCAATACAGAGGCTGAATTCATTGAAAAAATCAGCGAAAAATTCAGCGTTGAGCTTGTCGGAGATTCTGCGTATAAACCCGAATCCGCACACACCTTCGGTATGCTTCTCGGAGGAAAATGGTATAAGCTCTCCGCCAAGGAAGGCACTTTCAATTCCGATGACCCCGTAGAAGCGCTTGATGTTTCAATTCTTCAGAAGAACCTTATCTCTCCCGTTCTCGGAATCGATGACCCCAGAACAGACAAAAGAATCGATTTTGTGGGCGGAATAAGAGGTCTCGGTGAGCTTGAACGCAGAGTAAAAGAGGATATGTGCCTTGCGTTCTCAATGTATCCCACAACCCTTGAGGAGCTTATGGATATTGCCGATGCAGGTCAGATTATGCCTCCCAAATCAACATGGTTTGAGCCCAAGCTTTTAAGCGGACTTTTTATCCATGAATTAAAATAATATTTTCATCCTTTCGGGTAACAATATTCCCGAAGGGATGATTTTATGAGGAATGATATAAATGAATAAGGTTGCTTTTTTTGATACAAAACCCTATGATAAAATTTATTTCGATGAGCTTAAATCAAAGTACGGTATAGAAATAGAATATTTTGAATCAAAGCTCAGCCCCAGAACTGCCGTTATGGCAAAGGGTGCAAGGGGCGTTGTGGCTTTTGTTAATGACGATATAAGCAAAGAAACAATTTCAGTGCTCAAAGAAAACGGAATAGAGATAATCGCATTACGCTGCGCAGGTTACAATAATGTTGACCTTAACGCTGCAAAGAATAACATTCCTGTTGTGCGTGTGCCCGAATATTCTCCTCATGCAATTTCCGAGCACGCAATGGCACTTCTGCTCACTCTTGTCAGAAAAACGCACAAAGCTTATATCCGCACAAGAGATTATAACTTCAGCCTTAACGGTTTTGTGGGTTTTGACCTTTACGGAAAAACCGTGGGCGTTGTCGGTACGGGAAAAATCGGAATGACCTTTGTTG
The DNA here is from genome assembly GCA_045602905.1 of Acutalibacteraceae bacterium. Classification (GTDB taxonomy): domain Bacteria; phylum Bacillota; class Clostridia; order Oscillospirales; family Acutalibacteraceae; genus CAG-177. The sequence continues at coordinate 15,560 of JAZSCL010000233.1, forward strand.
AAATGTGCAGGGGAATGGGCATGAATGTTATTGCCTATGACCCCAAGCCTTCGCAGGGATATCTTGAATATGTTCCCCTTGAGGAGCTTTTTGCACGCTCCGACGTTATTTCTCTGCATTGCCCTCTGACAAGCGAAACCTACCACCTCATAAACAACTATTCAATCAAGATGATGAAAGATAAGGTCATCATTCTCAACACATCGAGAGGTGCGTTGATTGACACCGAAGCCTTGATTGAAGGAATAAGAAGCGGTAAGGTAGGCGGCGCGGGACTTGATGTTTATGAGGAAGAAAGCGAATTCTTCTATGAGGATTTATCCGAAAGTATTCTTCAGGATGATGTTCTTTCAAGGCTTATCATGATGCCCAACGTGCTTGTAACTTCCCATCAGGCTTTCCTTACTCACGAGGCGCTTGAGCGTATTGCCGAAATAACTTTAAACAATCTCAAGAGTTGTTTCAACGGCGAAAAACTTGAAAATGAGATTGTAATTAAAAAGAAGAATCCCGTTAAATAAAGCATTTATATATCATTTTGCACAAAGCGATATACAGACGGATGGAATATTGCATAATATTCACTAACAAATTGTGAATATACAAAATTCTCTTGACTTTATGCAGTTGAAAATGTATAATTATTCGCATATCATGTTTGGATTTACGGGTAGGGGCGGATATTATCCGCCCGGATAGAATGAGGTACATATTTATGAGCAAAACAAAGATTTTTATAGACGGAAAAGAAGGAACAACGGGTCTGCGTATTTTTGAGCGTCTTTCAAACCGTGAAGATGTTGAAATTATGACTCTTTCCGAGGAGCTTCGCAAGGATACAGCCGCAAGAAAGGCTGCACTCAATTCCTGCGATATTGCATTTCTCTGCCTTCCCGATGCGGCGGCAATTGAGGCTGTTTCGCTTATCGATAATCCCGATGTTAAAGTTATCGATGCATCAACAGCCCACAGAACTCTGCCTGAATGGGCATACGGTTTTCCCGAGCTTTCGGCAGCACATCTTGAAAAAATCAGAAATTCAAAGAGGGTTGCCGTGCCCGGCTGCCATGCCAGCGGCTTCATCGCTCTTATATATCCACTTGTTGTAAACGGAATACTTCCTCAGAATTCGCTTCTTGCCTGCACTTCCGTAACGGGCTACAGCGGCGGCGGTAAGAAAATGATAGCTCAGTATGAAAGCCTCAGCCGTGAAGTATACCACAATTCTCCCCGTCAGTACGGTCTTACTCAGGAGCATAAGCATCTCAAAGAGATGAAAGCTATAACAGGCATTGAAAAATTCCCTGCATTCAGCCCCATAGTTGCTGATTATTACAGCGGTATGGCTGTAACAATTCCTCTTTTCAAAGAGAATCTCTGCGAGGGCAAGGGAATTGAAGATATAATTGCGGTTTATAAAAATACATATACTTCCGATTTTGTTAAATACACCGAGGA
>JAZSCL010000234.1:0-3189 GCA_045602905.1 Acutalibacteraceae bacterium
TGCGGGAACTATTGATGCAAGAACACCGACGAATTTATATTTTTTGTTGAGAGTTCCGAATGCGTTGATTGCACTCTGACCTGTTTTTCTTCCGATTGCGATTTCCGCACACATAAGTGCGAAGCCGAATGTTACGGCAAGAATAAGGTAAACAAGAAGGAAAATACCTCCGCCGTATTTAGCCGCAAGATAAGGGAATCTCCAGATATTGCCCAAGCCGACAGCAGAACCTGCCGCCGCCAGAACAAATCCTATTTTACCTGTGAAATTGCTTCGTTTTTCTGACATATACGCATCTCCTTAATTCAGAATATTTATTATTATAAACGAAATGTCGGATATAGTCAACTTTAAGAATACAAAAAGCGGAGTGTTTTTTACACTCCGCATCATATTATCCGTCAATTTCAAGTTCTGCCAGCTTTTTCTCAAAATCTTCTTTGATTGCCGCTTCAATGAAATCTTTTTTGATTTTAAGGATAACCTTCGCATCTTTAAACAGATGTACAACGGTAATTATTGCACCGCCGAGGTCAAGATTTTCAAGAGCCTTGTAGAAATCAGGCTTTTCTGCAAGTGCTTCACCGACAGTCAATGCCGCAACAAAAATCCCGTTCGCTGCCGTTGCAATTGAATTTGAAATCATCAGCATTTTTCTTGTTCTCACTTCCTTGAGACCCGAATCTTTGCCGAAAATATCATAATCTGCTATAGCTTTAAGCTTAGATTCATCGATACCCTGTTCTTTAAGCTCTTCAAGTGCCATAAGAATTCTGTGAATAGTTGCAATCACAAAATTTATCATTTCCGCATAGCCCGCCTGAACTGCAATTGTTCCCAAAAACTTAGCATTGTTATAATCAAGACCGTTATCACAGAGCTTTTCAATTGTTTTTTCATCCAGGAACAACTGCAAGAACGGCAAAGACAAGCCTTTTTTTGATTTTTCATCAGACTTGATGTGATAAAATTGTTTAATCAAAGCAATCAGAAAAGTCTCTCTTGATTCCTTAAATCTTTCAAAACTGCGTTCAAACATTTTTGCCGTATCCGCATTATTTACTACTTTACTGTTTTTCACATGATATGTAGTTAACGCACTTGTTGTCATGGTGTTTGTAAGAATGTTGCAAGTTCCGAAAAGATAACCGAGCCAAGGGTCATGACCGAGAGTTTTGAATCTGTGATTATTTCCGTTCATGCCGATAGGAAATTTCCCGTCCATGCTTGTTCCTTTGATTGCATCATACGGAACATGAGCGATATCACCTATTTCGGCAACAGATGCATAATACCATTTTTTGCTTTCATCCAAATCGATGCCGTTTTCAAAAATTTGATTCTTAATTTCATCTATTTTTTGTTTTATCTTGTTTTTATCTGCATCATTATCGGCAGTTTTGTCGTTACCTCTGTTATCCTTGTTCAGGTTTTTAAAATCAAGTTTGGGCTGAACAACCTGACGCAGGAGCTGCAAAGCGGTTGCCGCAATAATAAAACCGTAATCAACCTTTTCGAGCTTCGTAAGACGTCTGAATTCATCTTCAATTTTATCCTTGTCTCTTTCAATTTGCTCCAGTTCCTCTGCGGACAAAAGATCCTCAGCTCTTATATATGTATCATATCCGCATTCACGGGCACGTTCAACAAGTTCGTCATATGATTTTATTTCGGGCAAAGATAAAGCATCTTCTTTTGAGAGGGTTCTGTTTTCCATTGATTCCGACGCATCCGACATTGACTGATTAAGTTCGTCTCCCAGATCCTTCAGAAACTTCTGAACCATCATGAGTTCGCGTTCTCTGTACGAAATCATTCTTTCACCTTCTTTTGTTTATCAGAAGTTAAATATGCACTTTTTGCTGCCGCGGCACTTATAAGACCTCTGTACTTTTCAAGTTCTGCAAGCAACTCATTTTTCTCTTTTTCAAGCTTCTGATATTCCTCGAGAATCTCTCTTAATTCTTTTACGGTTTCATTATATTTCTTTTGGATATCATCAAAATTGTCGTTAAGATTTTTTATATCGGCATACTGATTCAACGCTATCTGTTGGTACTGCATAATTCTTTTATTTACATCAACATTTATAGCATCATCCGCAAGAATCGCTGCTTTTTTGATTTTATCCTTGACTATGGGTTTATACTTTTCAATCAGAGCTTCTACTTTTTTCTCATACTTATTGAATTTTGCCTGATACTTTTTCTCTTTTTCTTTGCATTCGTTCACAAGGTACACTATAGCTTTGTCTAACTCTTTATTTAATTTTTCAGTCTTCTCCTTGTTTTTGAAAGTATGGATTGTTTTTCCTATTGCAAGGCTAAGACCTACCGCAACCAAAGGAATACCAATCGGGGTAAGAAGTGATGCCGAAGCGCCTGCAAGACTTAAGCCTGTTGCTGCCGTACCTCCGATAAGTGATGCTGCTGCACCGCCGCCTAACACGGTTGCACCCAATCCGGTTGCCGCTGCACCGCCGATGAGTGATGCCGCTGCGCCCCCGCCTAACATGGTTGCTCCTGTTCCCAGGGCTGCAACAGCAGCCATCGCACCTGCTCCGCCAACGGATTTTGCAAGTTTTATCTGCTCTTCCTTTTTTGCGGAAACGCTCTTATCTTCGGGATTTATATAGAGTTTCACTATTTCGGGAGCATTTTTTTCATCTATCTTTTTACCTTTTTTGAGTTCATCAACGTATTTTATTATAGCTTCGGAATCTGAAACTATAATATCATAACTTTCTTTCTGTCCGAATTTTTCCTTGCTCATTTTCCGTTCCTCATTTCATATTTACATCTGTTCCAAAATATATTGTTTGACATCTTCCAATTTGCTTTTCTTCCATTCGTTTTCCTCTGCTTTCTTCGCAAGAGGGCAAAGAATAAAGAAATCAAGGGTTTCTCCCGGCACTCTGCCTGTTCTTAATGGCTCTGCAAAATGCTCCGCCCATTCCTCTTCGGTTGCATCCTTGAATCGGGCAGGATTAAGATATGTCATCTGCCTTCTTGTTGCGGCTATGTGCATCTTTGCGGAGAGGGGCGAAAGAAGATTGAATTCCTCCTCCTGAACATCAACAAAAATCCTCGGAAGCTCCGCTTTGACTATGTGTTCGGGTCCTCTGAGAATTTCGAGTCCCATGGGTTCCCATGTAAATTCCGTTTCGGTAAAATTGATTTTGACAAGCAA
>JAZSCL010000235.1:0-7433 GCA_045602905.1 Acutalibacteraceae bacterium
TTTTTGGTTTAATTATTGGTGTCTGGTTACGGAAATGCTTCGCTGCAAAATATGTTTGAAATCTGCTGCAAACGTCAAAGAGCTTTCCTGTAGGCTGTGAGAAATAAATAGGTGATGCAATTACAACATTATCACAATCGGCAATATAATCATATATTTCTGTCATTTCGTCATTAATTGAACAACCGTCATTGCTCCAACAATAACGGCAATCAACGCAAGCTGAAATATCCGAATAATAAGCATTTACTAATTTATATTCGCCATTTAATTGCTCTGTTAGTTTGCTGATTAAACTGATAGTATCTCCGTTTTTTCGAGGAGAGCCGTTCAGAATAAGTGTTTTCATATGATCACCATTTCACTTTTCTTCAACAACATCAATCTCATCTTCACTTGGTACTTCAAATATTGAAGCGAATTTTGCAGCGAGATTATCATCAACATAATAAGCACTTGTTTCATTTGAAAGCACAGCGTTATTTCTCTTATGTAAACGAGATTTCCATGTTTCATCGCTAATATCAATGTAATGAAGCTCGCATTCGATATTACGGGACTTATAAAAACCTTTTGCTGACTCTCGTTCTGCTTTTGTCCAGAAGCCCCAGTCAAGAACGACATTGAAATTGTTTTCGAGTAGTTCCAAGGATTTATTTAACAGATATTTCTCGGTTCTTTCTACATATTCATCGTGTTTATCGCCGCAATGCTGTCCGAAAAGAGCAAGCGTTATTTCATCAACCGAGAGCAACACGGCATTATTTTCGTTGCAAAGTTTTTGTGCATATGTAGTTTTACCGCAGCAGATTTTGCCACAGATTAAAATGACTTTTGACATAAGCAACACCTTTTTGTCAGATTTTTTTAATGAAACCATAACTCTTTTTGAAATAGCCTTGTGATTCGTAAAATGCATGGGCATCTTCTCTCGGCAAACCACTGTTGAGAAGTATAACTTCAATATTATTTTCTTTTGCCCATTGCTCTGCAGTTTTGAGCAATGCTGTGCCGATACCTTTTCTACGATATTCCTTTGAAACTGCGAGAGCGATTATCTTCATACCTTCATTTTCAAGTTCAAACGCAAGGTAATTTACACAGCCTATGTAGCCGACAACTTTGTCACCGTCGCAGGCAACAAAAATCTGATAATTGCCCCGTTTCATCATTTCGTTAATACGGTTATTCAGATTTTCAAGTTCACAGCTATAGCCTAAATCGTTTTCAAGAATATCCCGTATTGCAGAAATATCTCTGCTTTCATATTTTCTGTAAATCATAATTAAGCCTCATATATCATTTCAATAACATTTAGACTACCTTTCGGGTATCTTTTGTTCTCTTTAAAGCCAACCGATTTATAGCATCTGATTGCTCTTTCGTTTTCTTCACGGACACGAAGGAGTATTTTATTTGTGTGCATATGCTGTAAATCTGTTTTGATTATTTGTTTAATCGCAGCTTTACCGATACCTTTATTTCTATAAAATTCATCAGCTATGAAAACGCCTAAAACAGCGAAATCATCGTTGGCATACTTCTCAAGCCAAATTGCCCCGATATATTTTTCGTTCGTTTTGATATGATGCCAACGCAAAACTTCAGCACTTTCTGACGGATAAATTCTTGATTGATATTGCATCAAATCAGTTGCAAATGCTTTTTCATATTCGCTGTAATGCGGCATATTTTCATCACATACTTGTTCGAGTTCAAACATATCTACACCTCAAAAATCAAAGCTTTCTCGCCTTAATAACAATCGACAACGGAAAATGCTTTGCTTTGAAATCGGCATAATAACCTGAACTGAAATCCTTTGATTTTTCGAGAACAGTTTTGCTTGTTTCTTCGACTACTCTTTCAACTGCAAAGCCTGCGTCTGCAAGGGTGTTTATGTATGTTGAAAGTTTTCGGTTTTGCAGAGTAAGAGGGTTACCATATTTCTCGAAAGTGTAATAATCTTCTTCGAGATAGTTGCCGCTGAAAATAATGCGTTCTTCGGTTGCTACTGTTCTGTTGCCGCCCGAAATAGCAACGCTTTCCAAATCAACACAATGCAGAAGCGGATGATCCCAAGAGAAAATATACGTGCCGCCTCGTTTCAGATAAGATGCAGCATTTTTTATTGTTTTCTCAAGGTCTGTTGTCCAACCGATTGCGTATATTGAATAAACAACATCAAAATAGTTCTGCGGAATGTTTGTGTTTTCTTCCATAGGCTGATGATAAAGTTTGCAGTAATATCCGTTTTCTTTCAGAAGTTTCTTTGCGGTTTTAAGTTGTTCTTCAGAAATATCAAGACCAAAAAGCTCTTTTGCACCGTGTTCTGCACACCATTTGAGCGAATGACCGCTACCGCAACCCATTTCAAAAACAGACTTACCGTTAAGGTCAGGGAAAAGGTGCAGTTCATCCTCTGTCGGAATTGAACAGCCGAGAACAGGCAAAGCTGTAACACCGAAGAAATCTTCAGCCAGTGCATTCCAACTGTTTTCATTTTGTCTTAATATATCGGTTTTCATATTTGCACCTCATTAAAAAGAAGCTTTTCGATAGTAATGCGAGGACGCCACCAAGCTCTTGCTTGTTCGAACTCGGGATACGGAGTATACCATTTCCAAGTGATGTCGAATCCGCCGTCTTTCATTTGCAGCTTACCTAAAATTTCTTTTTCTGCGGCTATCAGCATTTTTGTTTCAGGTGTGATAAATTCAAGATATGTGCCGGAGAAAAAGTCAGAAGGCATCGGTACATATTCAACTCCGTACTTTTCAATATCTTTACAAATGGAATTATCAACAGCTTTGCATAACAAATCTCTGAAATGTTCCAAATCAATTATATCCTTAATGCTGTTTGATTTCAAAAGCTTATATGTAAGCAGAAAACATTTCAATGAATCTCCGCTTATTTCTTCGGTATTTTCAAGATACTCAAAACCCTCTTTTATGATTTCTTCAGAAAGAGAAGTTCGATTACCGTAGCAAATCAAAAATGCCGCCAAAGATATTGACGGATTAAATCCGCTGATACCGTCACCTTTTTTCTGCCACCATATCGCGTGCGGATAATCCTTGTTGCTGTCTATCGCAAACAACCAACGTTTTTTATCTTCATCAAAAGAATCGTGAGATTCAAGATATCTGACAATTCCTTTTACAATATCCGAGTCTTTGTTAAGTGCATTCACACGGCAAAGAGTGATTATAGCATCGTTTGTTGCAATAGGACTTGAATTGGGGTTAAAAAAATCAGGCTCAAGAGCATTGCCAAAACCACCGTCGGCGTTTTGAAAATTTGAAAGCTCATCAACAACAGCTTGATTTGATTCGTTTTCAAAGAAATACTTGTAGATTGCTAATTCAAGTGGTCGTGCGTTTTGTACAACAAAGTTAATTGCTGCGTTTTTATCCATAGTTTTCACTCCCGTGTTACTTACTCAATCCCATTTCTTTCATTTCCTTTATTAATCTCTTTGCACGGAACATCAAGTAATCGTGTCCCATTTCGCCCAAGAGAATATACCAATTCAGCTCGTTGCACAGAGCGTAAAGTTCGACCTTTAAATCGCAGTATTTTGAGGTCGGATTTCTCTTTTTATACTCATCATAAAGCTTGAGCTTTTTACCGAAACCGAGTGTCAGGCAGAATATTTCGTATTCGGGTTCTGCCCACAGCATATCAAACGGGTCGACCGCACCTGCAAGCTCGGATTTCCAGAAATCAATTATCAGATTCGGCATCAAGAAATCGCCGTGACAAAGACAAGCTGTATTGTTTGTAACGCTGAATATTTCATCAAAATTCTTGCTGATAAGCTCAACCGCTTGCATAATCTCGAGTTCAATCTCGGTTTCCTCAAACTTCGCTTTTGTAAAGGCGTAAATGTCAACGAAATAATCCTTGTAATACTCCGCCCAAGAGTCATAAACGGGATTATCGTATTTGCCGAACTTGTCGTTGTGCACGCTTTGTGCGTTCATAAGCGCATCAATAATGCTGTTTCTGAGCCTCTTTCTTGACGGAATAAACGCGAGATATTTGCTCTTACCGCTCATTCCTTTTATGTAATCCATACCGAGATAAACGGTGTTATTTTCACGGTGTAGGAAATAGGTTTTCGGAACTTTATATGAAACCTTGGGAGAAAGAAAATCAAGCATATCCTTCTCTTTGCAAATTGCATCATAAAATTTGCTCGTTTTAACTGCAATTTCATAAGGCTTGGTTGTGATTTTCACAAGATAAACGCTTCCGCTTGCGCCCTTGCCGATAGCACGGATTTTGCTGACTGTTGTGTGCATTTGCTTTTCAACAACCGATTTGATTAAATCTGTATTCATAGAAAATATCCTTTTATATCAAAATAAACCCCATCAGCAGACCGCCTGCAAATCCTGAGATATGCTCCCAAGCGGTTGCCTTGCCGACAAGCATTCCGCCGACTGTGTAAATAGCTAAAACAATCAAAGCTATTGTTGGTACGGGCGAAAAGAAAACCGTTCCGTTTTTGACGGCAAGCATAACAAATACGGCAATCAGACTGTAAATACCCGTTGATGCGCCTTCACCCTCGTGGAGCTTATACACAAATGCCATCCACAAACCCGATATGAACGCAGAGCCGATAAAACAGAGAGCGGTTTTAACTGCACCGAGCTGTGATTCAACGGCATATCCGACAATGATGGTTGCAGTTATGTTTGAGATGATGTGCCACGTTCCGATATGGAGAAGTGATGACGATACCAGTCGCCACACTTGTCCCTTTTTGATTTTCTTTTCAGACAGATGCAGAGCGTGGTTTATGTAGCCTTTGTTGTGTCCCGACCACAGTTTTTCTTTAAGGGTTACCGCCGCTGTTTTGGGAATGATGATAAAGTTATCAAGTATGAAGATTATAAAAATCAACGCACAAAAAGTTATTGTAAATATCGGCATATCTATTCTCCTTCATAGTTTCATATGTTTTTCTTCAACCATTCCACAGACTGCTTTAATCCGTCAATCGTTTTTGTTTCCAAAACCGCACGGCAGTTATGCTCGTTGGCGAGATTAATATATTTTTCAATATTCATTTCACCTGTACCGAGTGCGAGGTGGTTTTTCTTACCATCTGCATCGTGCAGATGAATATGGCACAGACGGTCTTTGTGTTTCATAATGAATTCTTCGTCTGTTCCGCCAATGCCGTGATTGTGTCCCACATCAAAAGTCAAAGCAAAAACATTGCTTTCCAAAAGTAATTCAATAGCTTCTTTCTGAAAATCTTCGTAGCCGTCGCAATTCTCGATACAGATTTTAATATCTGCATCACCAATAGAGTTTTCACACATATTTCTGAACGCAGTAATACTTTTGAGATACTGCTCTTTGTATTCCAAGAAAAGATAAACCTTTCTGTCGGGCAGGGTGAAATAAACACCTTTCGCCATATGCATATTAATCACTCTGACACCAAGCTGTTTTGAAAATTCAATAGTATCGGCAACGGTTTTAGTGTAAGCCTCTGCAATATAAGGGTTGAAATCGCTGACATTCAGATTTTCATCAAGGTGAATGGTGTAGTAAATGCCGTATTTGTCTGCAACACTCTTGAAATATTCAACATCAATTTTATCAAGCTGATATTGCGGCATATTCATATTTAGTTCGATGAAATCAAGCCCTAATTCTGAACACAGCTTTGCACAAGCTTCAAGTGTGTTTGTTTCAATCAATGTGGGCATACCGTAGTTTGTCAGTTTCATAATTCACCTCTGTCGGGCGTAATCTTTAAATTCTTTGTTTATCTTACTGAAAGAAAATTTTGCGATTTCTTTTAATGAATATGATTCCATAAGATGCTCGATAAACCGACAGCCGAGATAATATCCGACATCGGAATATCCGTTATATGAACACCAATCGCCGAAAAAGTCCTGAACACTTTCCTTTGCATCAAGACGGCGGAGATATTCCTTTTTGATTTCGGCTTCATTTTCACGGCACCAATCGAGCCAACCATCTTTGTCCTGATGATAAAAGTCATCATCACCGCAAAGAATATGTTCGCAAACCATAGCAACACCTTCCTGATAAAGCTGCTGTATGGCTTTTCTTCGTTTTGTAAAATCAGGAATAAACAAATTGCCGTTCATCTTATGCCACAGATGACCGATTTCGTGCAGAATCAAGGCGCGCATATTTGTTTCGTCGCCCCAATCCAGCTCGATTATTTTCTCAATTCCGAGAAGAACTGTGTTCTTGCTGTTAAGCGTAGTTGCCCAACCCGCACCGTTGCAAAGTCCGAGATATAGAATGATATTTATATCGGGTTCTGTAACAAAAAGCTTTGAAAGATTAGAGTTCAGAGTGTCAACAACAATCTGAAAATTCTTACTCACAAAATCAATTTTATCTGCGTTCAATGCGGTTTCAAGAACAGGAAGAACGTCCTTTTTGAAATCATAATCTTTTGCATCATTTTCACATTTTGACTGCAATTCTTTTGATATTTCGCCTGCATATTTTCTCCATACAGTCATATCAAAGCTGCCTGAGAAAAGTGATTTTATTTTATTGCAAGTGTTGATGATTTTCATTTTGCAACCTCATTCAAGCCGTAAATATATCTGAATGCAATTTTGTCGGAGGAATCGCTTTCCTGTCCTTCAAGTTCTTCTTTCAAAGAGTTTTCTTTATCAATGATGAACCATATTGTTTTGCATCCGTATTCTGCCGCAGTCGGCATAAAAACATCTGCAACCCATTTTGTATCGTCGGGATGGTTTTCAAAACCCGTGCGTGTGTCAGCAACATAGTCGCACTTATGTTCTTTGATTATTTCAAGTGCGTAGTATAGAGGCTCACGGTAGTTTTCGTGAGAACAAAACTTTTTCCATTTTACAAATACAACATTGTATTCTTCGTTATAATGCACTTCACAGAATTCGGATTTATACATAGATTTATCTCCTTAAATCGATTTATATGTATTTATAAACTCATTATAATTTGTTATTCCCATTTCAAACACAGCCTTATATACATCCATACTCGTATATTTCCCGAAGCCATATTGTTCATTTTCAAATAAGGCTTGTTTGATATTTAATGCAGCCATTCTCTTTGTTTCATCGGTATCTGCTTGAGCCTTGATTCTGTTACAAAATTCAATAGTATTTGTGATAGTTTCATTATCAAAGAACCATATATCAATATTCCAAAGTTCGCTTAAAACCTCTGTTTCAAAGCCGTGAAACCAAGCGATTTTGCCATCGACAATATCTTTCTTTGCTTCATACCATACAGGGCGTAAAGTGTTAAGTATAAAAGAAGTCAGCTCATATAATTTCTCTGTTGACATAAATTCGTTGGAAACATAAATATCCAAGTCATTCCATGCCATTAAATTCATAGCATAACTGCCGACGATATAAGGAGTG
>JAZSCL010000236.1:0-5202 GCA_045602905.1 Acutalibacteraceae bacterium
GTGTACATCAGGACTCCTCCTTTCCGAAAAAATGCACGTAAACACGGATAAACCGCAGATCAACATCTTACCTGCCATCCGCGGGCGGTAAAGATGTTGAAGAACGGTTCAAAACAAGCAAAGAACACCAAACCTAATGGCAAAAAGCATTCCATATTATAAAATAAATAAATTTATTTATTTAGCTTGCTCAATAGAGAATATCACAAATAAAACGATATGTCAAGAGGATGATAATATATTCTTTAGTTAAGCTGTTGGGGTTGTTACCGAACATCTTTGCTGTTTCAGTTTGAACTTAATATATGTTTATATACATTATTGTTAAGTGTAAACACATAAAAAAGACAGCCGAAGCTGTCTTTTTTAAAGTCCGAATTTCTGAGCAACAACAAGAGTTATTTCCTCTGAAAGCGGATAAGTGATTGTCATGCCGAGAATACCTGTTGATGATGCGGAAGGTGATTGAGACTGAACCTTTCCGTCCAGAGTCGGGTCATAAACAATGGTGTATTCAATCTTGATATTATTAAAACCTTGTGCTCTAAGTTGAGCCTCTGCTACTTCCATAGAAAGACCGACAACCGAAGGAATAGGCTTTCTTTCCTCAAACAGTGCCGAAGTTGATTTGTCTGCCGCATACATACCAGCTGAAACTACAGGCTCGGTTTTGCTGAAATCTACCGTACAGCTGTAGTATTCTTTGCCATCGATAAAGAATTTAACAGGTGATGCTTCGCCGCTTCCGTCAACAAGGAATGTATAATCAGTTCCATCAAACAAAAGTGTTTTGGTGTCTGCAAATTCATTGTTAACATAAACCTGAACCTGACCTGCAGCTCCTTTGTTGGGAAGGGCAACCTTGATTTTTGCTGTTTTCATTTCACGGATACCCGTACTTACGGCAATTGATATAACAGAACCCAAAATTACTTTATCGCCTTCATCAAGTGATTGCTCGATAACTATTCCCTCAGGCTTATCACTATCTCTGTATATGATATCAGAGTGACAAACAAGTCCCACTGATTCTGCAAAAGCTTTTGCGGTTTCTATGTCCCATCCAACCAGCTTTGGTACCGTGATCATTGTTGGGTATTCCACAATTGTGCCGTTAAAATCAGTGATATATTTTTTGTAGTTCTCCTCAGTGGGTTCATAGGCGTACGAAGTATCCATTCCTACACAAATAGAATTTTTACCATAGTATTTGTTTGTGAACTCATTCATTTCTTTTTCAGATACATCTGAATTATTTATTTTTCTTTCTAATTCTATTCCTCTTGCTTCGGGATCAGCACCTGAATTGTCAGAGGCTGTATATAACAATTCTGCTTTTCCGTTGCTCATTTTATAAACATCTGCATAAAAATGTCCCATTCCCGTATATGAACCACAGATGTATCCTGAATGCTCTATGAATTTGATATAACCGAATTCTCCACCGGAACAAAGAAAAACAGTTTTGTTGTTGTAATATGTATATACCTCAACACCACACGGATGAGATCCTCCTTTTGATATGAACAATTCGGGAATATCATCGTCATCAACAAATCCTAATGCGAAAACATAAGTTTCATCACGTTTTACCGTTCGAAGAAGCTCAACATACGAACTTTTCCATGTGTTTTCTTCTGGAGCTTTCTGATTGTAATTTTTCTTCCATTCCTCATAAAGAGTATCACAATATCCTGTAACACGATTGGCATTGAAACAGTTGTTCCAAATTTCAAAAAATTGGAATGAGGTTATTTCGGTTAAATTTCCGTTTGAATCAGTTTTTTTGTAAGTTGTTACCCCATAACCATCCTTTCTGTATGGATTGGTAGCAAACATCTGGAATTCAAGATTGACACTTTTTCCTGTATATGTATATTTGCTGGCATTCATTTCGAAATCATCAATTCCTTGGAATTTCATAATATGATATTCTATTTCAGAGTTTTGCATAACGGAAATATGATTGAACGAAGAATCGGGAGAAAGTTTCAAAAATGTGCCGCCCAAAAATACCTTTTGTTTTTCATCAATATCAAAAAGATATAGGTCAACATAACTTCCGTTACCTGTAGCATCGGTTGAAAGCAGAATCTCTTCAACTCCGTCACTATCAAGGTCTAAGTATTTTATGTCAATTGTTGCAGATGAAAAATCTTTTACTCCGCAAGTTTTTATGTATTCTGCAAAATCTGCACTGCAAGCAGAAATGTCCTTTGTTTTAATTGCGTATATATCTGGGTAGTCTTTTTTTAGTGAATCAGAATTAAGAAAGGTTTCAAAAATATCAGCAGAGATTATTTTTGGTGTATCTTCCGTTGTTTGTTCAGTAGTAGATTCAGTTGATGAATTGTTATCGTTGTTTTCACTGCTCTTATTTTTGAAAACAAAGAATACAGTTGAAAAAACAACAATCATAGCAACGGCGATTACAAATAAAATGATTTTTTTTGGCCTCGGTGGAGGCGGAGGATCAATTATAATACCTTTTGAAAATATGACAGCCTCTTTAAGCTTTTCGGCTAAAGTCTTTACATCCTGATATCTGTCCTCGGGTTCGATTTCGAGGCCTTTGGATATAACTTCTTCAAGGGCGGCGAAACCTGTCACACCGAAAGACGAAAGGGGTTTGAGAGAATCGGACTTTCTGTCGATGCTGTCGGGAGGCACTTCGCCCGTTATAATTCTGTAAAGCGTTGCGCAAACCGCATAAACATCTGTCCACGGTCCTTGCTTTGATCGGCTGGAATACTGCTCCTTGGGTGCGAATCCATGCTTGAGCATTATAGAAAGGCTCTTTTCGTTTTCGTCAACCGCAAGACGTGCCGAGCCGAAGTCAAGGAGCTTGATTTTTCCATTATCGCAAAGGAAAATATTGTCGGGCGCAACGTCACGGTGGATAAGCTGAGCTTTGTGCATATCCGAGAGTGCGTTGAGCACGGGAAGGATAATTTCAACAGCTTCTTCAGGAGAAAGCTTACCGCCTTTTTCCTCAAGATAATGCTTTAAATCCTTGCCGTTGAGATATTCCATGACGATATAAGAGGTGTTGTTTTCCTCAAAGAAGTCATATACGTCAACGATATTTTCGTTATCGGTGAATTTTGAGAGTCTTCTGCCCTCATCAAGCATCTTTTTCATGCCCTCTTTGAAATGAACTTCCGCTCTGTCGTTAAAGCATGAAACGGAAACTTCGCCCGATCCTCTGGTGGAAAGAGCGTTGGGGAAGAATTCTTTGATTGTAACCGTTTTCTGAATCTTATTATCCCATGCGATATAGGTTATGCCGAAGCCGCCCTGACCGAGAGATTTACCGATGATATAGCGGTTAGCAATCTCTGTGCCGGGCTCAAGATGATTTTTTGACTTGGCGGGTGTATCATTTATGTAACCGCAAAAAGGACACAAATCGAATTCGTCTTTGTATTCTTTCATACAGCCGAGACATCTTTGCATTTATTTCAACTCCCAGGGTTATTTTTGAGATTTACCAACGAGGGTCGGATGCGAACGGGTTTTCCCATCCCTTTAAATCATACCATATCTGAGGATATTTTATGTTATCATTGGGGTATGCCTCTGAAGTGTCAACGACGATGCTTTCACCGTCTCTTCTGAGCCTTGCAACAACCACAAGCCTTGCATCTTCAAAGTCATAACAATTGGTCGAAAGCGTGAGAAGCTTATCGGTGGGAAGAATGTCAACGCCTGTATGATAGAGCTTTCTCTTATCTATTTCTTTGATATACTTCCGGAATTTTTCTTCGCTTACGTCGATGAAGTTATAGGGGAAAACATAGTCGTTATCATCTTCGGGTTTTGAGTTTGTGATGAAAACCGCATAAACAAACCAATCAAGATCTCCGTAGATGGTGTTACATTCAATAACGGGCGCCTGCTGGAAGCCTGCATCAATGAAGCGGTAGTTTTCAAGCATACCGAAAGCAAGGTCATCATAGCGTTTATTGGTACTGTAAACAACATTGTTTTTATGGAGATTCTTGAAATCGGTCATTCTGTAATCAAAGAATGGTACACCGTAGGATGTTCGTTTGCCGTAGATATCCTTTTTTAGATAATATTTGTTGTTTGTGCCCTGAACAATTGGAAGGTCGATATCAAGGCTCTCAATTGTAATCCAACCTTTGAGGTCATCGTTTTCGGCATAGAGCTGAGCATATTTTGCAAGCATTCCTTCAGGGAATTCAACCTGAGGTACCTGCAGTTTTACATCTTCTTCGATTTCGGTTGAATCGCCATATAGGTTATAAGCCTCATTCAAAAGAGAAACAAGCTTTTCGTTAGATGAATTAACCGTAAAGGGTGTTATTAAGTAGTGGTTTAAAATTATGCAGCAACATGTAATAAGGATAATCGCAGATAAAGTGATCAGGATTTTTATTGTTTTACTGATGACTGCTGATTTTTTATATGCTGCCGTTGTTTCTGTAAGCGGTAGATTATCTGATTCCGGGATTTTAACAGTAAACCGATTATCTGTTACCTTTTTTTGTGTATACAGATCAAGATTCTGCATGGGGTCGGAATCCTGATTTTTTTGCACATCAAGTATTATTTCATAATTCTCTTTGCTTTGTTCAGATTTGGAATCTTCAACAATATCGCTCAGCAGAGAATATATTTCATCCTCCGATATTTCGGGTTTTGTTTTGATAACATCGGTTTTTTCGGGGGAATTATCCTTTGCAATTAGATTATTGCTGATTTTTGAGTCTTTTTCTGCGTCCGTAATCTGCTTTGTTTTGGCGGAAACTTCTTTTATGCTTTCTTTTGCGAATTCATATACCGAATTTTCAAAATCTTGCTCCCTAATGCTTGATTCAAGAAGTCTTTTTAATTCAGATGCACTTGTAATTCTGTTTTTATAATCGAGTTCAAGACCCTTCATAATTGCTTTTGCTGCAGTTTCGGGAATATCCGCAAGCTCGGAAATATGAACAAGAGTATCCTCGTTTACGCTTCTTTCAAGGCTGTCAACGGGAACTATACCTGTAATCATATTGTAAAGAGTTGCGCAGACAGCATAAATATCGGTACGCGGACCTTGCACTGCACGGGTGGAATACTGTTCCTTCGGAGCGTAGCCGGGTTTAAGGATGATGGAAAGGCTTTTTTCGTCTGTTCCGTTTGCAATTCTTGCTGCACCGAAATCTATCAGTTTAACTTTACCGTTGGCGCACA
>JAZSCL010000237.1:0-6842 GCA_045602905.1 Acutalibacteraceae bacterium
CCCTCGGCGACGACTATACATACATAATCACCGCTGACCACGGCGGTCACGACAGAACCCACGGCACGGAGATGCCCGAAGATATGCTTATCCCCATCATCATAAAGGGTAAGGATTTCGAGCCGGGCAGAATTCTTGAAAACGCAAATATCATGGACATTGCTCCCACCGTTGCAAAGCTTCTCAGCGTTGCTCCCGACAGCGAATGGGAAGGCAAATCACTTGTTTAAGGAGGCATTTTTATGTGGAACATCATCAGAATTTTTGTTTCGGTCTTTGTTGCGATTGAAACACTGATAACGGGTACTCTCGGCGGCGTTTCGATGAAAAGCGTTGATATGCCCGAGGTTTCCGTCGGCGAATACACTCAGTATGTCGACCCCTTCATCGGTACGGGCGGCACTCCCTGGACCTGCGGTATGCTCAGCCCTGCTGCAACCGTACCCTTCGGCGCTGTGCGTCTCGGACCCGACACCTGCTTCCTCGGCGGTGCATACATAGTCAAGACCAACACATCGGGCTATTACTACGAGCAGGGTCATATCCTCGGCTTCAGCCATTACCGTCTTTCGGGCACGGGCGCTGAGGACTACGGCACCTTCCGTGTTATCCCCGTATCGGGCAAAAATGAGCCTGCGGTCATGACTTATTCCCACAAAAACGAAACCGCATCTCCCGGATATTATTCCGTTTATCTCCCCTCTGTCGGCTGTCTTGCGGAAATGACCGCGGATATCCACACGGGCGTACACCGCTACACCTTCAACGGTGACGGCGATGCAAGATTATTCATTGACGTTTCCGCCGCCACACAAAACCGCACAACCTATAAAGGCAAGGTGCGTGTTGACGAAGAAACAGGCGTAATCTACGGCAGCAGCGAGCTTCACGGCGCGTTTTCCGACAGATATGGCGGACTTCCCGTTTATTTTGCCGCAGTAACCGATAAACCCGTTGTTTCATATGAGATTTCGGGAATCGACACCGACTGCGGAATCGACCTCAACTTCGGCAAGCTTGAAAACGAAAGCGTTGAAATGAAGGTCGGCATAAGCTATGTCAGCGAAGAAAACGCACTCCTCAACCTCAGAGCTGAGGCTGACGGTCTCACCTTTGACGATATCAGAGAAAAAGCGGTTAAAGAATGGGACAAGAATCTTTCCGTTATCAAAATCAACGGCTCAGACGAGATAAAAACCAATTTCTACACCGCACTTTATCACACAATGATAATGCCCACAAACTTCACCGACGTCAACGGCGAATACCTTAACTTTGCCAAGGAGGTCGGCGTTGCCAAAGGCTTCACCTACCGCACGGATATGTCGCTCTGGGATACCTGCCGCACAACCCACCCACTCTATACTCTCATCGCAGAGGAAATTCAGGTTGACTGCCTCAACAGCCTTGTTGATATGGCTGAATCCTCGGGCGTTGGTGCTCTTCCCCGCTGGCCTCAGGGCGCAGGATATGCAGGCTCGATGTTCGGCGATTCCGCAAGCATTGTTGTTGCGGAAAGCTATCTCAAGGGCATAACCGATTTCGATGTTGAAGCCGCATATAAATTCATGAAGAACACCTCTGACAATGCTGTCAGAAAAAGCGGCAGAACATATGTCGAATTATATAATGAATACGGCTATATTCCTCAGGACCTTGCTCCCAACGATGAATCTGTCAGCCGTACAATCGAATACGCATGGGAAGACGGCGCAATTGCATCTCTTGCAAAAGCTCTCGGAAAAACAGAGGATATTGAAAAATACACCGAAAAATCCATGTACTACAAGAATGTTTTCAACCCCGAAACAAAATATTTCCAGGCAAGAAATTCAGACGGCTCATTCGTCTGGAATTTCAGTCCCTATATCACCGCTTTCTATGATGCGGTTATGATTAAAAAGTTTGCCGACTGCTACAGCGAAGGCAGTGCAAGACAGTGGAGATGGAATGCTCTTCACGATATCGACGGTATGCTTGAGCTTTTCGGCGACAACGAATATTTCGTTGACGAGCTTGATGATTTCATGCGTGATGCATCCCTCACAAGAGCAGCCATCGACCCCGGTCACGGCTTCTGGATAGGCAATCAGCACGATATCCATACTCCTTATCTCTTCGCCAATGCAGGCAGACCCGACCTGACTCAGAAATGGGTGCGCTGGACTCTCGATAACCGTTTCAGCAACGATATCAACGGTCTTGACGGCAACGACGACGGCGGTACAATCAGCGCATGGTATGTGTTCTCCTCAATGGGATTCTATCCCCTTGCAGGCACAGACAAATACTGGATAGGTTCTCCCTGCGTTGACAATGCGGAAATAACTCTTTCAAACGGCAAAACTCTTAAAATCACTGCCGAAAATCAGGGCAAAAAGAATATCTATGTTGAAGAAGTTACCCTCAACGGCGAAAAGCTTGACGGACTTTATATCACCCATTCACAGCTTATGAACGGCGGCGAGCTTGTTTTCAGAATGACAAAATAAGGAGATTCCCATGACTTTATTATCCTTTACCCGTTTTTTAACCGCAATAATCATGATTCCCTATTTTCTTTTCAACTATGTTTTCAACGATTACGCATATCCCGCAGTCAGTACCGAGGGCGCATATGTTTTCTGCTATTTTGTAGGCAACGAGGTTGACGAGCAGACAATTCACCTTGCCGTCAGCACCGACGGCTACAATTTCAAGGCACTCAATGACAATAAGCCGATTATAAAACAGACCAAGGGTACGGGATGCGTGCGTGACCCCTATATTCTCGGCGGTAAGGATGAAAACGGCAGGAACTGCTATTTCATCATCGCAACGGATATGAATGCTCTCGAAGGCTGGACCTCCAATCATGCACTCATCACCTGGAAATCCTATGACCTCATCAACTGGACAGATGAAACCGTTATAGATATCCGTCAGTTTGAGGGGTTTGAAACAACAACCCGTGCATGGGCACCTCAGGCAATCTGGGATGAAAATGCAGGTATGTATATGGTCTACTGGGCAAATTCAACCGCAGAAAATGACTGTGCGGGGCATTATTATGCCTACACCAAGGATTTCAAGACCTTCGAAACCGAACCGAAAGTCCTTTTCGGCAGATGGAACGAGGTTGACCCCGAAACGGGAGAAACACGCAATGTCCAGTGCATCGACGGCGATATTATATATAATGAAAAAGACGGTTATTACTATCTCTATTTCAAAGAGGACCTGACCCAGAAAATCGCCTATGTGAAATCGAAGAATCTCACGGGACCCTACAACACGGATTACACAATCTGCTCGCTGAATTGGTGGGGAGTTGAAGGAAGCTCCATGTACCGCATAACGGGCACGGATGCTTACATGATGATTATGGATGAATACAGCGAAGGAACGTTTTTCGGTCAGATGACAAGGGATTTTGAAACTTTCAGAAGAGTTCAGCGCTCAACCTATTCCCTCGACCACCTCAGACCCCGTCACGGTTCCGTTGCAGCAATTACCGAGGATGAATATTTTGCTCTTGTTGATGCATACGGAGTGCAGGAAATTCCGAAAAAATAATATTCACCTTCTGTAAGTTATGGGCAAGCATTACCGCAACCGTTTTAATTCTCCGCTCTCCAACCGCTTTTCGCACTTTAAATCGGTAAATTGCCGAGGGCAGGGTTTGGAAATAGCGTTCGGACAGGTTTCCAGAGGGTAATCAGTTTTTGCGGAGTGTGGCATACGGATAATTTCTGCATTATCTATTATTTATTATCTATTCAATATTCTCTATTATCTAAAACTCATGGCAGACCTTTGGTCTGCTTGGGTCGGCGTTGGCGTTACCAATACCAAATTTATACCCCAATCTCTCCCTAACCATTTTTGCGCTTTAAAGCGATAAAGCAGTGTGTGGGGGAAGGGTATACGAGGCGTATGATGGAGATTGCAGTGCGGTGGTGGTAAAAATGGCTCAAAACCGGCTTTTGCGGAGCAATAAAAAACAGCGTCGCAGACCCTTGACTTTGCGCTTATCACTTTGAAGTTTGCACTTATATCAAGCAAACTTTCACTCTACAATAAAATACACAAAAAATTGGCTTGAGTCGGAATTTACCTTCTCAAGCCAATTATTATTTATTGAGTTTTATTTGCTGTACTTGCCTCTCTTAACGTAGTGAGTATGAAGAACCTCGTGAGCAATGTGGCTGCCGGGCTTCTCGAAGTATTCAGCATAAACTGCCTTAACAGCTTCGTTTTCGTGTGACTTTCTTACGGGAAGATTCTTGTCTGCCTCGTAAAGAGCCTTGCCTCTGATGCCCTTAAGGTCAACAAAGTTGCGTACGCTTGCGGGCTGTACGGGCTGACCGCCGCCGTTTACGCAGCCGCCGGGACAAGCCATGATTTCGATGAACTGATAATCAGCTGTGCCTGCCTTAACCTTTTCCATAACTGCCTGTGCATTCTTAAGACCGCTTGCAGCGCAAACCTTGATTTCCTTGCCTGCGATTGTGTAGGTTGCTTCCTTGATTCCGTCAGTACCTCTTACCTCTGTGAACTCAACAGCCTTGAGTTCTTCGCCTGTAAGAACTTCGTATGCTGTACGGAGAGCTGCTTCCATAACGCCGCCGGTTGCGCCGAAGATTACGCCTGCACCTGAGCCTTCGCCGAGAGGATTATCAAATGCTTCATCGGGAAGAGCGTTGAATGCAAGTCCTGCAGTTTCAATCATTCTTGCAAGCTCACGGGTTGTGAGTGCATAGTCAACATCTGCATAGCCGCTTGCGGACTGGTCTGCTCTGCCTGCCTCAAACTTCTTTGCGGTACAGGGCATGATGCTTACAACAACGATATCCTTGGGATCAAGGTTCATCTTCTTTGCATACCATGTCTTGATTACTGCGCCGAACATCTGCTGAGGTGACTTACAGCTTGAAAGATGGTCAATCTGCTCGGGGAAGTAGTGTTCGCAATACTTAACCCAACCGGGTGAGCAGGATGTGATAAGGGGAAGAACGCCGTTATTGTTGATTCTGTCAAGAAGCTCTGTTGCTTCTTCCATGATTGTAAGGTCAGCGGAGAAGTCGGTATCAAATACCTTGTCAAAGCCGAGTCTGCGAAGAGCAGCAACCATCTTGCCGGTAACGTTTGTACCGATTTCGTTGCCGAATGCTTCACCGAGAGTAACTCTGATTGAGGGAGCTGTGTTAACAACAACAAACTTCTCGGGGTCTGCGATTGCAGCGAATACCTTTGCGGTATCGTCTTTCTCATAGATAGCACCAACGGGGCAGTTTACGATACACTGACCGCAGGATACGCATGAGAAATCATTGAGGGGAAGCTCGAAGGGTGAGCTGATGTGAGTATCAAAGCCTCTTGCGCTTGCACCGATAACGCTGATTGCCTGATTGTCACAAGCAGCAACGCAGCGGCGGCAGAGGATACACTTGCTGTTATCTCTGATCATGTGTGCAGCTGAATCGTCATACTGTGCTTCGGGATAAACACCTTCATAGGTGTGAGCATCTTCAACACCGTAATCCTTGCAGAGCTTCTGAAGCTCGCAGTTTCCGCTGCGTACGCAGGAAAGGCATTCCTTCTTATGAGTTGAAAGAACGAGTTCAAGATTTGTTTTGCGGCTCTTTCTTACCTTTTCTGTGTTTGTGAAAACTTCCATTCCCTCGTTAACGGGGAAAACGCAGGCAGCAACGAGTGAACGAGCACCCTTAACTTCTACCATACACATACGGCAAGCGCCGATTTCGTTGATTTCTTTGAGGTAGCAGAGAGTGGGAATTTCAATTCCGGCATATCTTGCAGCCTCAAGGATTGTTATGCCCTTGGGAACGCTCAGGGGCATATTGTTTATTTTAATGTTTACCATTTCCATTAGCTTATGCCTCCTCTATTAGCCTTTGCTGATTGCGCCGAACTTACATGAATCCATACAAGCACCGCACTTGATACACTTGGTTGTGTCGATAACATGGGGGTTCTTGACTGTGCCGCTGATTGCACCAACGGGGCACTTTCTTGCACAGAGAGTACAGCCCTTACACTTGTCTGCATCGATAACGTAGTTAAGAAGCTTCTTACATACGCCTGCGGGGCACTTCTTATCAACAACGTGGGCGATGTATTCTTCACGGAAGAACTTAAGTGTTGCAAGAACGGGGTTCGGAGCAGTCTGACCAAGACCGCAGAGTGAATTTTCTTTGATATAGTATGCGAGCTCTTCGAGCTTATCGATATCTTCAAGAGTTCCGTTACCGTCGGTAATCTTCTCGAGAATTTCCATCATTCTCTTTGTACCGATACGGCAGGGTGCACACTTACCGCAGGATTCGTCAACGGTGAAATCAAGGAAGAACTTAGCAATGTCAACCATACAGTTGTCTTCGTCCATAACAATAAGACCGCCCGAGCCCATCATGCAGCCGATAGCTGTGAGGTTATCGTAGTCGATGGGAGTATCAATGAGAGATGCGGGGATACATCCGCCGGAGGGACCGCCGGTCTGAGCCGCCTTAAAGTGCTTACCGTTAGGCACGCCGCCACCGATCTCTTCAACGATCTCACGAAGAGTTGTTCCCATAGGAACTTCAACGAGACCTGTGTTTGTGATCTTACCGCCGTGAGCGAATACCTTTGTACCCTTGGACTTTTCTGTACCCATGGAGCTGAACCAATCAGCGCCCTTAAGGATGATCTGAGGAATATTAGCGTATGTTTCAACGTTATTAAGGATAGTTGGCTTGCCGTAAAGACCCTTTTCAGCTGGGAATGGCGGACGTGGACGTGGCTCACCTCTGTTACCTTCGATAGAAGTCATAAGAGCTGTTTCTTCACCACATACGAAT
>JAZSCL010000238.1:0-3904 GCA_045602905.1 Acutalibacteraceae bacterium
ATGTCCCTGCAATAATTCATCATATACATGTGAATCCAACCGTAGAGCCACTTATCCTCGGTTGACATCTCGCCCTTCTTTATAAGCTTTTCGTATTCGATACGGCAACGCATAAAATCTTCGGGGTCACGGGATTTCTCATAAACAGAAGCAAGACGCTGTGCGTAGTTATCGTAAGCAACGGTGCTCTTTTTGTAGAAATCATCAACAGTTACTTCATAGAGCCTTGCAAGTTCGGGCAAAGTCAGAACGTCGGGCAAAGTTGTTCCACATTCCCAACGTGAAACAGTCTGAGAATTAACATTGAGTTTTTCCGCAACCTGCTCCTGAGTCAAGCCTTTTGCAAGACGGAATTTTTTGAGATTGTCGCTGAAAATATTGTTCATCATTTTCACCTTTTTCAATTTTTTTCGAAGCTTCTGTTGTGATTATATCACGCAAAAATCAATTTGATAAGGTCTTATTTTGTGAACAGACTCTCAATTTCTGTGTAGTCGATGCGAGCGTTTTTCTTCCGCTACGGCGGGGATTTATATATACCGTTTGTTCCTTTTCCGAGCAGTCAGAAAAACAAATTTCTTCTGTTCTTCCCTTAACTTATCTGCCTGCTCTGCACCGATGAAAAGTCTGCTGTCATGTAAGGCGACAGACATCCTTTTCAATGCCGACGGAACAAAGGTATAACACACTAGACTTTGCGTACCGCAAAATCGTGTGCCAAAAGGAGATTTTCTCCTTTTGGATATCCACTTGTGCCGATTGTTGTGTGTACACACTTTGAAATTTTTGCGAAACCGCACCTGCAAAAATCCAACCGTACACACAAAAATTTTACAAAAACAAATCCGCAAAATTCAATCGTTACCTTCATTTTTTCGCAAGAACAAAATCCCCCTGTTCACAATTTTTTACAACAATATTCCCTTGCTCAAAATGAAAAAAGTCCGAAAAATTTCTCACACATTCGGAGAATTTCTTCGGACTTTTATTATGCGAAGAGTTTTTCTAAACGACACGGAATGTCAGCATTTCATCAATGTCAACATTTTCAATTTCGCATTCGACACCGCCACGCAAAAACGCTTTTAAACGGAAAAACTCCATACAACCGTTAACATAATCTACCAGCATTTTTGAGCGTCGCTTGTAGCCGTATTCTTTTAATAATGTTCTGAGCTTTATTCTCACATAATCCTTTGAACCGTCAACAACAATTCGGATTCTCATGTTTTTAAAAAACAAATCCAAGCCTAAAAAATCACTTGTGTAGTTGTCTTTTTCTAAGTTGCTTCCCAACTCAAACATATCTTTTTGTATTGAAGGGAATTCAGCATCAATTGTTGTTTTATTGTAGAAATAATGTGTCCAATAGTATGTATCAAGAATAAGTTTTCGAAAATTATTTCTGTACTGCGGAGCAAGATAATCATTATCTTTTTCCCAAACAGCTTCAAGAAACTTCGCGATTTCTTTTTCGGTGAGTTCTCTGGCACTAACCAAAATTGCAAGGTCGAGTGCAGAATAATATAATTCATCCATTACTTGTCACCCTTTGTTCCGTTGCACTGGCGGCAAAGAATCTGTAAGTTTTCAGGTACACTCTTTCCGCCATTATTCATAGGTGTGATATGGTCAACCTGAAACCACACTTTTGATTTATCTGCCATACCGCAAATAGCACAGCAGTATTCACCGTTTTCATTTTTTGATTTTTCGAATGCCTGATCACGAAGTTCTTTTTCAAGTTCAGGTTTATATTTTCCGATTTCACTGAGAGGCAAATCTTCCAATGCTCTGGTACCGAATTTTACATCGGGACCTGCATCTTCATAAATACCGGGATGAGAAATCTTCATGCATTCAACATCAAGCTGACGAAGAAAATACAACTTGCGACCGAAGAACAAACGGAGCATATTATCATCGTTTGATTCCCAGATAGAATCTATGTATTCCGCCTTTTTACGCTCGCCCATATCTTCATCCCAAATGTGCTGAGCAATTTTTGAAACATCAAGCTTGTTTCTGTCCACATCTTCAAATGTGTAGAACTGAGGAGCCGATTCATATTGAGCGTAATATTTCAAAATGTTGATTACATCTTTTCTTTCGTAAGCAGGAATCATTTCTCCGCAGAAGAAAGAATCTCTGCATGTCTTTTCCATTTTATCAAGAGTTGCATCGTCAAGATATTCTTCTGTTGCGTTGAATGTTTCAAATAATGAAGGAAGAGCTTCCATCAAATTTTGGTAAGCCTCAGCTGTACTGTCATAAACCATTACCTGATGCGATAAATCCATACCGTCTTTTTCAAGGTAAGTAAAAGCATACATTCCCAACGGAATTCTCTGAATGAACGGAATTTTTTCGATTGCAGAAGTATCAATACTGTCGTCAAGAATCGAGGCAAATTCTTCAATTTTTGATATTGCAATAACACGCAAATCTCTCTTGAGTCGGTCTGCTGTATTGTCAACAAATTCATTACTACCGCCGAAAATGCTTTCGGGATTTACCCATGCAATATGTTCGTTCCAATGGTCGATAAACGAAACAATATACGCTTCAGCCGTACCGCCTGCTTTTGTTCCTCGGAGAGCACGACCAATCATTTGAGTCATTAAGATTGTTGAAACTGTAGGACGAGCAAGGAATATAGTTTTTGTTTTCGGAAGGTCACTGCCTTCTGTAAGAATATTTACATTGATGAGAACTTGCAAACGCCCCTCACGGTAGTTCGCAATTTTTTGCTCATTTTCCTGACTGCTGATAGTTACACCCGTAACAGAGTCTTTGATTGAGGAAACAATATAATCAGCTTTAATTCCTGCTTTTTTGAACAATGCCGTGAGCTGAATTGCGTGCATCACATTAACAGCAAAAACAATAGTCTGTCCGTATTTATCTTGGTTTTTGCGATAACGCTCTACGATAAGTTTATTACGTTCTGTACTTTCCGCCATCTGTTCAGCAATGTCATCGGGGATTGCGTCAAAATTCTGTATGCTCTTCCAAGCATCAACACCAAGGGACTCTCCGAATTTTTCTTCGGTATAACAGCTTTCAAACGTAGGATTAGAAAGAATTTGTCTGTTAATAAGTTCTTTCAGTCCTATTTGATATGCAATGCCGATGTCGTTATGAACAACCTGACCGTCCTTGATTCCGTCGGTATATATTTTTGCGAGAAGACCCTGTTCTGATTCTGCCGTACGGAACGGTGTTGCTGTAAGTCCGATAAGCTTAACGCAAGGTACTTTTGATTTTACATATTCAATTACCTTGCGATATGTTTTGGCAGTTGAATGATGCGCCTCATCAACAATAAGATAAATCTCGTCTTCGCCTGCAAGCCAACTGTCAAGACGGTTAAGATTTCTGCCGATACTGTCTTTGCTGACAATAAGCAAATTGTCTTTGGGCTTTATATCACTTGTTCTGTCGTGGCTTGATGAGCCCGAAACAATACGGAATGCGAAAGATGAAATGTGAGGAACAACTTCTGCATAGGCATATTTCTGAAAAGATTCGGCAGCTTGTTCCAAGAGCATCTGTCTGTGTGCAATCCAAAGTATTTTCTTGCCCTTGTCGATTGCGTTTTTCAAAAGCCACAATGAAGCTGTATATGTTTTTCCGCCGCCGGTAGGAAGTACAACAAGTGTGCTGTAAGATTTAGATTTGTTCATCAGGTCAAGGTGTTCCATAGCCTTTCTCTGATGTTCATAAGGTGTTCTTGTATTTGAACCTTTACCGGGGCAGATTTCGCCAAAAGATTTTACCGAAATTTGTTCGTTAAGCATTTTAACACAACCGCCTTTCAGCTTTGTTTTTTACATTATATCACAGATTACTGTCCAAAAAAACTCTCTTTGACACGATTTTTGATGATTTTTTATATTTTTGT
>JAZSCL010000239.1:0-19161 GCA_045602905.1 Acutalibacteraceae bacterium
AACTGACCGCTGCCGCCTGACTGCTTCTTATGTCTGCCCTGTACGGCAACCTTCTTGCCGATGGTTTCTCTGTAAGCAACCTTGGGAACTTCAAGCTCAACTTCAACGCCGAACTTTGTCTTGAGCTTTGTTACAACAGAATCAAGATGCTGTTCGCCGAGACCAGCGATAATCTGCTCTTTTGTTTCTGTGTTGGTGTAGTAGCTGATTGTAAGGTCTTCTTCAGCGAGTCTGTTGAGACCTGCAGCAACCTTATCTTCTTCGCCCTTCTTCTTAGCCTTAACAGCCATGGGAAGGCAGGGCTTGGGGAAGTTTACGCCCTTAAGCTTAACATCTGACTTGGGAGCGCAGAGAGTGTCGCCGGTCTTGAAGCTTGAAAGCTTTGTGATGATACCGATATCACCTGCGAGGATAGCCTGAGCTTCTTCCTGCTTGCCGCCCTTGGGGAAGAGGAGCTTGCCCATTCTTTCGCTTTCGCCTGTACGCTCATTATAAGCGGGAGTATCGGGAGTGATTTTACCTGAAATAACCTTGAAGTATGACATCTTACCAACAAAGGGGTCAGCAACGGTCTTGAAGCAGATAGCTGCAAGAGGTGCATTTTCGTCGGGAGTAAGGTCACCTTCGGATGCAACTGATGCTGCATCGGGAGCTGACTGAACGATACTGTTGTTGATAAGGTCAACAGCTTCTACCATGTAGCCTGAGCAAGCATAAACAGGGCAGATATCGCCTGCAAGAATACCGGTCTTAAGACCTCTGTCGATTTCTTCATCAGTGAGTTCTTCACCGTCAAAGAATTTCATCATGAGTTCTTCGTCAGCACTTGCAACTGCTTCGATGAAAGCTTCTCTCATTCTGTTTGTTCTTTCATCATTTTCGGGCATGGGAGCGTCTGAACGCTTGCCGTCTTTATATGAGAAAGCTTCGTTACGTGAGAAGTCAACATATGAAATAACCTTATCGCCTTCAACATAGGGAACAACAACGGGACAAATCTTGTTGCCATATTCTTCCTGAAGTGAATCAAAAGTCTTATAGAAGTGAGCGTTTTCACCGTCACAGCGGGTGATTGCGAACATCTTGTTGATGCCTCTGTCAGTAGCAGCTTTGAATGCCTTTTCTGCACCAACGTCGAGTGTGCTGCCAGAAGCGAGAACGATGAGAACTGCACCTGCTGCACGGATGCCTTCGCTCATACCGCCTGCAAAGTCAAAAAGACCCGGAGTGTCGATTATATTAATTTTGGTGTTTTTCCATTCATAGGATGCAATTGCAGATGCTATTGAACACTTACGTCTTTTTTCTTCTGCATCAAAGTCCATAACAGTGTTGCCGTCTGCAACTCTGCCGAGTCTGTCTGTTGCATTGGAAACGTAGAGCATTGCCTCTGCAAGTGTTGTTTTACCTCTTCCGCCGTGGCCGGCAAGAACGATGTTTCTGATGTCTTTTGCGCTGTAAGATTTCAAAGGGATTCCTCCTTAAAATATGGTCCGCAGATGCGGAAATTCAGCCCTTGGGGCAGAAAAAATATGCTTTTAAAATAATTAAGCACCAATTTAAATAGCATTATATCACAAAAGTTTTCCCATTTCAATGATTTTTTTGTTGCTTTTTGTATATTATTACTAAATTTTTCAATTTACACAAAAAAGAAGTGTCAAAATTGAGCAATATACATAAAAAGAGGCCTGCACAGAGTATAATTCCATGCAGGCAAAATGATTATTCTGAAACTTTGAATCTGTTTCTGCCCCAAAGATGAATAATTCCTTCATCGTTGAGAGCTTTGAGAAGCACAAATGTTATGGGAAGAATGAAAATTCCGACAACTCCGAAAAGCTGAACTCCGAGATACATTCCCATGAGCGTTAAAACCGGATGTATACCCACATTCAGGGCAACGAGTCTCGGTTCAAGAATCTGACGGATAACAGTTATCACAACATACATAATGATCAAACCGATTCCGAGACCGATATTTCCCGTGAAAAAGTTGACTATCGCCCAGGGTACCATAACGGTTCCCGTGCCGAGAACGGGGAAGATATCCACAACTGCAACGGCGATTGAAATTGCAATGATGTATCCGCCGTTATAAACTCCGATGAGCTTGAGGATATTCAGACCAATTGAAACTTCGCAGAAGGTTATGAAAATAATCGTTGCGTAGGATTTGAGCCATTTTCCGAGAATATCTCCGAGAAGTCTTTTGGACCTGATAAGAAGCTTTTCATGTTCTTCTGATACGTTCTTTTTAATCATACCCGTGAATCCGTCGTAGTCACAGGTGATGAAAAAGCAGGCAATTATGCTGATGAGGACTGCTGTGAGGATAACGGGAATCTGTTTTGCTGTTGAAAGCAGACCGCCGAGAGGCGCAGTGATAACGGAGAAATCAAAGCTGCCGAGGTTCATTTCGGATTGCTCCGCAGGTGCTTTTTCTTCGCTCATAAGAAGGATATTGTCAACAACTCCGCTTATTGCATCTGTTGCGGATTTTTCGATTGAATCGGGCAGAATAGCAAGCCTTGTGATAATCCATCTTTCGGCGGAACGGATAACATCAGGCAGGTCACTGACCCATTCCATAAGATACTGCCCCAGACCTTTAAACTCAACAAAAACTTTATATCCTACAAACACCACGGCACTGACAATTATTGCAATAATCAGAAAAACGGCGATTGCAGCAAGAATACTCTTTTTAATTCTGGTTTTCTTTGAGATAATTCTCAGAGGTTCCTGCAGTATCATTGCAACCGCAAAGGCTATGATGAACGGAGCGACAAGCCAAAGAGCGTATTTCATAAAGAAATAGTATGCGGCAATAAGAAAAGCGTAATAAACGAGATTTATAAGGTTTGCTCTTCTTTTTTCAACAAGATTCATTTTTGATACCTCCCCGTAAAACAACTGTTTTATTACGGCTATTTTACATCATTTTTCCCCAAAAGGCAATGAATGAAATAAAAAATATATAAAAAGTTAAGAAAAGTTTAAAAATTCTCTTTATTATTTTAAAAAAGTATGATAAAATCTATCTTGATTGTTATTTAAATCATATAATGTAAAGCGAAAGGAGAGCTTTTTGATGTATGTTGCCATTATGGGTTACGGCGTTGTCGGCTCGGGCGTAGCAACTCTGCTCAAAAAGAATTACGAGCACATCGTAAAAAAGAGCATGCAGAACGAGCTTGAACTTAAATATATTCTCGACAGACGTACCTTCCCCGGAGATCCCTATGAGCATCTTCTCATTTCGGATTTCACAAAAATTGTTGAAGACGACGAGGTTAAAATCGTTGTTGAAACCATGGGCGGACTTCATCCCGCTTATGAATATGTTCTTGCCTGCCTCAAGGCGGGTAAAAGCGTTGTGACCTCAAACAAGGAGCTTGTTGCCGTTAAGGGTTATGAGCTGCTTCAGGTTGCAGATGAATACAATGTAAACTTCCTGTTTGAAGCAAGCGTTGGCGGCGGTATTCCCATCATCCGTCCCATCAGTCAGTGTCTTGCAGCAAACGATATCGATGAAATCGCAGGTATCCTCAACGGTACAACCAATTTCATTCTTACAAAAATGATTACCGACGGTATGACCTTTGATGAGGCGCTTCTTCTTGCCCAGAAAAACGGCTATGCAGAGCGTGACCCATCTGCAGATGTTGACGGCTTTGATGCCTGCAGAAAAATCTGTATTCTTGCCGCACTCTGCTTCGGTAAGCACGTTTATCCCGATTCGGTTTATACCGAAGGTATCCGCAAAATCGCACTTGCAGATGTTGACTATGCACGCTCATGGGGCGGCGTAATCAAGCTTATCGCAAGAGCAAAGAAGCTTGAAGACGGCAGAGTTTCCGTTATGGTTTCGCCCGCTTTTGTTCAGAATCACAGCCAGCTTGCATCGGTTGACGATGTTTTCAATGCAATCCTCGTAAGAGGTGACGCAATCGGCGATGTTGTGTTCTACGGCAAGGGCGCAGGTAAGATGCCCACAGCAAGTGCCGTTGTTGCAGACGTTATCGACTGTGCAAAGCATATGGAACGCAAAAAGTTCTTCGGCTGGCAGGATGGCGAAGCAGACTACGTTGCAAGCTATCTTGAAAGCGTCGGCTCGGTTTATATCAGAGCAATTGCAGACGATGCCGCTGCCGCAATCACAAACGCAACCGCACTCTTCGGCGAAATCAAGCTGCTTTCCCGTGACGGTGCACCAGAAGGCGAATTCGCATTCACAACAGCTCCCGTATCGGAAAAAGAGCTTGCAGAAAAGCTTGAAAGCTGGAACGGCGTAAGCGTTGAATCGGTTATCAGACTGACCGATTATTAATCAGTAAATAATTCCCATCCGGAGGTTAATATGGCTTTAATAGTTCAGAAATTCGGCGGCAGCTCTGTTGCAAATGCCGAAAGAGTAATGAATGTTGCCCGTATCGTAACGGATACATATAAAGAGGGCAACGATGTTGTTGTTGTTGTTTCCGCACAGGGCGACACAACAGATGACCTTATCGCTAAGGCTCAGGAAATCAATCCCAAGGCTTCAAAAAGAGAAATGGATATGCTTCTTGCATCGGGTGAACAGATTTCAATTTCACTTCTTGCAATGGCAATCGAAAGCCTCGGCTATCCCGCTTGCTCGCTTCTTGGCTGGCAGGCAGGCTTCTCAACCAATTCTGTTTACGGCTCGGCAAGAATCAAGAAGGTTGGCGCAGAGCGAATCAAAATGGAAATCGCAAAGAAAAACATCGTTATTGTTGCAGGATTCCAGGGTCTCAACAAATATGACGATATAACAACTCTCGGACGCGGCGGCTCCGATACAAGTGCTGTTGCAATCGCAGCGTCAATGCACGCAGACCGCTGCCAGATTTATACCGATGTTGAAGGCGTTTACACCGCAGACCCCAGAAAAGTTAAGGGCGCAGTCAAGCTCAATGAAATCACATATGATGAAATGCTTGAGCTCGCAACTCTCGGCGCACAGGTTCTCAACAACCGTTCGGTAGAAATGGCTAAAAAATACAATGTTAAACTCGAAGTGCTTTCAAGTCTTGTGCGCAAGCCCGGCACTATTGTTAAGGAGGTAGCAGATATGGAAAAAATGCTCGTCAGAGGTGTAACTAAGGATACAGATGTTGCCCGTGTATCAATCATCGGTGTTCCCAATGTTCCCGGAATTGCTTACAAAATTTTCGGCAAGCTTGCCGCTAAGAACATCAATGTTGACATCATTCTTCAGTCGGTTGGCAGAGATGACACCAAGGATATCACCTTCACAACAACAAAGTCACACCTTGGTGATACTCTTGAAGTTCTTGAAAATCTTGACCTTGTTGCAGGTCTTAAGATTCTTACAGATACAGATGTTGCAAAGGTTTCCGTTGTCGGTGCAGGTATGGAATCACATCCCGGCATCGCAGCAAAGATGTTCGAAGCTCTCTTTGAGGCAGACATCAATATCCAGATGATTGCAACAAGCGAAATCAAAATTTCGGTTCTTATTGATGTTGCAGATGCAGACAAGGCTGTTTCAGCAATTCACGATGCATTCATCCCCGAACTCTCATAAGTTGATTTATAACAGAAGCTCCCGACTTTTCGGTCGGGAGCTTTTTATGTGTTGTTTGTTTTAACCGGGATTCTGTTGAGAAAAATGTTTGATGTGATTGTGAGGATGAGCATGAGCACAATTACCGCCATAGGAGAATTGAGACCGAAGAACGGTGCACAGACAAGCTCAAACAAAACATCGAAAAGCTCCGATGCGCCGAGTGCACGGGTCATCATCGTTACAATACCAACAGCAAGGCCGACGGCCGAATAAATGCTGACTATTCTTATCCAGAGTGCTTCACCAAGCTTAAAAGCAACGGCAATTGATGCAATTATGAGAATTGCATAGCCCGATGCAGAAAGAACTTCTTTTGCGTTTGGAAGTTTTTCAAAAATCTCGGGTACAAGCTTGATTAATTTCCATATGTACGGCGCTCCGAGAAGAAGTCCGCAAACCACATAAAATGTAAGCCTGATATTTTTCTTATTATCCATTTTCAACAGCCTTTCTCAATGCCTGTGCAAGCTGGTCAGGGCAGGAGGTTGATTTGAATCCGCAGCGGATACCCTCAAGTCTTGCAATAACATCCTCCGCTTTCATTCCCTCAACAATGGCACCGATGCCCTTGAGGTTGCCGTTGCAGCCTCCCTCAAAACGGACATTGCTGACGATTCCGTTATCAAGTTCAAATTCGATTGAGCGTGAGCAAGTGCCTCTTGTGTTGTATTTATAAACCATGTTTATCACTCCTTTTGCACCATTTTACAACAAACCGATATTTTTTTCAAGTAATATTAATTACATTAGTATATATAACAATGCAAAAATCAGAAAGAAATCCGATTTTTCGGCAATCAGCAGAATGATAATGGGAAGTATAAGCGAAAAATCATTGTCTGTGCGGTCTGAAAATGTCGGATATTCACCGTTTCTTTTCGGCAGAATCAGCCGTAAAAGATTTTCGTTCACCGTTTATCTCCTCCCATAATCTGCGTTATTATCGGTAACATTTCCATGAGTTTCATCATCTGCATGGCTTCGTCGGCTTTACGGCGTCTTTTGTCGCTCAGCAGAGGTTTGAGTGCCTCAATAAGCCTTGTGCGGTTGTCGGATTTGTTCATTGCGCCCATAACGGAGCTGAGCTTTGCCATCATCTGTGCGTTGCCGAGTATGTTTGCAAAATCGGGCATAGCGGAAGAGGAGTCCGACTTCTTGCCGTCAGACTCCGTATTTCCGAAAAGGCTTGCCGCCGCTTCTCTTAAGTTTTCCATATCGTCATCGGTGAGGGATGACAGAATATCGTTTATGCTGTCCATTTTCCGCCTCAAAAATTATTTCTTGAATCTGTTCATGATACGCTGTGCCTGCTCGCTGTTAAGCAGTTGTTCCAATGCCTTTTTATCCTTCAGTATCCTTTGGATTTCGCTGACTTTATCATCGGGAAGCTTTTCTTTGATTGCACCGAGCACGTCTTCGGGTTTCTGCGATTGCGATGCCTTTGCCATACGCATGATTTCGTCTAAAGAAATGTTATCTTTGCTCATTGCGTTCACCGCCTTTTTGTTTTATAATATATGTTATCAGATTTTCAATTATGAGGATAAACCTATGAGAATACTTGTTTTTTCGGATTCACACGGTTCAACCTACCGCATGAGAGATGCTGTTATGAATCATCCCGAGGCGGACATGATAATACATCTCGGCGACGGCGAAAGAGATGTTGAGGCGGTTTCGGATGTTATCGGCGGCAGAAAAGTTGTTCAGGTCTGCGGTAACTGCGATTTTTATTCACAGCTTCCCGCAAATGAGATAATAACCGTAAACGGCACAAAGATTTTCTGCACTCACGGACATACTGAGCTTGTTAAACACGGCACGGGTGCATTTGTTTCAAAGGCAAAAAGCATAGGTGCCCGTATTGCATTATACGGTCATACCCACGAAAGTGTTACCGATTATGCAGACGGTCTGTACATAATGAATCCCGGAAGCATAAGAAACGGAGAATACGGTGCGGTTGACATAACACCACAGGGTATAATGCTTCTTAAGATGAAAGTGTAATAAAAAGAACTCACCGTTCATATATATTTTTCAGGCGGTGAGTAAAATGTTTGTATATTCAGTTAAAACTTCAAAAGCAAAAATAACAGCTCTTCTGATTGGTGTTTGTGCGGTTATTATTGCGCTTTTTCTGATTGTCGGCAAAGGGAAACAGCCTGTTGCGGATGATTCTGCGGTTAATCACAAGGCATCAACGGCGGCAGAGAGAACGGCGTTTCTTTCTCAGTTCGGATGGAAGATTTCCGAAGACCCGGTTGAAATCTGTGAGGTTATCATTCCGGAAGATTTTGAAGCAGGTTATGCGGAATATGCCGAGATGAATAAGGCTCAGGGATTTGACCTTGAACCATATAAGGGAGTGCGTGCCAAAAAGTGGACATACGATGTGCTGAATTATCCCGGACTTGAAAATAAATCGGGCATAATTCAGGCTAATCTGCTGATTTTTGAAGGCATAGTTATAGGCGGTGATGTTTCTTCGCTTGAACCTGACGGATTTATACACGGCTTTGATTTTCCGTCTGCTCCCGTAACAACTCAGCCGGCATTAGAGGCAGAAACTGTTACAGTTGAAGCGAAAAAGTAACGTTTCCGAACAAATTGGAAGATTTGCATAGTTGAATAAATTTGAACAATCTGTTATAATCAGCACATAATTGTAACATTTTATTATAAAACAGGGGTATTTAAATGAAAAAGGAGACAAAAGAGCTTATATACGAAACCTTCGTGGTGCTTCTTTCGCAGAAGCCTTTTGATAAGATAACGGTAAAGGATATTGTTGAAGCCTGCGATATTAATCGCAACACGTTTTATTATTACTACAGCGATATCTATGATTTGCTTGAAGAGATTTTCAAAAATCAGCTTAACATTATCGTTGAGGCACACAGAAACGGCACTCCGTGGGCAACTGCTTTTCTTAAGGTTGCCAACACTGCTTACAAGCACAAAAAACTTATCAATAACATATGTGCTTCACGAAGCTATGATTACCTTGAAAACTATATGTATAAGGCTCTCAAGCATATTATGGTTGAGGCTGTTCAGTTTCAGGCAAAGGACATGAATGTGCCCGAGGAAGACATTGAATTTATCGCTTCGTTCTATGAATACGGATTTGTAGGAATGCTTTCAGAGTGGTTCAGAACAGGTATGAGAGAAGATCCCCTTGTTCTTGCAAACAGACTCTGGCTTGTTATCGACAATATGAGACATTCGCTTAAAAAGAGCCAGAGAAGAATGAGGATAAGAGAAGAAAATGACGATTTATCATGAAGATAAAGATATAATTATATGCTTCAAGCCTGCAGGGATAATAAGCCAGAGCAGCGGCGGAGAGGATATGATTTCTCTTCTCAATGAGCATTTTGACGGCACTGCGCAGGCTTATCCGGTTCACAGACTTGACCGTGAAACGGCAGGAATAATGGTTTATGCCAAGAATTCCAAGGCGGCGGCAATGCTTTCAAAGCAGGCGGAGCAAAATCTGATTAAAAAAAGATATTACGCAGTTATAAAGGGAATTCCCCAGGAAAAAAGCGGAGTTTTAAAGGATTTGCTTTTCCGGGATAAGCAGAAGAATAAGACCTTTGTTGTCAGACGTGAGCGTAAGGGAGTGCGCAAGGCTTCTCTTGAATATAATGTTATTGGTGAAAACGACGGATTTTCGCTTGTTGATATTCTTCTTCATACGGGCAGAACCCATCAGATAAGAGTTCAGTTTTCAAGCAGAAAAATGCCTCTTTTCGGTGACGGAAGATACGGCGGAGGGGCGGGTAATCTTGCACTTTTTGCACATACTCTTGAATTCACCCATCCCGTAACAAACGAAAGGATGACCTTTTCCGCAAAACCCGGCACGGATTCCGAGCCGTGGAATAAATTCAATATATGAAATAAGACCGTACCGGACAAAAATCCGATACGGTCATTAATTTTATTCAGTTAAGGGAATTTCGGTTTCGGGAACGGCGGTTTCAGCCGCAGCTGTTGTTTTCTGCTCCGTCACAATTTCAGCCTCACCGTATTTTGCAATTATTTCGGCTTCCATTGCTTCAACATCAACCCATTCTTCGGTTTGAGATTGATATGTACCGTTTTCAACAGCGGCTTCATATTCAAAATCGGCACAAT
Organism: Acutalibacteraceae bacterium; assembly: GCA_045602905.1. Taxonomy (GTDB): domain Bacteria; phylum Bacillota; class Clostridia; order Oscillospirales; family Acutalibacteraceae; genus CAG-177. The sequence continues at coordinate 9,764 of JAZSCL010000239.1, forward strand.
ACGGATAATCAGGTGTTAAATAATACTCGTTGATTATTTCATCATCAAAAGTATAGATAATATCTGTATTGTAAATTTCATATGTTTGCTGATTTTCATAATCCATCGGTCTCATTGTAGGATTGAATTCGGCAAAACTTTTTGCCATTTGTAGATTGGCTTTTTCAAAAACTTCTTTGGATATATTGAAATATTGAATAAAAGCTACAATTTGTGATTTGTCTGAATTAAATTCATATATTTCATCATACCAATTATTAAATTCTTCTTCTCCCACCAAAACAACAAAATCATACGGAACATTATAATATCTCTGTCTATATTTTCCGGATTCTATGTATCCGCCGCCGGTATCAGATTCTGATACCGTGTCCTCTTTGCTGCCCATTTTTATTAATAGAGTGGTTTCGGGAATTTGGGTTGTTGTACTTATTGTCTCTGTTGTCTTTAAGGTTGGGGTTATTGTTTCGATGTTATTGTTTTCTTTTTCGCAAGCAACGGTTGAAGCCAGTAAAGCTAAAATTATTATTAATAATACTTTTTTTTTCATGGTTCTTTTGTCTCCTTTACATCATCGCCGTACCAAAACGGTTTTCTGTAGTTCATTGCATCGCATGAAGGATTTATTGTTATTTTTTCAGAATTGTCCTTGGGTAAATTATTGTTTCACCTTCAAGAACACCGCATTGACGGATAATAGAAATATCCTCAAGAGTGGCCAAATCATCCTGACTTGAAACAGCAAAAGCCGATGAATTGAAAACGATTATAAGGCACAAAACAGCCGAAATGATTGATGTGATTATTCTTGTTCTTTTCAAACCATATTTTCCTCCTTAATTTTAACATCTGCGGTTTTGCATGTCAAATTACAGACTTGTTATTATTTGACACTGTTTTGTTACAATCAAGAAAAACAAACCATCGGAATCTACTTCTTTCGCGTCATTATTGCTTTTCAAAAATCTGCTTTTAAAAAAGCTTTCATATATATATGACGAAAAATACGGTTTATTACGGGGAAATATTATTATTTGAGGACATTTCTCTATTTTCAACAAAAACCATGTATTAAATTTGTGCTTGCTGACAAAAAGACCGTATCAAAGCATTGAGCCTTGATACGGTCTTTTGCTATGCCTTATTAAAAGATTTTGCCGAAGAAGGATGTAACCCTGTAGTGCATATCAAAAACGAAATTGATGAACTTCCAGATGTTCTTGACATCCAGCTTGAAAATGAGAGTTTCAAAGATATTCTGTATTTCTTCGTTTTCAATTTTATCAACGGGAGCATCGTCTTCCGTTTTGGTTATTGCAAAATCGTCAACTCTGATTGCTTCGCCGTCGGCAACCTCATATGCGTTGTAATAGAGGCAGTCGCCCTCAACTGTGATTGCCGAGAACATTGAGTTTTCGGAATTGGTTGTGAGTGTTTCAGCTCTGGGGAAGGATTTATCCGTTGCGGTAACATCCTTTGTGGGATAAACCTTAACGCCCGAGGTACCGCAGATTGAGTAAATTGTTCCCTTGGGATTATACTTCATCCGGTATTCGAGTCCGTTGAAGGTTGCGGTATCTTCGTCGCAGGGAACAACGGCATTTGCTGCCATGGGAGCAGTTCTCAGATAAACATGGTCGTGACCCTGAAGAACAAGGTCAACGCCGAGATAGGGGAGAAGTGTGCTGAGCTGAGCTCTCATTCCCTCGATATCGCCGTCATCAAAGTGTGAGCCGTTAGAATAAAGAGCCTTGTGAAGAACAACTATTTTCCACTTTGCGTCGCTTGACTTGATATCGTTTTTGAGCCATTCAATCTGAGCATCGCCGAGCTTGTTATCTTCCTCATCGTTTGTGTTGAGAACGGTGAAATGAACATCATTATAATCATATGAATAGTATACGCCGGAATCCAGATCCTGCTCGGGAATATTGGGGATGGCAAAGTTTTCGGTTATAACTGCACCCTCATCCTCATGATTGCCCGTTACGGGCATAAGAGGAAGGTTGAGGAGCTTATCTGTTGAGTTAAGCAGACGGCTCCAGTGCTTGACGTTTGTGCCTTCGTCAACCTGGTCGCCTGCGGAAACGATGAATTTTCCTTCGGGATAAAGGTCGGATGCGGTTTCGATGACTTCGGCAAATCTGTTGAAGTGTTCAGGTCTCTGTGCCTGCGGGTCGGTCACATAGAAGAAGGTGAAACCTTTATCCTTGCCGCCTGCAGTTTCAATTGTGCCTGCTTCGCTCCACCAGCCTCGCTTGGCATCGCCTACACGGTAGCTGTATTTTGCACCGGGTTCAAGTCCGGAAAGAGTTATTGTATGTTTTGCGTAATCCTTGGTGTAGGGCATAAGTGCGAATATACCGAGATCGGCACCGGGATAAGTTTTGCCGACGAGTTCGCATTCGGCAGTCACCTTTTTGCCTGTTGTGGGCTTACCCGTAAACTTTGGATTCTCGCTGTATGGAACGAGTTCAATGTCTGTTCCCGTAACGCTGTATCTGGTGAGCCATGTTATGCTTGCTTCGGTTGATGCGTTTTCGCCGAGATTCATAACAATATGCGAGGGAAGTCTGTAGTTCTCTCTTGTTGCTTTGATTTCAACTGGACCGCTGTAGGTGAATTTTGCGTTGCTGTCAAGCATTTCTTCGGGATCTTCATCAAACAGGAATGAAGAAAGCATCCATTTGATTGTATATCCCCATGATTCGAACTGGCTGAAGGTTATGTATTCGCCTGCGAGATGGTCGATGATTGCATCAACAGAGCTGTATTCCTCGGGAACAACGGGGAGTGCAAGGGCGGAATTGATAAGATTATTGAAGCTGTTATCACCGCCGAGAAGCAATTCGGTTGTGCCCTGAAGCACTCTGCCGAGAATATAGAACATCTGCCATTCGGGGAAAAGCTCGCCGGGATTGAAATCAAGAGTTGAAAGAATCTCGTTCTGAAGCAAGTCGGTTACTACTACCTCACGGAGAAGATTGAATAAATCCTCTGTAAGATATCCGCTGTCAAAGGCGTCAAGAACATCTGCAATAAAGGGATAATCCGAAATATCTTCGTTGCCTTTATAGTAGGTGAGTATAACTGAGGTTGCGAATTCGCTGATTGTACAGCCTTCTTTGTTGACCTCATAGCCGAGCTCATCGGTGAGGTAGGTTGCGGGATAATCGCTGAGTCTGAATGCAAGGAGCTTATCTACGATAACTCCGATTTTTTCAAGTGTTTCTTCGGGCTTGTTGATATAAGCATTGTCAATCTGCTCAAAGAGGTCGTTGATGAAGCTCATCACATTACCGCTTACGGTAAGAATTTCAATCGGACCGAGAGCAAGACCGTTTGTGCCGAGAGCGTCAACGATAATCTTTTCAAGGTCAAGATTCATCGATTTAAGGAACTCGCCGAGACCGCCCATATCACGGATATCCGCAAAGATACCGGTGATTGTGTGGTCGATTACGCCGTCAATAAGCTCGTTTACACTGCCTTCGCCGAAAGTTCTTTCAAAGGAATAGGTATATGCAAAGGGCTTTTCGTAAACTGTGCCGTCATCGGCAACAACGGGCTGATATTTGTCGATATCGAGAGTCTGCATCTCAAAATCGGTTTTCTTGCCGTTGGTTTTGAAATCAATGATTTTGTAGTAGTTGGGGAAGCCTGTGATTGTGGGTGAAAGAATGTCGTAAACAACCTCGCCGTTATCGGAATAATGGCAGACTGTGTCATTTACATGAAGATGACCCGTGAAAACAAAATGCATACCTGCATCTGCATAGGTATCGGCAACTCTGAGCCAGTCATTCACAACAAAGGGGGCAAAGGTAGCTTCTTCAATATCGTTGTGGGGAATAAGGTTATGATGCTGCATACCCACAACGGTAAGACCTTTATCTTCAGCTTTTTCCGATTCGGCAACAATCCATTCAAGCAGATCATCTGAAAGATTACCTGCGGTTTCATGTTCGTTATCGGTTGCGCCGTTGTCGTTGCTGTAGATACAGCTGTCGATTGCGATGAGTCTGTAATCGCCGAGGGTTGCGGCATAGGAAAGCATACCGCCCTTGTTATCTTCTTCGGGAACAAAGAAGGTGTCGGCAAGGTCGAAGCCGAGATTTTTATAGATTTCTCTGAATTGTTCGGGAGAAGTTTTTTCTGCTTTTTCCTTTGTTCCGTTTTCATATGTTACGGCATTGCTGTTGTTGATATCGTGATTTCCGGGAACAACAAGAACGGAAATACCGCTGTCTTTTTCGAATTTCTCAAGCTTTTTTGCAAGAGCTTTGTGGCTTTCAAGCTCACCGTCTTTGGTAAGGTCGCCGGGAATAAGAACATAGGTTTCGCCGTTCTTGCGTGCATTGCGGAGAACACCGTCAAGAGCGTTGTCAAGAAGGGAATCAATAATGTTGTATTCCTTGTGCTTGTTCTGAACAAAACTTTCCCATTCTTCACCGCCGATGTCTTTCAGCGACGGCGCAAGATAATGGATATCGGAGATAACGCCGAAACGGATTGATGAGGTTTTTGCGCTTGCCATCATAGGCAGACACGCTGCTGTGACGGCAAACACAAGAACTATACTGATTAATTTTAAAATCAAGCTTTTTTTCATTGCTTACATCCCTTTTAAATGTTTTTAAGAAGAGGACCAATGCCCTTGATTGCTCCGGGAATACCCTTGAGAATCTTGCGGATACCGCCCTTTTCACCTGCAATCCACTTAACAAGACCGTCTGCCATATCTTCGCTCATTACACCGCCGCTCATGCTGATGAAATCGCGGAAAGGAGTCTGGAGAGCGATAGCCTGAGCAAAGCCTGCGGGAACAACGGTTGTAAGGAGTTTATAGAAACGGCTGCCGTTCTTTGTATGTTTGCAGCTTTCAAAGGTGTCGCAGATGCTGAGCGCTCTGTTGGGGTCATAGTCGCAAGCGGGGAGAGGTCTGCCGAGAACTTTAACAAACTGGTCTTCGGGAACGTTCTGAACGTCACCGCTGTAGTAAAGGGGAGCAACTGCGGAATAATCGGGGATGTTTTCTGTTGTGCCGGTAACATTAACTGTTGCGGAAAGTCTGATATCTGCACTTGAAGCACCTACGAGGATATCAAAATCGCCGCTTTCAACGCACCAGTCATTGATGTTTACATTATAGAATGCAAAAGCTCTCTTGGAAAGCTCGATTGTGATTTCCTTTGCTTCGCCGGGATTGAGCCATACCTTCTTGAAGCCCTTGAGTTCCTTGACGGGTCTGTAGATTGTGCTTTCCTTGTCTGCAACATAAAGCTGAGCAATTTCATAACCCGAAACACTGCCTGTGTTCTTTACGGTGAATGATACTTTGAGTGTATCGGTATCGTTCATTGATGTTTTGTCAAGCTTCAGGTCGGAATATTCGAATGTTGTGTATGAAAGACCGTAGCCGAAGGGATAGCGTACATTCTTTGAAGCCTTTTCGTAATATCTGTAGCCGATATAAATACTTTCACGGTATTCAACCGAAGCGGGGTTGCCGGGGAAGTTGTTGATTGCGGGTGTATCGTAATAGCTCATGGGATATGTTTCGGGGAGCTTGCCGCTGGGATTAACCGCACCGCTGATGATATCAGCAACCGCACCTGCACCGGCCTGACCGCCGAGGTAGGAGTTGAGAACAGCCGCAACATTGTCGTTCCAGGGCATTTCAACGGGTGAACCGCCTGCAAGAACAACGATAACATTCTTGTTAACCTTAAGAATTTCCTTAACGAGGTTGTCGTGTGCCTCGGGAAGATTCATATGAGTTCTGTCAAAGCCTTCAGCTTCGTATTCATCGGTAAGACCGATGAAGAGGATAACGGTTTCGCATCTTGATGCAACCTGAGCTGCTTCTGCTGCAAGGGCTGCATTCTTCTTTGCCTTCTTTGCGGAAAGCTCATAGCCCTGTGCGAATTCAACGCTGTAGCCAACCTTCTGAAGCTCTTCAAGGGCATTGTCAAGCTTTGTGGGATTGATATGTGATGAACCTGCGCCCTGATATCTGGGAGTTCTTGCAAGCTCGCCGATAACAGCAACCTTACCGTTTTTCTTGAGAGGAAGAATGCCGTTGTTCTTAAGGAGAACCATTGAATTAGCGGCAACCTTTCTTGCAAATCCCTGGTCGTCTGCATCGTTATAGGGATAGTTTGCCTTTGAACCGTCAACAGCTTTCTTTATGAGATTGAGCATATTGAGAGCTCTTTCGTTGAGAACAGCCTCGTCAAGAGTGCCGTTTCTGACAGCATCAACGATTTTTTTGGTGCCTGAACCCGATGATGAGGGCATTTCAAGGTCGTTGCCGTTCTTAAGACCGAGAACTCTGTCGTTAACTGCACCCCAGTCGCTGACAACAACGCCGTCAAATCCCCATTCGTTGCGGAGAATTTCAAGCTGGGTGTGTTTGTTTTCCGAGCCGTGAGCGCCGTTGATTTTGTTGTATGAGTTCATTACTGTCCAGGGCTTTGCCTTTTTAACGGCAATTTCAAATGCTGTGAGATAGATTTCTCTGAGAGCTCTTTCGTCAACAACGGAATCGCAGGTCATTCTGCGAGTTTCCTGGCTGTTTGCGCAGAAATGCTTGAGAGATGTGCCGACACCCATGGACTGAACGCCGTTGATGAAGCCTGCTGAAAGCTCACCTGCAAGGATGGGGTCTTCTGCAAAATATTCAAAGTTTCTGCCACAGAGGGGAGAACGTTTCATGTTGATGCCGGGTCCGAGAAGAACGCCTACTTCTTCTTTGAGGCACTTTTTGCCGAGGGCAACGCCCATTTCGTAAAGAAGCTCGGGATCCCATGATGCCGCTGTTGTTGCGGCCGTGGGGAAGCTGATTGCCGGAACGCTGTTTGAAAGGCTGTCACCCTTCTTGCTGTAGTCTTTTTTACGGAGTCCGTGAGGGCCGTCGCATACCATGATTGAGGGGAAGCCGTATTTTTCCATGCCTTTAAGATGCCAGAAATCGGCACCGTCGCAGATTGCGGCTTTTTCTTCAAGGGTCATCTGGGCGAGAATTTCTCTGGGGTCTTTCATAATGATGTGTCCTCCTTATATATCGTTATTTTCTTCTAAACTTAATATTTCTTCGGCTTTTACGCCGTCGATTTCTTCAACATTGCGGAGCTTTTTGCGTATGATTTCGTTTCGCTTTCCGGCTTCATCAAGGGATTTGCCTGCTTCGTCGATTTTCTGCCTTGCCTTCTGCAGAACGGTTCCGAATTTATCGTACTGAACCTTTGCGGCGGCAAGAAGAACTCTGACTTCATTGGCCTTTTCGTTGATTGCAACTGCTCTGAATCCGAGCGAAAGAGAATTGAGCAGGGCGGTTATTGTTGACGGTCCTGCAATCATAACATTGAATTCGCTCTGAATTTTTTCGGCTATACCCGAACGGGATGATGTTATTTCCGCATAGAGACCTTCGGTTGCAAGATACATGATTGCGAAGGGAGTGGTAAGCGGAACATTTATGTATTTGGTAATTGTTTTTGCCTCGCCGAGAACCCTTGCTTCAAGAGCTTTTCTTGCAGCTTCAAGAGCAATCGGGTCTGCGGAATCTGCCGCATCGCAAAGACGCACATAGTCTTCCATCGGAAACTTTGAGTCAATCGGGAGATAAGTCATTTCACCGCCGTCGCTTGAGGGAATGTGAACAGCAAATTCAACTCTGTCTTTTGAACCGGGAACGCAGACAAAATTTGTTTCGTACATTCCTGGGATTGTCTGATCGAGGATTGCGCCGAGCTGAACCTCTGCCCATGTGCCTCTTGCCTTGACATTGGTCAGAACACGGTTAAGACCTGTTACGGTAGCGGTAACTCCGCTTGAAAGCTCCTTCATTTCACCGAGAGATTTATAAACATTCTCAAGCCTGTCGGAAACGGTTTTGAACGAGCTGTCAAGACGCTGAGTGAGAGTTTCGTTCAGCTTTTCGTCAACGGTAAGACGCATCTGTTCAAGCTTCTTTTCGTTGCTTTCACGCATTTTGTCAACCGCTTCGGTCAGTGCACGGCTCTGCTTTTCGTTTTGTTCGATATTATTCAGACGGATGCTGTTGAGCGAATCGGAAAGAGCCTTTTCGGTTTTGCCGTGATGTTCGGTGTTGTCTATACGGAGCTTTTCTATTTTTTCGCTCATGTCACCGAGATTTTTTGAGGTTTCAAGACGCATTGACTGCTGCTCCGAATGCATTTCACGTCGGCTGCGCTCGAATTCCGAACCGAGTGAGCGTGAAAGCTCGGAAACTTTTTCGCTGACACCGTCAATTTTATTTTCGGTATTTACCGTGTTGATTTTACCTTGTTTTGCAAGCAGAACAATCAGCAGAATAATGACTGCCGCAAGAAGGGCGATTATTATGTAATCCATACACTACTCCAATATATTATTTTTAATATAATACCATATATATGGGTGGTTGGCAATACTTTTTGTGCACATATTGACAAAATTATTAAGGATTTTTTAAAAAATCTAAGAAAACCGAAAGGAAATTTTAAGCTTTGCGTAACAAGGATTAAGATGTGATTAAACCCGTTGACTATGGATTTTTCGGGAGCTATAATCGGGGCAACGAAACAGAGAGGGGATAAATCATGAAAAAACTTATTGCAATTTTACTCACATTCACAGTCGTATTTACACTCGGAATTCCTGCTTTTGCATCTGACGCCGAAACTGAAACACCGCAGATAACAGAAGAAATTCTTGATGTTATTCAGTCCGATGAATTCAAAGAAAACCTTGAAGATAACGGCATTGATGCAGAGGAGTTTGAGGAAAACATCGGAAACGGAGATTATATTATTGTTGAAGATGAAGAGGATCTGAAACATATTTTTACCGATGAAGAAATTGAGGAAATCAGAAAACAAGAGGCACTTTCAGTATTTTCGGTTGTCAAAGAAAATGCGTTCACGGGTCTTGTAGGGTTGGCTATGCTTCCGTTTGTACCCGTTATGCTTATCATTCCTGTTTTCGGCTGGGTGACATCGAGCGTGGCGATTGCAAGCCCGTTTGTGCTTATCACCATTCCTTTTCAGTTCATCGAAGCCTGCATTGAGTCAGTTGATGCATATGTGAATTTTGATGACGGTATCTACAGAGAGTGATTTTGCGTGGTTGAAATTTAATTTCATATGTGATAAAATATTCAGAAAGGTGTGAATTTATGGGATTGATTTTACCGGCAATTATTTTATCATATCTTCTCACTCCCATTGAATTGTTTTTAGGGCTTTTTAAATAATTTCGGAGGTAATTTTATGGTAGGAATTATCGGTGCGATGCACATTGAAGTTGAAACAATCAAATCTCTTATGGAAAACAAAACCGTTGAAACCGTCAGCGGCGTTGACTATATCAAAGGTACGCTTCACGGCAAGGAA
>JAZSCL010000240.1:0-2354 GCA_045602905.1 Acutalibacteraceae bacterium
ACAGCACTGTATCAACGGTTGGGGGACACCTCCCAACCACTCCTTTCGGAGACGCAGGCAGCTATCAAAGGTTAATAGGACTGACCTGTTTTTACGAGTTGACATCGGCTACGGTGACGCTCTGAAACACAGAAAATCGACAGGTAAATATCTCCGCCCGTATCAATGGGAAGACTTAACCGTCGATGTCTATATCTGATATAACCGACTCCCTCTGTTGGAAACAGCAGAGGGAGTTTTCGTTGTTTTCTGTATACAAAATAAAACACACAAGCTCCGCAGAGATTTTTCTGCAGAGCTTGTTATGTCAAGACCCTCCCTAATGAAAGGACTTCGGAGCTATCGAGTGATAAAAGTATCGTATGTGAAACGAGCACCATATTTGAATCCCGATGTGAAGCTGTCCAAATTGCAGTCCAAAAGAAATTTCAGATACAGGTCTGAATATTTCATAAACATATCTCGTTCCTTGCCGACAAGCTTTTCGCTAAGCTGTTTTTCAAGTTCGGTAAGTTCAGCATGCAACTTCTTTAATTTTACCTGTTTTTCTTCACAATATTTTTGCGGTTCTGGATTCCCATAATAAAACTCTTCTATAAAAAACATAAATCCCCTTTTCGTTACTTTGTTTTCTGTATGTCTATTTTAACAGAAAGCAAAAGTCACGTCACGTTATATAGCGCATGAATTTTTGGCTGAAATTGTATTTACGGCCGGCTATAGCGCACAAATCCTCTTTCACCAACAAAAATCATCAGAATTTAATAATCAGATTTGTTAAGCCGTCACTTTGAGTAAACTGATTGAATTATTGTTCTGTCCATTTTTAACATTTCTCTGAAGAAGGCTATTATTCTCTGCCAGAAACCTGAATTGACCGTGATTTTTTCCGAATCCGAAAGCTCTTTTCCGCTTGCGGTTCTGTACGGCGTACCGTTTGAATCAACAAGTTTTACGGTTACGGTAACATCACTTGACGCTGACAGTTCAAAGGTTGTTCCTTCACCTTTTTTGACACCGTTAACATACCAGTATATTTTTGAACCTGCAGGTTTATTGGTTGTAACAGCGGCAAGCATAAGTTTTTCTCCGCAGTCAATAGTTTGGTTTCCCTTGTTGTTATAAATCTTGATTTTGACTTTAAGACTTGATTCATAAGCGATATGTTCATTTGTTGCATCTTCACCGAAAAACTCTTTGCCACATTCGGGGCATACATAAGGCTTTTCAAGTTTTTCGGGATTGATTTTTATAACGGGTCTGATGCCGAGCGTACAGGCACTTACGGAAAAATTGGTATTCAGATTTCCCGAATGGTTAACACCTGTTACCGCACCATGACCGAAGGCTGAATTGCCTGTTGAGCGTGTAAACCAGTTTGTGCCGTTTGCCTGAATAATAAGACCCTGCGAAATTGCGTAATCGGTGCTGTCCGCTCTTCTTGCAACATCTCTTTCCGTTGTATCTGCACTGAATCCGTAATCGGAATTCACTGCTTCTTCGGCAGAAAGAATATAAACATAATCGTTGGTTGTTCCGTAATCCGTAACAACATCGTTTTTCATCATCAAGTCAGACTCATCTGTGCTGAATGCAGTTAAAAAGAAATCGTTATTGAGCCAATCCCTGATTGAGCTTGTGCCGTAATCATCGGCAATATTAGTGTATTTATCCGAATAAGTAATGTTGTCTTTTAAATACTGATTATTATTGAAAGGTTGGGCATCGATGCTGTTTTCGGTTATCATAATTCCGTTTACGGCATCTATGACAGTCCATATGATCGGTTCATATCTGAACCAATAAACGGTTCTTAAATTATAACCGTAATCGTCAATAAAAGAGTTATCTGCCAAAGGAACAAGCAGAGTATCATTGGGTCTGTATTTTTCCATATATACAGCCCTGTACTTTTCGCCATCAAGCTCAACATCACAGTATTTCATAAAATTCATCTGCTTCATCGAACCCACAACGGGCAGATCCGTATACTGCGTTGATGTGCCTGCGTAATAGTCATAATAAGTCCATGTCAGTTCCAATGAATTAAGCTCCGCCAAAATTGTTTCATCCGTAACCTCCGATTGGGGATATGAGCCGAATTCAACCGTTGCACCGTCCGTTAATTCATCAATCGTGATTGCGGAAGAAGTTATGCTGAATACCATACCTGCACTGACCGTAAACATCAGAGCAAGAAAAACAGAAATGATCTTTTTCATTTTCGTAACTTCCTTTCAGAATCAAAGCTGAACAACGGGGATAAACTCGGTGTAATTATCTGTTACGGAAATATAGTTTTCAGCTTCTTTTTTGGTTATATAGGACTGATAGAGTGTAATCAGGCAGGGAAG
>JAZSCL010000241.1:0-16776 GCA_045602905.1 Acutalibacteraceae bacterium
TATAAGAGCTTCCCCGGTCTTCCCGAAACAAAGCCCAGCAAGATTGAAGATTCACTTGCAAGAATGAAGGCGAAGGCAACAGATACCAACATTCCCACATGGAAAGACGAGCTTTATCTTGAAGAGCACAGAGGCGTTCATACAACAAAGGCTCTTCTCAAGAAGCTTAACAGATACAGCGAAAATCTCTATCGTCAGGCTGAAATTTTTGCATCAATTGCAATGAAATACGGCTATGAGTATCCTCTTGAAAAGCTCAATGAAGGCTGGCAGATGATTCTCACAAACCAGTTCCACGATTCACTTCCCGGCTCACATATCACTGAAGTTTTCGGCGATCTTTGCGCAATCTATGATGATATCATAAAGATTGGCGAAGAAGTACGTGACGGCGCTCTCAATGCAATCGCAGGCAACATCGGTGCAGGCGATAAGTACGGAAAACCCTTTGCACTCTTCAATTCACTCGGCGTTGCCGCAACCTCAAAGGTTGAGCTTCCCTATAAGGATGTTGAAATCTTTGATGCAGAGGGCAACAAAGTTCCTGTTCAGGCATACACAAAGCTTGACGGCACAAAGGTTCTTGTTTTCGTTGCAAAGGATGTTCCTGCTGTAGGTTATAAAGTATATTATACAAAGGATGCTGCTGTTGCAGATGCAAAGGCAGTTGACAGCGCTGATATCGAAAACGATAGCTTCAGTCTTAAGTTTGACGCAGCCGCAGAGCTTGTTTCAATTTTCGATAAGAAGAACAACAGAGAGGTTCTTGAAGGCAAGGGTAACGTTTTCCGCATCTATGAAGACCTTCCCGGTAAGTACGATGCATGGGATATCGTTGCATCATATACAGACCGTGAATTCGAAACGGAAGCAGGCAAGGTGGAATCAGTTGTCTGCGGCGATGTATTCACTTGCGTAACAATCACAAAGAATATTCTTAAGTCCGCTCTCAAGCAGAATATTATTCTTTATAATGAACTCGACAGAATCGATTTCGATACATTCATCAGCTGGCATGAGCAGGAGAAGCTTCTTAAGGTTGGTTTTGATGTTGATATCAAGGCTCAGAAGTTCACAAGAGATATTGCTTATGCAACAATTGAAAGCTCCAACTACCGTCATAATCCCTATGACAAGGCAAAGTTTGAAGTTTCGGCTCATAACTTCATTGATATGTCGGAAGATGATTACGGTCTTTCAATCCTCAATGACTGCAAGTACGGCTACGAGGTTAACGAGCAGAGAATGATTATCACTCTTCTCAAGGCTCCCATGAATCCCGACCCGAAGTCAGACAGAGGCGACCATTACTTCACATATTCACTCTATCCCCATGCACGTACCTGGGAGGATGCGGAAACTCTTGTAAGAGGTCTTGAACTCAACAATCCCATGCTTCCTGTTGAGCTTTCAGCAGATGCAAAGGGCGCAGAGAGTGCATCGTTCATCGCAGTTGACGGCAAGAACGTTACTCTTGAAGCAGTCAAGAAGTGCGAAGACGAAGATGCTTACATCGTTCGTTTTGTTGAAAAGGCAGGCAGAAGAGCAGCTGTTAAGGTTGACTTCTTTGCTGAAATCGCAAGCGTTGCGGAATGTAACCTTCTTGAAAGAGAAGATGTTGCCGCCGATATTGCAGACGGCAAGACCATGAGCTTTGAAATCAAGCCCTTTGAAATCAAGTGCTACAAGGTTAAAACAAAATAATCCGAAAATGAGAACAGGGTGTACCGCAACAACGGTACACCCTGTGTTCTTATTTGATTGACTCAATAATTTTTCTGAATTCTTCGGTTGCCCTGAATTCATCGGAAAGGGGATATCCGCTTTCCAGAGCATCTTTTATTGCATAGGCAATGTTATCGTATCCGCCTTTGAATGCTTTTGTTTTATCGAATTTAAGTCCTTCAACAAGATATGAAGTATGGGTTGTGATATCGGGCATAGCCTCATATTTAACGGCAAGCTCAGCTTCCTTTCTGAAGCATTCAAGAGCGCCCTTGTCATCGCCGTTATTGTGCTTGATAACGCCGAGATAACCGTAGTTGAATATAACAAGGTAACTGCTCTGACCGTAATCGCCGTCGGGCATAGCGGTGTTGACAAAATTCAGATATGCCTCAATGATATCGGGGTCACGCTCAAGAATTTTGCTTGCCTTGCGGTTGATGATTTCGCCGATAAGCTGAATCATTTCCGAAAGACCATTTGCACACGCCATGTTTCTTTTTTCACTGCCGTGGGGATAAAGCATCATAGCCATGTAGTCCCTTGTGTTTCTCATGATGGGCATTTCTTCAAGAATAGGTTCGATTTCGGAAATATCAACTCCGCTGTTTTCCGTTTCGCTCAATTCCTGAATAAAGTTACACATAAGACCTTTTGTCCATACTCTGAGACGGTCATTTGTGCAGTAATTCTGAATGATGCTGTAAACTCTTTCAACCTCAGGTCTGATGTTGAGATTGCGTGCATCTCTGTAAGGATAGATTAAGGTAAGAGAATGCATATAATTTGCAAGGAAACTGTAGTTTCCGGGGAATTCGGCAATGGCTTCCTTCATGAGCTTGCTTGCCTCATCATACTTCCTTTCGGATATGAGGGACTTGTATTTTTCTTCGTATTCTTTTGTTCTGTTTTCTGTATCAACAGTATTTACGCCGAGAAGTGTATCTGTTGTAACGCCGAAGAAAGAGGCGATTGAGGGGATGAGTGTTATATCGGGATAGCTTTCATATCTTTCCCATTTGCTTACGCTCTGATAAGATACGCCGATGAAATTTGCAAGGGCGTCCTGAGTGAGGTTTCTTTCTTTGCGAAGTCTTTTGATTGTTTCTCCGATATGAATCATTATGATTGCCTCCAAAAAATTTAAATTTGTTTAACAGCGCTGTTTACAACCAAATAATAACCCGAAAAAATCAAAAAAACAATAACGCATTCATTTAGCGCAACTAAACCGCAGGGCGAGAAAATCAACGGCGAGAAATAAGGGGCTGCTTCGTGCGAAACAGCCCCTTTTGCTTTATTTAATCAAATCATCTTGGAAACATTATTCATATGTAGGCGATGGATTTTTCGTGCCTTAAAAAAAGAAATCTTTAAAATGCTTCCGCTACCTTGCTTTTAGTATTTGTATCAATCAACAACATACTACCCATACCTACGTTTTCTGGAAATTCGGTATCAACAGTTACCCAAAAAATATAAAGCCTATATGTTGTTTCTGTGGTAAAAATATCTAACACAAAATCGCGATGGCTTTTATATACACCATAGTCACTGCGATCGCTTTGGCTACCAAGACCATGTGATTTTTCAGCTTTTATTATGGTCCCCTCGATAGCATAGATTAAATTTTGTATTTGTTCTGTAAGATTTCTTTCGCTATTATTTTTATCCGCTTCACAATACATATTTGCAATAGCCTCAATATCGTTTGATATAATCGCTTTTGCGACTTCACGACATACAGTTTCGTCGCCGGGATATGCTAATTGTTGAGCCTGACTTTCAAGAAAAGCACTGTCAGGGAAAAAAGTTAACAACATCGAAACGATTAACGCAAGAATTTTAGTCATAATAATTCTCCTTTTTATTTAATCAAATCGTTCTTTTTTATGAAATCAACAACTTCGTCAACTGTTGTGAATGCAAGGGCAACAACGGTATCAGCACCGCCGTAGTAGATTGCAATCTTACCGCTTTCGCTGTCCGCAAGTGCCGCACAGGGGAAAACAACGTTTGGCACGTCGCCTACGCATTCATATAATTCATGGGGAGCAAGCAGGAAGCAGTCTGCTCTGTGGAGAACCTTCCACGGCTCTTCTTTATCAAGAATTGCCGCACCCATTGCGTATGTGAAACCGTTACAGCTTGTGAGAACGCCGTGATAGAACATCAGCCAGCCTTCATCGGTTTCAATGGGGGTAGGTCCTGCGCCGACCTTTGTCATTTCCCAGTTTTTTTCGGGCTTCATAACAAATCTGTGTTTGCCCCAATAGGTTAAATCCTTGCTGTGGCTGAGGAAAATGTCGCCGTAGGGTGTGTGTCCTCTGTCGCAGGGACGGATAAGAAGAAGAAACTCATCGTTGACTTTTCTGGGGAAGAGTACGCCGTTTCTTGCAACGGGATAGCATGCATCCTCAAGCTGTGTCCATTCCTTGAAATCTGTTGTGTATGCAATGCCGATTGTTGTGCCGTGGGGAGTAAGATTTACCCATGAAAGATAATATTTGCCGTCAATTTCGCAGAGTCTGGGGTCATAGCCTCTGAAAATAACCTTTTCCTCAAGCTCCCAATTGATTGCATCTTTACTGTAGCCTACAACCAGAGTGTGGTCACGGCTCATAACGTCAACCCTGAAAACGCCTGCAAAGCCGTCGCCGAAAGGCACAACCGCAGAGTTGAAAATGCTGTTTGCCATAAAGAGATTGTCTCTCGTGATGATGGGATTGTTTGTGTATCTCCATACGGGATATTTCCAGCCTTCGGGTTTGTCCTGCCAGGGAATATTGGGGATTTTTGCGCCGATAATTTTAGCCATATTCTGCCTCCGTATATTAAATGTATTTTTTGATAATGATCTCTGCTTGCTTCTGCATTTCGTTTCTGACTTCTTCGGGGGAGATTATTTCCGCATCCTCGCCGAATCCGAAAACCCATGCAAGGAATTGCTGGCTTACAACAACATTTACGCTGACCGTGAAATGCTCTTCGCCGTCTTTGATAACGATTGTTTCTCTGCCGAAACGGTCAAGCACAGCTCCCACAAGATGATTTGCAAAGCGGAGTTTGACTTTCTGCTCATTTCCGCCGAACATTCCGAAAACGGATTTTGTATAGGCAGACATATCAACCTTTTTGAATTCTTCAATACCGTCTCTTTCGATATCCGTCATTGAAACCTTGAACATTTTGTCAACTCTGTAATGTTTCATTTTTCCTGCATCGGAATCCCATGCAAGCATATAGTAGTTTTCGTCGTCCCATATAAGAGCAAATGGGCTGACGTTATAGAAAGCACCGCCGTGACGGAATCTGCGTTCTTTTTCAACGGTGTATTCAAAATACTGATAACGGATTTTTTTATTCTGTGTTATTGCATCGGAAATAACGTCAACGGTGTAATAGATACTTTCGTTCATGCTCTTTACACGGTTGCTGACGAATACCTGCCTTTGAAGAAGCTGACCGTCATAAACGCTGGCAAGGCTCTCGATTTTTTTAATGAGCTTGTAGGTTTTATCCTGAGTTATGAATTTTGAAGACTGAACGCTGTCAACGAGAAGCTTTAATTCGGGAAGCTCAAAATCACGCTCACCTATGTAGTAGCCTCCGTTTTTACCTTTGACCTGAATAATATCAACGCCGAAATTGCGGAGAGCTTCAATATCATCGTAGATGCTTTTTCTTTCAGCGGATATATCGTTTCTTTTGAGTTCTTCAATGATATTGGCAGTGCTGACAGGATGATCTTCATCGGAATGCTGCATAAGGTATTTGACAAGATACAGAAGTTTGAGCTTCTGATTGGGGGATTTTGCCATTGTGAACACTCCTTTCATTGCTCATTATATACCATTCAGAGTCCGATAACAAGGACTTTAAAAAATATTTTGACAATTTGTTTAATTGCATTTATAATGGAGCAGTTGAAATTTTATCCGGAGGCGGTTTACATGGCAATTTATAAAAACAGAATTGATTTGCACACTCACACCGACAGCTCATTTGACGGCCATTATTCTGCGGAGCAGATGTGTGATGCGGCTGTAAAAAACGATATTTCGATATATGCGATAACCGACCATTTTGATGTTGATTTTTATGAGGAACACCGTCTTGATTCCCGTCAGAAAAGCAGTTTCGAAGGAATAATTTCCGCAAAGGAAAAGTTTGCTGATAAGATAAAGGTTATCAGAGGAATCGAAATGGGTCAGCCTACCTATGATTTGCCGCTGACAGAAAAATCACTTGCGAGATTCGATTACGATTATGTTATCGGTTCAATCCATAATCTTCGCAAAACCCCCGATTTCTGCGAGCTTGACTATAACACTCTCACCGAGGAAGATGTATATTCTCTTCTTGACAAATATTTCGAAGAGGAGCTTATTCTTGCAAAGTGGAACGGATTTGACACCTTTGCGCACCTTACATATCCCATGAGATATATTGTTCAGTCGGGCAGATTCAATATCGACCTCGGCAGATATAACGATATCACCGATGAGATTTTCAGAACACTCATCGCAAACGGAAAAGCGCTTGAAATCAACACAAGCGGACTCCGCCAGCCCATCGGCAAAACAATGCCCACCGAAGATTATGTTCGCAGATTCAGAGAGCTGGGCGGTGAATACCTGACACTCGGCTCGGATGCTCATTATATCGAGCACGTGGGTGCAGGCATCGACGAGGGCTACGCAATCGCCGAAAAATGCGGATTTGAATATGTAACATACTTTGAAAACCGCAAACCTGTTAAAGTTAAAATTGAGAAGTAATCAAAAGACCGTACCGGACAAAAATCCGATACGGTCAATTTTTTTATTTTCTGATAATGGGACTTGCAATGATACCCACCTTGCGGAGAACATATTCATAGCTCCACTGGTTTTCGTCACGCCATGCTCCCGGACCGTGCCATGAGCAGTCTTCTTCCGTAAGGTGAACGGGACCGAAGCTGTTGTAGCGGTTGCCGAAAAGGGTGATATCAACCTTATGGTTGCCCTCGCCGAGTCCTTCAACCTGAAGCTTGTAGGGAGGATAAACTATCTTGCCTTTGCTTTCGCCGTCAACGGTAACATCAACAAGCGTGCCGATGTATCTGGGAATCTCAATTTCCATTCCGTCGCCTTCGGCTTCAAGGTGATATGTAACATTTCCGCCGTAGAAGGGGAGATTCTGCTTTCCGAGTGTATCAAACGTGAGTTTTTCGGGCAGAGTTGTTATAACTGCCGTGCTTCCGAGCTGTTTTACGCCGAAGTTGCCGAGAAGATAGCACCATTCCGTGTTCGTTGTTTTACCGAAGGGGATTGTAACTTCAATGATATTTTCGCCCTTGTTGATTTCGGGAATTGGCACGGTTTTGATATCCTTGTCAACATACCAGCCTGTGATGTTAACGGGAACATCCTTGCCGTTGACTCTGATTTTTGCCTTTTCAGCATCTTCAAGAGCAAGCTCCGCACCGCTGTAAGCGATTTCGCTGTTGACGGTGAATTTAAGTGTTACGGAATGCTCAATAACCTCGGGGTCAAGCACCCAGGGCTGAGCAACGCTTCCGCCTCGTTTAACATATCCGAGAGTTTTTCGGCATATGTTGTCAAGAATAAGAATTTCTTCGGAGGGCTGATAATCGCCGCCGTCAAGGGCAAACTCCGCCATATCAAGAAGAAGAACATTGCGTTCCGAAAGGGTATAATCAACGAATACGGGAATGTTAACAGCGGTTTCGTATGTTTTCTTTTCGGTTATTGCAATTGCATCTGCCTTGCCGTCATCAAGTCTGAGCAGAAGGCTGTCATAGTCATAAAGAGTTTTTTCAATAACTGTGCAGCCGTTTCTGTATTCGCAGGCAACGGGATAAATTTCGCCGCTGATTGTGTCATAAATATAAGGAGTGAATTCACCCTTAATGCTGATTCTCAGTCTGTTTCTGTCGCAGACATCTTTATCATACGGCTCACAGCAACGGCTGATGAAAAGCCAGTTTGAATTGCCGTCACGGCGAAGCTGATAGATGAATTTATCGGAAAGTCTGCCGTTTGCAAGGCGGAGAGTAACCGTGCGGTTATCATCAAGAGCTGTGAGGAGCTTATCTCTGTCATACTGAATCACGTTTGCGATATCATAAAGAACCTTGCCTTTTTCCGAGGGGATGCCGTCAATGAACTTGGGTGCATCGCCCATGAGAATGAGCTTTCCGCCTTTTTCAGCAAACTTTTCAAGGCGTTCGAGAGTTGTTGCGCGGAGAGTTTCGCAGTCGGGAACGATGATTGCATCGTATTCCATTTCGCCCACCTTGAGAGGTGCGCCTGCGTTTTCACAAAGTGAGGGGAGAAGGGATTCGCTGATATAGTTGAAATCTATGCTGCCTTTGAGAAGCCAATCTGCAAGATTTTGGAACTTGCGGTCCATGTTTTCACGGCCGAGAGCTGTTTTATCGTTTGGACCCCAGTGAAGCCAGAAGCTCTCAACGGGATGGATAACGCCAACCTTAACAACGGGTTTGCCTCGTGTCATGGCAGTGTTGACTCTTGCAAAGTGGTCTTCAAGATATGAAAATTCTTTCCACCAGGGGGACTGATAATGGATAGAAGCGGGGTAGTCACGCTTTGCTTCGCCGCCCATTGCGTACCATGAAAGATGAGGCACACGGATTGTTACGCCGAGGCAGGCCTGCCAGTCGCCGTGAAGCTTATAGCCTCTGAAATCGTAGTCCCAGCCCGTAACACCGTAAAGCTCTGAAAGCATGCCTTCTCTGCCGTATTGGTGTACTGCAGACTGTGCCTGCTTGGCGGTTGTGAATTCAAAGCTTGCACAGAGCATATCAATGCCCGGAAGGTCGAAGCCTCTGTATGAACGCATTGCATCGCCGAGTGCCGCAGTCTGGCTGTGGAGGGTAGGTTCTTCCATCATGTGGCCGGTAAGAGCAATTCCGTTTTCTCTGCACCATGCACCGCATACATCTGCAAATGCCTGAGCAAATCTTTCGGAAATATGGTCGTGATAGTGATATCTTGTTGTTGAAACCTTACCGTCGGGAAGCTCCCAGAAAATTTCGGGCAGGGTGTCGATAATATATTCGTTGTACTGTGCTTTGTATGTTTCGGGGATATCATCTGTCCACGGCATGGTGATATCATCGGTATCCCATGAATTATCAAGCACTCTTTTGCGTGTGAACTGAGGTTCATCGGTGAAAATTGCGGGAACAACACCGCCGAAATAATCGCCGACGGTTTCTTTGTATCTTTCGTGAGTAACCTCAACAAAACGCTTGACCGCATTGGGATTGAGAGTGTCAAGGTAGGTCTGGTTGTTATACCAGGGGGAGGGGGCATGAATTTTAACATATGCATACCATTTTGTTCCCTCTGCATCATCGTTTTCGCCTATTTGCTTATATGATTCAAGATAACCGTTTTCGTCAAGAACGATGTCATAGCAGGCAAGAAGCCAGCCTTTGCCTTCTCTGCCGCCCTCTGCTCTCGAATCAACGAATTCGCAATCGGCTTCCTCGTTTGAGCAGGGAACGGTTGTTATAAGCAGACAGCGTGCACGGTACTGCTCGTCTTTGGTAACAAGACCGCCTGCGGCGCCGGAAGGCCATCTGTCTTCGTCATAAAGCCATGCAAGCATATGTTCTTTTTCCGCCTTTTCTGCACAGCATTTTATGAGATTCATGAAATCATCGGAAAGATATTTGGTTGACATACCCGTACGCACGTGCATATGGAATCCGCCGAGACCCATTTCCTTGAAGACATCAATCTGACGGCAGAGTTCTTCCGCTTTGAGGTCGCTGTTCCATGCCCAGAACGGAGTTCCTCTGTATTCACAGGTAGGATTTCTGAAAAGCTCATCGGTGAGGGAAGGTGCTGTGTTTTTCTTATAAAGCATACTATTCCTCCTTATTCGGGATGTTTGCAGAGAGGCTTATCCTCGCTTGCAGTGTTCCAGTTTATATAATTGTTTCGCTTTGCGTGATACCATTCCATTTCAAACATCTTTGCGCTGTCATCAACGGGAACAAAAAGCTGATTTCTGTAAAAATACGGTTCGCCCTGCATTTCAACCGTTCCCATATCCGTTTTTGCATAGCGGTCGCCGACGGTGAAGGTTGCTCTGTGACCGTATGCCTCAACATAAAGAGTGTCTTTTTCTTTGATAACCTTACCGCCGATGAACTGAATGACAACTCCGAATGGGGCGTACCATATTCCGTCTTTCTGTTCGGGATAAAGCTCTCTTGAAATCAGCTCAAGCATCTGACCCTTGAATGCCATCTTTGTCCAGTCATAGGTGGGTGCAAGAGCTATGGGAGTTATAATGTCTTTATCTTTGTCGATAGTGAAAACGTCAAAAATTCTGCCGTCTGCAAGGTATGCGGTGGCAGTCAGCTTATTGCCGTCGATTTCAACAAGTGTGTATGCACCGACTCTGATTTCCTGAGGATAGAAGCAGGAATGCCAGATTTTCTGTGCGTTTGAGTGATAGATGTTTCCTCCGCCGTTGCCAACGATATAATGAACTGTCCCTTCCGACGGCTTATCAAACAGCTCGTCACCCTTTGTGGGATATGTTCTTGCAAATGAATGCTCGTGACCTTCAAAAAGAATATCAAGTCTGCCATCTTCAATCGGCTTTCTTAACCACGGATATCCGTCATTGTTCTGACCCTCGGGCATAACGGGATAAATGGGAAAATGATATGCGCCAAGCTTCCATGTCTTATCGCTGGTTTGCAGGTCATCATACGCCCAATCCTCAACAACATCGGGTGCGTTGATGCCCATAACAAGAAAATGTGCGTTACCGTAGTCAAACGAATAGTTTTCACCCGTATATCCATCGGGACCGTTATCGGGATAAGCAGGTCCGAACTGGAAATCAAAAAAGTCAGCGTGTTCAAGATAGAATTTGCCCGCAGGCTCGGGGAAATATGTTATGAAACCTCTGTTATCATGGTTGCCTGTTGTCATCATATAAGGCTTACTTTCGATTATGCCCTTAAGACCTTCAAACATACCGTTCCACTGAAGCTCGTTCTGACCGTTATCGCAGTTATCGCCTGCAGTGAAAATAAAACGGCAGTCAGGATGCCTCTTGAGAGCATCTTTGAGCATATCGCCGACCATTGAGTAATCGGGCAGATGACACGGAGTTCCCTTCTGATGGTCAGTGATAACGATAAAGCTGAATTTGTCAGTGTTTTCAGGCTCGGTTTCAAAAGTGAATTCGTCACTTCTGTATTCCGATGAACCGACGGTATATGTATATTTCGTGCCTGCTTCAAGTCCCGAAAGCCTTACTGACCAATAGTTGCTGATATCTATATCGGTTTCTTTTGTTCTGAATTCCGCATACTGTTTTATCCATTCTCCGCCGTTTTTGCGGTAAAGGATGAAGCCTTCCTCAATCTCCGTGCAGGTTCTCCAGATAACCGACATTTCCGTTTTCGGGTCACCGCAGAATGCAAGCATAATATGATCGGGAAACAGACCCGAACCTCTTTCGGGCTTATAGAAATTTCCGTTTTCGTCAAGCATTTTTTCTCCCTCCTTGGTTTAGAGTGAAAAGATTCGAACTAAACACGCCGCAAAGGTCGGATTTCCGACCCATCGAAGTGCTTTTTTCTTCGCCATACGACAGTATGCCATCAGAAAAGAAACACTCCGCTGAATCAAAACTGCGACCTTTTCGGTGCTTCGCAGTTTTGAAAGAGCAGATTTTTGTCACAGCAAGGCAAAAATCTGCAGAAATACGAGGGCTATTTCAAGGATTTTTAACGCAGATGTGGCAGAAATATGCCTTTCAAAACCGTATGTAGTTCGAGTCTTTTCACTCTAGATTCATTTTAGTGATTTCATACAGTTTTGTCAACATTATTCAAATCTTTTTTAAACACTTTCCCGTAAACTATTGATTTTTTAAAATAAATGTTATATAATTCAAAATGTAAAATCATTTTATGGGGGGTTCGCAATGAAAAAAATTGCAAAACTCATCAGCTTAATGCTTGCTGTTATTATTGTTATGTCAGGTATGGTTCTTCCCTCCTCGGCTGCAGGTGAAGGCTATCTTACATATACAGAATATTCAAGTTATGCAAAGCTTACAAAATGTCTCAGCGGTGCAAGGGGAGCAATTAACATTCCCTCAACCTTCAACGGTCTGCCCGTCAAGGTAATCGGCAACAGCGCATTCACGGATTGCAGCCTCATAACCGAGGTAACGATTCCTTCAAGCGTAACAACCGTTGAACAGAATGCATTCAGCGGCTGTACAGCTCTTAAGAAAGTAACTTTTGACGGAACAACCTGCGATATCGGCAATGCAGCATTCATCTATTGCAGCTCGCTTGAGTCAATTGAGCTTCCGTCTTCGCTCAAAGTTATTCCCAACGAGATGCTTGCTTACAGCACTGCTCTTTCTTCAATAGCAATTCCTTCAACAGTTGAAAAAATCGGCAAGGAAGCATTTAAGATGTGTTCTTCGCTTACATATGCGGGAATTCCCGCTTCAGTTAAGGTAATCGGAACGAACGCTTATCTCGGCTGCACAAGTGTTGATGAATTCTATGTTGCATCCGGTAATACGGTTTACAGCAGCTCAAACGGCTGTCTCTACGGACCTTATGAAAGTCCTTATGATTCTGAAATTTCAAATCCCATAACCGATAAAACCTTCATTCAGTATCCCAATGCAAAAACTTCAACAAGCTACACTGTTGAACAAGGAACTCTCAGAATAGCGGATTACGCATTCGGTGATAACAAGTATCTCACAAAAATCGTTCTTCCTTCCGGACTTAAGGGTATTGATAATTTTGCATTCTACAACTGCTCAAAGCTCAGCGATATTTCAATTCCTTCAACAGTGTCGACGATCGGATCCCAGGCTTTCGGCAGAACAACCGCTCTCAAGAGCATAACAATTCCCGGTTCGGTTGATTCGCTTGAAAGTGTGTTCTATGCATCGGGAGTAGAAACCGTTGTTTTCAAGAACGGCGTCAAGACAATCGGCACAAGATGTTTTGAAGACTGCAAGAGTCTTAAGAATGTAACAATTCCCTCAAGCGTAACCAAAATCGGCATCGGTGCGTTCTACAATTGTTCTGCACTTGAATCGCTTCTTGTTCCCTCAAGCGTAACATCAATCGGCAGCAGTGCTTTTGCCGGCTGCAAAAATCTTACTCTTAAGGTTTACGCAAACTCCAAGGCACTTGAATATGCACAGACAAATTCAATTCCTTATGTTATTGTTGACCCCGCAGATGTTCCTTCTGTCGGAGTTGCCGAAATAACCGTTCATACATATCCCGCAAAAACCAGCTACTATTATAAGGAAACCGTAGACACAACAGGAATGGTTCTTCTCGTAGTTTATGAAGACGGAACAACCGCTCTCATCAACAGAGGTTTCAGCGTAAGCCCCTCAAAGCTTTCACAGACAGGTTCTGTCAAGGTTGATGTTACATACGGCGGATGCTCAACATTTTTCAATGTTGAGGTTTCATATGCATGGTGGCAGTGGCTTATAAGAATCTTACTTCTCGGTATTTTCTGGTATTGATTTTAAAAGATGCAGACTTTAACGGAATACCGCTTAAACTATTGCATTTTTTAGAAATATAATGTATAATTATTCAAAACACATTCCGCAGGTTGAATCTTTCAGATGCGGAAGAAAAGCAGGAGGTAAATTATGAAGAAAAAATTAGCTGTGGTTCTCTCAATGTTACTCGTTTTCGCTATGCTCTTTATGACTGCATGCGGTGACGCAAACAAGCCCGAAACACCCGCAACCGATGTTATCGCAAAGGTTAAGGTTGGTACAGGCGGCAACACAGGTACATATTACGGCTTTACAACAGCAGCTTGTCAGATTCTCAATACAGCTGACTATACTTTTGAAGTGCTTTCAACAGGCGGCTCACAGGCTAATATCGAAGGCATCGAAGACGGCGACTATCAGATGGCTATTGTTCAGAACGACGTTATGAACTATGCTTATGCAGGCACAAACGGCTTTGCTTCTCAGATTCAGTCATTCTCAGCTATCGGCTGCGTATATCCCGAAGTTTGCCAGATCGTTGCAACAAAGGCATCAGGCATCACATCAGTTGCAGACCTTAAGGGCAAGAATGTTGCAGTAGGCGATGCAGGTTCAGGCGTATACTACAACGCAACTCAGATTCTTGCAGCAGCAGGTATTGATATTGATAAGGATATCAATAAAACAGCAGCATCATTCGGAGATGCTGCAACTCAGCTTAAGGACGGCTCAATCGATGCAGCTTTCCTCACAGCAGGTACCCCCACTCCCGCTATCACAGAGCTTGCAACTGCAACAGAAGTAGTTGTTGTTGACCTTGGTGAAGAAGTTATTTCAAAACTTATGACCGATTATCCCTTCTATGCAAAGTATGAAATGACAGCTAATGACTATGATTTCATCACAGCTCCCGTTAACACAGTTGCTATCATGGCTACATTTGTTGTAACAAACGATATGAGCGAAGATCAGGCATATCAGATCACAAAGGATCTTTGGGAAAAGCAGGCTGACATCGCTGCTGCTCACGCAAAGGGCAAGGAAATGACAACTGATATCGCAGCAACAGCAATCGGTGATGTTCCTCTTCATCCCGGCGCAGAAAGATTCTACAAAGAGGCAGGCATAATTGCATAAAATTCCGCTTCATTAACCAAAATGCCGCGATTAATAATTGCGGCATTTTTTTATACAACAGAAAAATTTAGGAAAGGGGTAAAAATTCATGAGTGAAGCTGTAAAAAACGACATTGAGTTTGAGCAGGTTGATTCCGAGAAGATAATGCAGGAATTTGACCGTGAAAGCAATGTCAGAGTTTTTACCGGATGGAGAAAAACGGTTGTTACCGCCCTCATGGCTGCATTCAGCCTCTACATGATTTCCATGGCTCTGCTTTTTCCCACGGCAACAAAATATACAAAGCTGACAACATTTATGGCATTCATAGCTTTTATCGGCTTTTTGATTTTCCCCGCATATAAGGCACAGACGAAGAAAATAAACCATGTTCCTTTTTATGATATAATTCTGGCAATCGTCAGTTCGGGTTGTTTCCTTTATTACACAATTTTCCAGAACGATATCATAATGATGAGCAAGCGAATAGGTACTCTTGAAATTATCGTTGCATTTATAGCGATAATTCTGTTGGTTGAGCTTGTTCGCAGAGCAGTAGGATTGCCGATTATCTTTGTTGCGGGCGCATTCGTTCTTTATGCCGCAATAAAGGCATATACCGATAATCCCAACACCGCGCTCAGAAATCTTATGTACGGTTTGTTCTATGATGTTTCAAACGGTATGTTCTCAACTCCCGTATATGTTTGCACAACATTTATTGTTCTTTTCATTATTCTCGGTGCTCTTCTTGAAAGAACGGGTATCGGTACATTCTTTGTTAACCTTGCAAACTCAATTGCAGGTGCATCAATCGGCGGACCTGCAAAGGTTGCGGTTATTTCAAGTGCTCTTGAAGGTATGTATTCCGGTTCTTCTGTTGCAAACACCGTAGGCAGCGGTTCAATCACAATT
The DNA here is from genome assembly GCA_045602905.1 of Acutalibacteraceae bacterium. Lineage (GTDB taxonomy): Bacteria > Bacillota > Clostridia > Oscillospirales > Acutalibacteraceae > CAG-177. The sequence continues at coordinate 15,317 of JAZSCL010000241.1, forward strand.
CCTCTTATGAAGAGAACAGGCTATAAACCCGAGTTTGCGGCGGCAGTTGAAGCAGCTGCATCAACAGGCGGTCAGATTATGCCTCCCATCATGGGTGCGGCGGCATTCCTTATGTCAGAGATGACAGAAGTTGCGTATTCAAAAATAGCCATTGCTGCTATTCTTCCCGCAGTTCTTTATTTTATGGGCATATTCCTTATGATTCACTTTGAGGCGAAAAAACTCGGTCTCAAAGGTCTTCCCAAGGATGCGATTCCCAATTTCTTCAAGCTTATTATTAAAAACGGATATCTTCTTCTTCCTATTGTTATTCTTGTTATATGCATGAATTATTTCAGCGCAGGTGTATCGGCTTGTTTTGCGATTCTCGGTTCACTTGTAGTAAGCCTTGTTCCTCATGAGATTAACAAGAAGAAAGCATGGAGACTCCTTCTTCCTGTTATTCCCGTTGCCGTAACGCTCGGCATCTGGCTTCCCTTCGGAACAAAGAATATGCAGGTTGCTGTTTTTGCTGGCATGGTTGTATGTTTCCTTGTTTCGTTCCTTACAAAAAATCATTCGGCACTTAATCCCAAAACAATTATCGAATCCCTTGAAAACGGCGCAAAGAACACTGTAGGTGTTGCAGTTGCTTGCGGAATGGCAGGTCTTATTTCGGGTGTTGTAACAATGACTGCTCTCGGTCAGCTTCTTATCAATACTCTTGTTCCCATTGCAGAAAACAGCACGTTCCTTGCTCTTGTTCTTACAATGCTTTGCTGCATCGTTCTCGGCATGGGTGTTCCCACAACCGCAAACTATGTTATTATGGCAACCATCACTGCTCCCATTCTTATTAAAATGGGTATCCCGATGCTTGCAGCCCATATGTTTGTGTTCTATTTTGGTATCGTTGCGGATATTACTCCTCCCGTTGCTCTTGCAGCATATGCAGGTTCGGCAATTGCAAAGTCCAATCCGCTTAAGACCGGTGTAACCGCAACCCGTCTTGCGATTACCGCATTCATCGTGCCCTATATCTTTGCCTACAGTCCCGAAATGCTTATTGGCATAGATATGGGTGTTGCAACTCCTTGGTACAACGTTATTTTGCTTGTAATAACCGCAATCTGCGGCATTTACATAATTTCCGCAGGTATGGAAGGATATATGTATAAGCATATGCCTTTATGGGAAAGAGCTATGGCTCTTGCAGGCGGTCTGCTTATGATTATTCCCGGTTGGCAAACGGATATTGCAGGCTTGGCTCTTATGGTTCTTGTAATTATGCTCCAGAAAGTCGGAGGAAACAAAGACAGATCAAAAGCTGCAAAGGCGGCATAAAGAAAACCACCGAGGTCATAAGACTTCGGTGGTTTTAAGTTTATCAAGAAATTCTTTGTCTTTTTTTGAAAGCTCCACATTCTTAAGCATATCAGGTCTGCGTTCAAAAGTGCGTTTCAGACTTTGTTCACGCTGCC
>JAZSCL010000242.1:0-2445 GCA_045602905.1 Acutalibacteraceae bacterium
TCATAGAATTTCTGCGCACCTGTTTTGAAATATTCTTCGCTTTCTCCTCCGTAGGTTGAAACCTGAGTTTCACCCGTGTTTCTGTGAGTAAGTGAATCGGGAAGATATTCTTTTATTGCAACTCTTGTTCTGTCTTTTGAGTCATAGCAAAGATATGTTACACCGAATCCGCCTTTACCGAGAACTCTGCCAACGACATATCTGCCCGCAAGAATTGTGCCTTCAGTTAATGCGGTAGGATATTTTTCATTATTCTTAGGATATGTGCAGAAAGGGCATTTGCCTGCGTTGCTGTTCAGCTCCGCAAAACAGTGCTCACAATAATTCCTGCCGTTTATTTCTAACATTTTAATCAACCTCAAATATCGCTGTCATTAATTGTTATTTCACCAATTTTTATGCTACAGCCATCGCATTCGGAAAACATGCTTATGCCGGTATTGACATCAGATTTTATATCCACAATACAATCGGTGCAATTATGGAAAATATTGTATGAATCATCGGTAATATCCGCTTCAAGAATAACCGTACAATCCTGAAGGTCGCGGAATGCTTTTTCGCTTATAAACACGACTTCACTTCCGTATATTTCGGCAGGAATAATAATTTCAACATCCGAAGTTTTACCGGTATATTCATAAATCGTGACTACACCGTTACTAATACCGCATATCATGTCATTATATGTAACATTATTGTTGGTTTTGTTAAGCACGGGTGTTATTTTTTTGAACTTGATATCAGTTTTGGGAAGTTTTATATTTTTCCAACCGGAAACCTTTTCATAATCATCACGAACGGTCCAATAGCCTGCAGTTTCAAGTGTTCCGTCAGCTTTAAGCCCCACCTCAGTAATGTTTCCGCCAGCTATTGAAACAATATTTGTCCAATTTTCAATACTGTCGTATTCTGACCAATCTCCGGTATGAACAACCGTTCCGTCAGACCTGAGACCCATTGTGTTATCGGTATCCGCAACAACGGCAACTATATCTGTCCAGCCCGAAACATTGCATTGACCCTCATAATTATATCCTGATGCAACAACCGTTCCGTCAGATTTCAAACCTACAATATATGCACCCGCCATGGAATTGTCTTCCGAATATGAAAGTGAAACTATATCACTCCAACCCATAACATCAAGATCTTCATATCCGTTGCCACCCGTTGCAACCAACGTTCCATCGGATTTAAGACCAATTATCCATTCGTCATCCAAAACAATGTCAACAATATCAGTAAAGCCTGACACATCGACATCCCTGCTTCCCTCCCAAGCAGTAACAACAACTGTTCCGTCTGATTTAATGCCAACCGCATAAGTCCAACTTGCAAAAATATCAACAATGTCTGTCCATCTGCTTACATTCATGCCGTAACCGGGAGCGTTCATTTTATCGTCGGTAGAAATAACTGTTCCGTCAGATTTTAATCCGAGTGTATATCGTGCACCCGCAGAAACTTCTATGATATCCTTCCAATCGGAAACATCACACTCTCCGTATTGATTTTCGCCGCTTGCAACAACCGTTCCGTCATTTTTTACAGCAACAATTGTTCCGTACGGACTCACGGAAACAGTATTAAAGTATGTATTGTTTAAACCATTATTAGTTTTTTCTGTAAATTGTGATAAATTTTCTGTTGATCGCAACGAAGTTTCTGTTAATCGTGACGAAGTTGAATCTATGTAACCGTGATTAGTATCCGGCTTATCATCACTCCGAGAAGAAATCAGAAAAGCCGCAACGACAACAACCAAAATTCCGGCTATCATTAAAAATATTTTGAGTTTTTTGCCATCAGCAGTGTAAGTTTTGGCTTTTTCTATTAAGGTGCGAAAATCAATATTCTTTTTCTCGTCCTTTGGATACTCCGCTTTTTCCTCAACGATTTCTTTCTTCACTTCGGGTAAACATTCCGTAACTGCAGGTGTTTCGGGTGCTTTTGCTTCAAATGCTTTGGGAGCAATCGCCAACGACGAAAGCGCCGCTTTGAGTTCAAAGGTGTTCTGATATCTGTCCTCTTTTCTTACCGCAAGCATCTTTTCAAGAATCTGCGCAAAATCAGGCGATATTCCTTCAAAGCTTACATTGTCATCCGTTATTCTTGACATGGCGTCATCAAGAATTTCTCCCGTCAGTGCATAGTAAAGCGATGCACCGAGGGCATAGATATCTGTCCATGGACCCTGCTTTCCCCACTTCTGATACTGTTCAAGAGGCGCAAAACCCTGTTTGAGAATTACGGAAAGACTCTTTGATGCTTCACCCACAACCTGCCTTGCAGCACCGAAGTCGATTAACTTCACTTTTCCGTCGCTGCAAAGAAATATGTTATCGGGAGATATATCACGGTGCAGAACATCTGTACTGTGAACTATCATCAGAGCTTCTGCAACCTTTTGGGCTATATACAGCGTTTCTTCCTCGCTTATCT
>JAZSCL010000243.1:0-13762 GCA_045602905.1 Acutalibacteraceae bacterium
AATATAAACGAGGACTTTTGTGAATGTTGGTTTTTCATAATTTAAAAATCTCCTTTGGTGAAAGGAGAAAAGCGAATACTTCGCATGGAAAACACAAAAAATGAAAAAGATTTCGGAACAGGAATTCCGGAGAACGCAATAGAAGCTCTGGCAAGAGTTCTTCTCCCGGAAATCGAAAAATTCTACAACACGGAAGAAGGCAGAGATGCCTTTGAAAAGTGGAAATCCGAAAAGGAAAAAGAAACTGCATAATCAATAAATTATCAGTTGGCGGGGATGAATCATCATCCCCGTTTTTCCTATTCTATAAGACTGTATAAAAGAAAAAATCCGAACGCATCTCCTATTTTAAAGAGATAGTTCGGATTTTCGTCCTTTGGTCCGAGTGGCGAGACTTGAACTCACGGCCTCTTGACCCCCAGTCAAGCGCGCTCCCAACTGCGCCACACCCGGATATTCAGTTCGTTGGGTTTTCTCAACTCAACGAATGCTATTATATCACAGAAACTGAAAATGTCAAGACTTATTTTTAATTTTATTTAAATATTTTTTAATTTTTATAATTTTATTTTGCCCACCGTTTTTGCTTGAACGGTGGACAAATTTTCAGTTTGTTACAGTCCACTTTTCTTCAGGATTCGGCATAGGTTCAAGCTCTTCTTCATTGTTCATAGCTTCGTCCCTTTTAATCACGCCGTAACCTTCCGAAGCAATCAGTGTTCCGTCTTCGTTTCGGATAGCTGTGTCACGATATTCAAGATAAGCTTTTTCCTCTTCAAAAAACTCCTTAAGCAATTCGTTTGCTGCTTCGGGATCTGACTTTGAAGGATCAAGAGGGATTCTGAACATTGCCTTGAATCCGTTGTAGCTTTCAACGAACTCAAATTCACCGTTATCTTTCATATTTATTATATCCGTACCGGGTATGAAGCCCTCATAAACTACAAGATAAACATTTTTATCGGCGAAAATTTCAAGATTCTCACAATCATAAAGAAAATAAAGAACTCCGTTTTCTTCCATGCCGTTTGCACTTGTATTGAGCGACCAAGTATTGATTTTCCATGCGGGATAACCTTCAATAATAACGGACATACCCAACGGATTTCCGTCTGCCAGCGAAAGCGGTGTGCCGTCTGCCGCGGCTACTGACACAACATAATAGCTGCAATCGGATTTTATTGATTCGCTTTCAAACCGTTCGCCTTTGACCATCCCCAGAAAGCTTACCGTGTAACCTCTGTCCGTTACGGATTCAAGCGCATTGTTTTGCTGTCCGAAAGAATCAGCAACCTGACTTTCACCGAAATGTTCAGCAACATCACGGGCTGAAAGCAGATTTGAAATTGCAAACGAGGTAACAGAAATGACCGCAATAATCAGAGCTGCGGCTATAAGAATTTTTACTGGTTTTTTCATAACTGTTTTTTCCTTTCTTTCTGCCGCCGATTTCATTAAATCAACTGTGTTTTTTTCAAAATCTGCACTGAAACAAATATCATCCATCTGTTGCTTATATTTTATTTCAAAGCTCATTCCGAAATCTCTCCTTTCAGTAAATTTCTTGCCCGAGAAAGCCGTGTTCCTACCGTTGCGGCGGGCAATTTTAAAATGGCGGCTGTTTCTTTGATTGAATAACCTTCATAATAATAGAGATAGATAACCGTTCTGTATCGTTCCGGAAGCGACATAACAACGGTTATAAGCTCGGATTTTTCATCCGAAAAAGGTATTTCTTCGGTTACGGGAAGATTATTCCTTGATGCAGATTTAAGCATGTTTTTTGATATGTTGATTGTCACTCTGAGAAGCCACGCTTTTTCATGCTCGGAGCTTTTGAATTGCGGTTTCCTTTGTATTAATTTCAGAAACGCATCCTGAACGGCATCTTCTGCATCTTCCGTTGATTTCAGAACAGAATATGCCGCCCTGAGCATTGAACCGCTGTAAGTTTTCACTACCCTAACCATGTATTCATCGGTACCATTTGAACACATAAGAAAACCTCCTTTCACCTATAATACAATCCGAAACATCCTTATTTTTCATTTGAAAAGAAAAAAATCGGACAACCGCAGATTAACGGCTGTCCGATTGTCAATTATGCATTTTCGGGATTTCTTGTGAGTGTTTCTTCACCTGCAGTTCCTCTTGATTTTCTGAGGCTTGTGTACATCACATCAAGCTTTGATTTATTAAGAGGATAACCGAATGCAAAGAGAATGAATACGAGCGTATAAACAATTGCGGGAATGATTGTGCATACGGTAAGAATACCCTCGCCTACTCCGGGAACATAACCCGCCGAGCCATGAACTGCACCGTCGTAGCCCGCAACAGCACCGAGAAGCTTCATGCCGCCGACATCGGCAAGAGTCTGACCGAGGTTGCGGCAGAAGGTATAAACCGCATAAATCGCACTTTCGTTACGGATTCCTGTTTTATATTCCTGATAATCAATAACATCGGTGATGATTGCCCAGTTTGTGATGCTTACGAATGAATAACCGAAACCTATTAAGAATGTTAATGCCATAAACACAACGGGAGCACTGCCGATTCTGTCACACTTGGGAACAACAAAGAACATGAGTACCGCTGCGATTGCAGAGAGGAATGTGCCGACCGTACAAAGTTCTTTCTTGCCGAACCTCTTAACAAGCTTAGGCATGAAGAAAATCATGACTGCCATGGGAAGATAGTTTGCTATTGTACCGATAATTGAAAGGTCAGTGTTTTCGAAATAGTTCTTATAGAGATACTGATTAAGAGAACCGAACTGAAGCTGACCGCTGATAAGGATACCCGAAAGAGCAGCAACAACAAAGGGTCTGCTCTTGAACATTCCGAGATATGTGCTCTTGATATCTACATTGGGTTCTTCTTCCGAAGCAACTCTTTCCTTGGTTGTTCTGAAGCAAAGGAAATAGAAGATTATAGACAATACGCCCATGATGATGCCGAACTTGAGCATTCCTCCCGCATCAGCAGCCTTAACCTCAATGCCCTGGCTGTTAACGCCGGAAACCGTGTAGATAATCATGGGACCGATAAGCAGAGGCACGGCACCGCCGAGACCTGCACCGATTGAACGGAAGGTTGAAAGAAGAGTTCTGCCGTCGGGGTCATCTGTGATAACCGAAGCAAGCGAGCCATAGGGAATATTGATTGTTGTATACATCATACCGAATCCGATATAAGTTATATACATAAGCGCAACAACAAATGTTTCGTTGGCTGTGAAGTTTCTGAAATTAACAAAGCAGAACATCGCCATGATTCCGAGGGGAATTGCAAACCATTTTATATAAGGTCTGAATTTGCCGTCTTTGTTGGGTTTTTTCTTTGCAACAATGTTACCCCAGAGAGGGTCATTGATTGCGTCCCAGAGTCTTGCGATAAGCAAAAGAGTAGTGATTTTGTTTTCTGCAACCTTAAGAATATCGGTGTAGAAAACCTTAAGATATGACGAAACATAGGTGAGAACAAACAGGTTTGCAGCATCGCCGAATGCATAACCGAGACCGTCTACGAAACCGATTTTATTGGGATGTCTGAACTCAGGTCCGTCAAGTGAACGCTGTTTAGCCACAGCATTACCTCCTTTTTCTTCATTTTTTTAAATTAAAATGCAAAATATTTTTCTCTTTGTTTTTGAATTCTGCCGCTTATGAATTCAAGGGTTTCTTTTGCACCTTCAATTCCGCATGCGTAATCCTTCATAGCTCTGCCCTCTTCGTAGCAAAGGTCATCATGAAGAGGGAAATATTCCCTGAGAAGGAAATTTGCATAACGTGCAAGTCTGAAATCGCCCACAAGACGGTATTCCCTGCTGATGCCGTCAATTGCAACAGAGTAGAATTTCTTGATTGAATCAATGATTGCCGCACGCTCGTTTTCGGGTGAGAAAACCATCGTTGAAGCAACATAGGCATTGTCATTGTTGACCGAGCTGTGGCTGTCGGTACTTCCGACGATGGGGAATTTATCATATCCCTTTGCAAGAACATCATAATATTTGATAGTCTGGAAGCCGTTCTGTTCATAATAGCTTTCGCCTCCGAGAACTTCAAACGCATCAAACGGATGAGTTTTAAGCATGTAGTCGGTCAGTGTTTCGGGCACCTGATAAACATTCGAAATCCAATAGGGGTGGCAGAATATGCCGAGACCCTCCGCCTTTCTGATATGGTTGAACACCCATATACAGCTTGCATAAGTGAAGGGTTCGATTCCTTCGGGAATATCGAGAGTTGCTGCAAGAGCATCAACCTCTGCTCTGTAGCCGTCTTCGTCAAGCTGATCGGGGCAAGGGAAACCTTCAATACGGCGTTTTTCTATGTCATTGCCGAATTCTTTGGTGTGTTCATCCTTAAGAATTGCATTAACGGAATATTTTCCGCCGAAGTTTACGATGTGAACATCGTTGATGTGGTCGGGAGCAAGGTCGGGAAGATGAACTTCTTCACCGGGGATTATGTTGAATTCAATGGGAACATCTTTATATGTTTCAATTGCCTCAAGAGAAGGATAATAACGGTTATGGTCGGTAATCGCAAAGAAATCGTAGCCATGCTTTCTGTAGTTTGCGGAAACGATTGCGGGAGCCTGTCTTCCGTCTGAACGGCAGGTATGCATATGAAGATCTCCGATAAGAGGATATCTTCCGCAAAGATCCTCATCAAGAGCGTAAACGCTCAGCTGAAGCAGTCTTTTGTTGGTTTCTTTTTCAAAAATTCTTATAAAATACTCTTGTTCTCTGGGAAAAGTGTATGTAAATTTAAGCTCGCCGTCATATTCAAAAGGAACGGTTGTGCCGTTTTTTCTGTAGGGATAATCACGGGGATTGCCGTCATCAAGACCGTAGATTGCAAGATAGATGCTTTCGGGATTTTTGAATTCGGCATGATGCCCGAGAGGTTTGACAGTGATTGTCATTTCCTTTCCTGCGGGAAAGACCTTCGGAAAAATGTCGTAATAATGAAGCTCTGTTTTCATTTCCTTCCTCCTTTTTATTCTTTTATCTCTACTGTTTTGCCTGTTTCGTATGAAATATAAGAATTCTCAAGCAAACGGGCAAGATCGATTGCATCACTCATACCTAGACCTTCAGGCGATCCCGTACCTTCAAGGCATGCATCAACAAATTGCACAATGGGTTTTTTGCCTTCTTCGGGAAGGTTGTCGGGGGTTATGAAGCCTTTGTTGAGCTTTGCGGTTTCTGCTGTTTTGTATTTAAATTCTCCGCCGCTTTGCCAGAGAAGAATGCCGTCTGTTCCGTGAATTTCAATGGTATAAGGCGATGAGAACGCAAGAAACGAAGTTTCGGAAACACCGATTGCTCCGTTTTCAAATTCGATAACCGAAATTGCATTTTCATCAACAGGTGTTCCGAGAACGGAATTTGCAATGCCCGTCACTTTAACGGGTTTGCCGCAAAGATAAGCAAGAAGATACATCGGATGGCATCCGAGATCCATCATCGCTCCGCCTGCACAGTCTTCCTTAACAAACCAGTATTCGGGCAGCCACTTACCGCTGACACCGTTATGAGCATTACGGATTCTGACATTGGTAACTCTGCCGAAATCGCCGTTTTCTATATGTTCTTTTGCAAATTTAACAACGGGCCAGGCTTTATGAGGGAATGAAATAACAAATGTTACTCCGTTTTCATTAACAGCTTTTTCAATCTCTTTGCATTCCGCAACGGTACAGGCAAGGGTTTTTTCGGTAAAAATGTGTTTTCCCGCCTTTGCCGCACGGATAAGCACGTCTGTGTGCATTGTTGTTGGTGTATTACAGCATACAGCCTCAACATCGCTTCTTGCAAGAAGTTTATCGAGATCAGCCTCAAAATCACAGCCGAGTCTTGAAGCCCATTCGGCTCCCCTGTCGGGGTTTTCGTCCCATACTGCGGTAATTTCAGCCTTGCCTGTGTTCAGTAATTCACGGGCATAGCCCTCTGCGTGAACATGCCATTTTGAAAGCATCGCTACTTTAAGCATACTCTTTCCTCCAAAAATGCAAAATTATACAATTATAATTAAAGATATAATATCACATAAAAGCAGAAAAGTCGAGAAAAACATTGAAGTTTTTCCGACTTTTTATTTTTCTTGATATGCATTTGCGGTTATGATATAATTAATTGATTTTGTTTTCTTTCTTCTGAGAAAAATACTCCGATCCGATTGACCCTGCACAAACCGCAACGGAAACAGGTCTTGAAAGTGCAAGAAGTCTTTCACTCATACCAAGTGCGGAATGATAATCAAATATTCTCCCCGCACCTATGTAGAGAATCGTTGAAATCAGAATCATAACGGTAACAGAAACGGCACCGATAATAAATATATGCCGTGCAGGGCGGTGAATCCGTGACAAAATCTTTTTCATGGCAGCCTCCTTATATCCCGATTATACTCCATTATGCATTTCAGTTCAAATCTAAAATATTACCATGTGAGGAATAATAATCATGGCATTCGGAATTTCAACTTCATGTCTTTATCCCATGAATACGGAAGAATCCCTTGAAACGCTTGGCAGAATGGGCGTTAAAACCTGCGAGGTATTTCTTAATTCAATCAGCGAAACAACTTCAGAATTTGCGGAAATTCTCAATATAATCAAAAATAAATACGGCATCAGAATTGTTTCCGTTCATCCTTTTTCTTCATTTTCCGAAACATACATGCTTTTCGGAGAATATGAAAGACGCTATCTTGATGCATTCGATTTCTACAAACGCTGTTTCGAATTCACTGCCATGGTCGGCGCTGATTTTTCAATCATCCACGGTTCGCTCAAGCCCGCAAAAATAAAAGAAAACGAATATTTTGAACGGTTTTTCAAGCTTTCGGAGGCAGGAAAAGAATACGGAATCACTGTCTGTCAGGAAAACGTTAACCGCCACCTGAGCGAAAATCCCGATTTTCTCGGCAGAATGAAATCGGAATTAGGCGATAATTTCAAGCTCGTTTTCGATGTCAAACAAGCAGTAAGAGCAGGATATTCACCAATTGATTTTGCCGAAAATTTCAAAAATGACATCGTTCACATTCATATCAGCGACCATACAGATATTCTTGACTGTATTCCTCCCGGGAAAGGAAATTTTGATTTCGGCAAGCTGGTTTCTGTTATGAATTCGGCAAACTATAAAGGCGATTATGTTATTGAGCTCTACAGAGCAGGCTTTGAAACCGAAAAAGACCTTGCAAAATCACTATATTTTGTGGAAAATTTGTAAATTACACTTGAAAAATATCAATATTATGTTATACTCATTTTGTATCCGTAATAAATTAATAAGGAGTTGTAATATCCATGAGATGTCCTTTTTGCGGCTGTGAAGAAAGCAAGGTTATCGATTCAAGACCTACCGACGAGGGTGAGCGTATCAGAAGACGCAGAGAATGCATAAGCTGTCAGAAGCGTTTCACAACCTATGAAATAATCGAAAGCGTTCCCGTTATCGTTGTAAAAAAAGATAAGTCAAGAGAAGTTTTTGACAGAAACAAGCTTTTCAACGGTATGCTCAGAGCTTGCGAAAAGCGCCCCGTGCCTCTTGATAAAATCGAAAGTGCCGTTAACGAAATCGAAGCAATTCTTCAGAATTCGCTTGACAGAGAAGTTACAACGGGCTATATCGGTGAGCTTGCAATGGATAAGCTCAAAGACCTTGACGAGGTTGCTTATGTTCGTTTCGCATCGGTTTACCGTCAGTTCAAGGATATCAACACCTTTATGGATGAGCTTGCAAAGCTTCTGAGTGAAAAATAAAATTCACGGAGAAAATCCAATGAAAAGAATACCGGCACTTATTCTTGTGCTTATCATGCTGCTTTGTTCTTGCTCAAATGAAGAACCGCAGAGAATTGTTACCTCCGATATGTTGAATATCACGAACACTGAGAAAAATTTTTACGGTTGTTTTGAAAGATATTCTTCCGTTATTTCTGCAATGAGAACAAAGGTTTCCGTGCTTGAAACCGAGCATAACCGTGTTATTGAGCACAGCGGCGTTTCGGAATATTTTCTTGAGGAAGAATATATTCTGACCGCCTTTGACCCGTTTGTGATGAAAAACTCACAAATAATCCGCAGTTTCACTCCGGAGCTTAATCCGGAAAACGCAGTTGATGTTTTTTCACTCGATGCTCAGGGCGCAGATGTGATTTATGAAACCGACGGAGAGACAAGCTTCGTTCTTCGCTTTGTTTCCGAAGAAGAAACAAAAGAATATTCCGTTGAATACAAGAAGAAAACGGATTCTTTCAGATACTCTTTTGTTATTGAAAATAACGAGGGTGATGAAACCCTTGTTGAATTTCTGGAGTTTGCTCAAACAGAAAACGGCACATATATTGTCCAAAGCAATAACACACGCTGTTGCATCAACTTCAGCAACGAAGGCAAGATTATTGATTTCTGCTGCGGCCAGCTTTCCGAAGAAAGCTTCAATCCTGAAGAAAGCATTTTTGGCGAACAGCCCGAAAGTGCCGATAAACACTGGGTTCTTTCAAGAGGTAAGCTCAAGTTTTCCAATATCCACACATTTGAAAACGAAACACTGATTCATGAGGATTGCAGCAGCGGTCCCTGGAAAATCGTTGAAATTGACGCAAAAAAATTTGAGTCAGCTTTTTATATGTAATATTTCTGCATCGGACTACATTGTTCGGTGCAGTTTTTTCAGAGGTAAGTATGAATAATAACATCCAAAAAGTTTGTTCGTTTCTTGACTATATGAAAATAGGTTATGAAATGTTCCGCCACTCCCCTGCTTTCACGCTTGAAGAATGCCGTGAAATTGAAAAAACAATCGGTAATGAAATCTGCAAGAATCTTCTGCTGCGCACCACATCGGGAGATAAATACTTTCTGCTTATGATGAAGGGTGATAAAAAATTCATAACCGGAGAGGTTTCCAAAAAGCTCGGCTCATCAAGACTTTCGTTTGCTCAGGGTGAAGAAATGGTTTCCATGCTGAAAACACAGCCCGGCTCACTCAGCATAACAAGCCTGATATTCGACAAGGAGAAAAGAGTCACCCTTGCAGTTGACAAAGATGTTTTTAAAAATGAATTTATCTGCTGCCACCCCTGTGATAACACCGCAACACTGAAAATCAGAACAGAAGATATCATCAGCCGCCTTCTTCCCGAGTTGGGAATTGAAGCTGTTTTAATCGATATATAAAGAAAATCCTGCCGTGATTTCACAGCAGGATTATTTTTATCTGTATCTTACGATTTTCAGAGTTGTTGTTTTGGGGAATTCGGTATCACGAAGCTCGAATCTTGCAATGTTCTTGAACAACGGCATATTGCGGTTGAATTCATCAATATCGCCTTTGATTCTTGCCTTTGCATCGGGATAATCCGCTTCATTAAGGAAAAGTTCTGCACAAATCTGACCGTTTTCCTCAAACACAAGAACTTCGCTGACATACTCGATTCTTGAAAGCTTGTCTTCAAGCTCTTCGGGAGAAACATTTTTACCGTTGGAAAGACAAATCAGGTTCTTCTTTCTGCCTACAATAAAAAGGAAACCGTCTTCATCAATTCTGCCGTGGTCACCTGTTTTGAACCATTCACCGTCGAATGCTGCGGCTGTTGCCTCGGGGTCGCCGTAATAACCAATGGTAACATTATCGCCTCTTACATAGATTTCGCCAACACCCTCATCATCGGGATTTTGAATCTTGATTTCACAGCAATCAAGAGGCACACCTACACTGCCGAATTTGGTTTTTCCGGGTCTGTTGCAGGTTATTGCGGGCGAGCATTCGGTCATGCCGTAGCCGTTATATATTTCAATACCGAAATCGTGCATACCCTTTTCATATTTCGGGTCAAGGTTTGCACCGCCGCATACAATCATATTGAGATTTCCGCCAAGGTTATCGATGATTGTTTTGAAAATCTTGCGTCTTCTGTCAATTCCGAGCTTCATAAGGGTATTGCTGATTTTAAGACCCTTTTTGAGAATTTCTTCTCTGCCCGTTTTTCTTGCGGTTTTCCAGATTCTGTCGTAGATTGTTTCAACAACAAGAGGAACACCTGAGAAGTTATAGGGCTGATACTTTTTAAGGTCGCCCTGAATGTTTCCGATTCCGTCGCAGAGATATCCCCATTCAGTAAGAATGTATGACGAGAAAAGCGCACTTACCCATGCATATGTATGGTTAAGGGGAAGGAAACCTATAGCGTGTCTGCCGGTATGCGCACGGCAAGCAGATGAGCAGTTGCTTGCAATGTTTTTATGAGTAAGCATAACGCCCTTGCTCTTTGCGGTTGTTCCTGATGTGTATGCTATGCAGGCAAGATCTTCAGGTTTAACCTCTGCATCGAGAAATGCTTTTTCTCCGTTTCCGAGTGCCCTTTCACCTTCGCTGATGAAATCCGCATAGTCATCGGTTATGTTGAAATACTGCATTTCGGGCATATCGGGATATTTCTTGAAATTCTCAACCATACCGATAAACTTATCTGTATAAACAAGAGCATCACATCCGCAACGGATAAGCTGGTCTGCAAGATCTTCTTCGGGAAGCTTTGCATCCATAGGAACGGTAATGTTACAACCGACGAGAGTTGCATAATAGATTATCATCCATTCAAAGCAGTTTTCGCCAATTATTGCAATCTTCTTTTTGCCGTTGAGACCTCTGCCGTAGAAGAAAGTTCCGATAGCGGCAATTTCGTTCCATGTCTGATTAAAACTTCTTTCGCACTCTTTCTTGTTTTTATCAAGAAAAACAAACTGTCTTTTGTCTCCGCCTTTTTTTACGCCCGTAACGATTATTTCTTTAACAGTATTATAATCGGGTGAATTAAATCCGGACGAAACGATATTTTTCTTCATTTCTTTACCTCATTATCATTATTTCGATAGTATTCGTTCAAACCGTTATGTATTCTAACACATTTATCTTCCAAAATTCAACTAAAATCTCTTGCTTTTTTTCAGTCAATAGTGTATGATTGTTTATATATCGGATTTAAAGGAGTAAATGCATGAGAATTTTTATAGTTTGTCTGACTGCATGGTTTATTGCTCAGCTTATTAAAGTTATCATTAATCTTGTTAAATATTACAGCGGAAAAAGAAAGGGAATTGCCCGCAACAAGGTTACGCTTGAAACAATGTTCAAGCTCGGCGGTATGCCCAGCTCACACACTGCAACGGTCATTTCTCTTTGCGGATGTGTAGGTCTTAAATCAGGCTTTGATTCCGAAATATTTGCGGTTGCAGGTGTTTTTGCTTTCATAACCATGTTTGACGCATTCAAAGTACGCCTTCCCATCAGCCGTCTGACAAGAGCTTTCAACCGACTTCAGGGTAAGGTTTGCGGTGACGAAGCAAAGGATATCAAACCCGTTGAGGGACACACCATTCCCGAAATCATAGGCGGATTCATCGTTGGCTTGTGCACCGCACTGTTTATGGTTGAGGTTGTCGGAATTCTCGGTTAAAATTAAATTACCGACAGATTTCAGTCTGTCGGTATTTTTGTGGGTAAATATGAAAATATATCTGATTAACATTAATGATGTTTCCGAAAACGAGCTGCATCTTTGGTATAACTGTATGAGCAACCAAAGAAAAAAAGAAGCTGATAATATAAAAAACAAATCCAAGCGGATTTCCTCAATCGTTTCAGACCATCTTTGCAGAAAAGCGGTTTCCGGATTCAGTAATATGCCTGAAAATGAAATTGTGTTTTCAAAAAACAAACACGGTAAACCGTTTGCAAACGGAACAAATGCTCATTTCAGCGTAAGTCACAGCGGAGATCTGGTTATATGTGCCGTTTCGGAAAAAGAAATCGGAACAGACATTGAAAAAAAGCGTGAAATCCGTCTCGATGCCGCCAAAAGATTTGCAACGGAATCGGAAATTGACTATATCGGTAACAGCACCGACAGGTTTTTTGAGATATGGACATTAAAGGAAGCTTATTTCAAATGTATCGGTACAGGTCTGGGTGCTGATATAAAAACCGTTTCATTCAGCAGGGACGGAAGTCGTTTCCTGTGTTCCGAACCGGGATTTATAATAACAAAACTTGATTTGCCCGAGGGATACACGGGATTTGTTTGTACCAAAGAATAAATCGGATTAAGAGGAAAATATGGATTTTATAAAGAATTATTTTATTGAAAACGATATAACATTTATAATTTCACAGTTAATAGGTGCCGTTGCCGCTGCGCTCCTTCTTTTTTCGTTTCAGCAAAGAACACACAAAAGAATCGTGGTTATGCAGATTTTTTCGGGTCTGCTTTTCTCCGTTCAGTATCTGATGATTGGCGCATATGAAGGAATGGTCGGCAATTTAGTGGGTCTCACAAGAGGAATTGCCTATTCGTTCCGAGGTAAATCAAAGCTTGTTGACAGCATAGCCTGCCCTGTCTTTTTTGCGGTGCTTGCAGGATTGGGCGGACTTGTTACTTACAGCAGCCCCGTATCGCTTTTACCGATGGCGGCAATGATGATTTCAAGCTTTGTTCTCTGGAATCCGAAAACGCAGCAGCTTCGTGCACTCACGCTTCCGACATCTGCGATGTGGCTGGTTTATAACATCATCTGCCACTCATACTCGGGAATTATAACGGAAGTTCTTTCTGAGATTTCAATTTTTATCGGTCTTTTCAGATTCAGAAAAAAGAAACAATAAAAACAAAAGGTGAACAATGCAGAATTGCACGGTTCACCTTTATTTCATTTATATAATGATAGCTCCGTGATTTACGGGAGTTGTCAGATATACATCGGAGCAGATTTTTTTTAGCTCCCCGGCGCATTTTTCGGCGTTCTCTTTTTCTTTGAACAAACCGAAAACGGTAGGTCCGCTTCCGCTCATCTGACAGAGAGATGCCCCGTTTGAATTCATTATTCTTCTGAATTCAACTCTTTCCGCAACCTCTATAACCTGCTCAAAAACATTTCCTGCATATTTGCAGATACCTTCAAAATCGCCTTTTTCGCAGGCATCAAGCATTCTCATGCTGTCGGGTCTGTAAATATGGGTGTTATCGGCAAGTGCATATGCCTCTGCGGTTGAAACTCCCGCCTCGGGTTTTGCAAGAACAATATAACAATCCGCAAGAGGCTTCAGTTTTGAGAGCACTCCGCCCGTATTCTGCGAGAGACAAGTGCCTCCCGCAATGCAGAACGGAACATCACTGCCGACTTTGAGCCCGATTTCGCAAAGCTCTGATTCGGAAAGCTCCGTGCCGTAAAGCTCGTTGAGACCCACGATAACAGCCGCTGCATCCGCACTGCCGCCAGCAAGACCCGCTTCAAAAGGAATACGCTTCTTTATGCCGATTGTAACATCGGGTTCAATGTTTGTTTTTTCAAAAAAAGCCAGGGCGGCTTTATAGGCAATATTGCGTTTATCCGCAGGAATTCTGCTTTCGGAGCAGGTCAGAAAGATTTCTCCGAATCCGTTTTTTTCAAGAGTGATCTCATCGTACAGCCCTATTGACTGCATAACCATAAAAAGGCTGTGATAGCCGTTATCAAGCCTTCCCGTGATATCCAGAAAAAGGTTTATTTTTGCAAGTCGGATCGTTGCCATGTCGTTCTGTGAGCCAAGGGGTTGAATCTATCAATTGTCTTCCTAAGACCGTGGCCTCCGACTTGTTACCGTATCGCAAAGGTCAGCGGACTGCATAACCATAAAAAGGCTGTGATAGCCGTTATCAAGCCTTCCCGTGATATCCAGAAAAAGGTTTATTTTTGC
>JAZSCL010000244.1:0-2304 GCA_045602905.1 Acutalibacteraceae bacterium
ACTTGTTGCAATGATGAAGGAAAGCTATAACCTTCTCAAAGATCACCCCGTAAACAAAAAGAGAATTGCAGAGGGCAAGTCCCCCGCAAACTCAATCTGGCTCTGGGGCGAGGGCAGCAAGCCCGCTCTTTCTGATTTCGAAGAGACCTACGGCGTAAAGGGCAGCATTGTTTCGGCAGTTGACCTTCTTAAAGGCATTGCAATCTGTGCAGGCATGGGCGTACCCGAGGTTGAGGGCGCAACGGGCTACATAGACACAAACTTTGAGGGCAAGGCTCAGGCAGCTGTTGATGAATGGAAAAACGGCAAAGACCTTGTTTATATCCATATCGAAGCTCCCGATGAATGCGGCCACAGAAACGAACCCGAAAATAAAATCAGGGCAATTGAGCTTATCGACGAAAGAGTTCTTCCCATTGTTCTTGATTATCTCAATAATTGCGGCGAAGACTATAAAATAATGATTCTTCCCGACCACCCCACACCCATCGTCACAAAAACACACGCATCAGACCCCGTACCTTTTATGATTTACCATAAAAACGGCGAGGTTGAAGGCGTTGAAACAATAAACGAAAAAACAGCCGAAGCAACAGGTGATTTTGTTGAGGTTGGCTGCGGACTTATGAAAGAATTCTTGGAGGCATGAAAATGAGCTATAAGATTAATACAAAATGTATCCTCAGCGGATATTCACCCAAAAACGGCGAACCCAGACAGGTGCCTGTTTATCAGAGCACAACATATAAATATGATTCAAGTGTTGAAATGGGCAAGCTTTTCGACCTTGAAGCATCGGGTTATTTTTACACCCGTCTTGCAAACCCCACAAACGATGCGGTTGCTGCAAAGATTGCAGACCTTGAAGGCGGTGTTGGCGCAATGCTCACTTCATCGGGTCAGGCAGCGTCCTTCTATTCGATTTTTAATATTGCAGGTGCAGGCGACCATGTTGTAAGTGCATCAACAATCTACGGCGGCACATTCAATCTTTTCAATGTAACAATGAGAAAGCTCGGCATTGAATTCACATTCGTAAGCCCTCAGGCAACAGAGGAAGAGCTTAATGCCGCTATCAGACCCAACACAAAGGCACTTTTTGCCGAGTCTCTCTCAAACCCCGCACTTGAAGTTCTTGATTTTGAGAAATTTGCAAATGCTGCTCACTCACACGGAATTCCCCTTATCATCGATAACACATTCCCCACGCCCGTTAACTGCCGTCCCTTTGAGCTTGGTGCGGATATCGTTATCCACTCAACAACAAAATACATGGACGGTCACGCAACAAGCGTTGGCGGTGTAATTGTTGACGGGGGCAAGTTCGACTGGGCACAGAATGACAAATTCCCCGGTCTCACCACTCCCGACGATTCATATCACGGAATCACATACACAGAGCGTTTCGGCAATGCCGCATATATTACAAAGTGTATGGCACAGCTCATGCGTGACCTTGGCTCGATTCCCTCACCCTTCAACGCATTCCTCCTCAACCTCGGACTTGAAACTCTTCCTCTCCGAGTTGAAAGACACTGTTCAAATGCTCTTGCGGTTGCAGAATTTATCCGTGACAGCGGTTGTGCAATTGAGGTTACCTATCCCGGCATGAAGGGAAGCAAGGGGTATGAACTTGCTCAGAAGTATATGCCTGATGGCACAAGCGGTGTTATTTCCTTCAGAATCAAGGGCGGAAGAGATGCCGCAACAAAATTCATGGACAGCCTTCAGATTGCAGAAATCGCAACTCATGTTGCCGATGCACGCACCTGCTGCCTCCATCCCGCAAGCACAACTCACCGTCAGCTTACCGCTCAGGAGCTTATCAACTGCGGAATTTCGGATGACCTTATCCGTCTTTCAGTCGGCATTGAACACGTTGACGATATTATCGCAGATGTTAAGCAGGCTCTTGAAAAGTCACAGGCATAAATATTAAAACAGAAAACAAGGGAATGTCTCAATAAGATGAAAAAGCCGTTTTCTCCGAACGATAGGCATAAGCGATATGTCGAGTTCGGAAAAACGGCTAAAAAGAAACGCATAAGAAAAGTCTTGATTTTACATCAAAATTAAAAATTGGCTTGAGAAGATTTAATTATCAACTCAAGCCAATTATTTATTATTACGTTTCTTTTTTTCGCTTAGAGAGGCATTCCCCTTTATTTCATATAAGGGTCAACCATATATCCCATGGGATAGGGTTCCGCTTCGGGATTATCAATGAAAGTTTTCAAAAAATGATAAAATGAAAATGTTTTCGGTTCAAATGCGTTTTTTGTTTCCCATGCACGGAGATGATAC
>JAZSCL010000245.1:0-3378 GCA_045602905.1 Acutalibacteraceae bacterium
TATGTATAAATCCGAATTCTGTGAAGTGTATTACGAAGAAAACTACAATGTAGTATTTGTGAAATGGAAAAAGTTTTGTTCTCACGAAAACTACCGTGAGCCGCTTATGCTTGCACTTGAAATAATCAAAGAGCATAAGTGCGACTATGTTGCAGACACACGCACGGGTTTTGAAAACCATCCCGACGATACAAAATGGGTTGCAGATGTTTTTATGCCGACGGCGGCAGATTACGGATGCAAAACAATTTGGTTTATCATCGATGAAAACAACTCTTTGAAAGAAGAACTCGAAGGTCAGGAAAGCGATTCCTCCGATAAAATCGCATTCAGATATATTTACGGCTTGGATGAGGTTGCAAAATGAAACTGATATTATCATCTTGTGATTTCAGAAATGAGAAATCGCAGAAAGTGATTATGGATAATCTGCCTTATTCTATAAACAAATGCAGACTGCTATTTATACCCAACGAAAAAGCAACGGAAGAAGCTATATCAGGCGATGTGTATTATGACCGTATGCAAGAGTTTGGATTTGCAAAAGAAAATGTTTATGTGTTTGACCATAACAATCCTGACAAATTCAGAAATCTTGATATTGATGTTGTCTACATAAGTGGCGGAAACACTTTCGGAACACTTGATAAAATCAGAAAAAGCAACTTTGATAAAGATATAATCAGATATGTAAAATCAGGTGTTGTTTACATAGGTGGCAGTGCAGGCGCACATATCGTTTCAAAGAATATTAAACACGTAGAGAAATACGATGAAAACGCTGTCGGTTTAACTGATTATTCGGCTTTAGGTCTTTTTGACGGTGTCTTAATTTGTCATTACACAGATTCACGCAAATATGATTTCGAGCAACTTTTCCAATACAGCGAATTTAAAGCATACGCCCTAACAGATGAAGATTCTATTGTTTACGAAGAATAATAGAAATTTGTTTATAAACAAGGAGCTGAAACTATGAGCATTCTTACAGTTGCAAGCGGTCAATCGGTTTACCGTGGATATGAATATTACACGCAAAACAAGGTTTTGGTACATACTCAAATTAACGATAACGAGTTTGAGGGATTTGTTAAGGGTTCGGAAGATAAACCATATAAGGTTCATATTAATATTGCAAAACCGAAAACATCAACTTGCGATTGTCCTTTTGCAAACGGTAAAAGAGTTTGCAAGCATATGGTTGCGGTTTTCTTTGCAGCGTTCCCCAAAGAAGCCGAGCAGTATATAGCCGAATTGGAAGCTTATTATGAGGAAGAAGAAAAGCGAGCCGAAGAGATTGACAGTGCAATTCAAAAATATGTAAAGAAACTAACTAAGCCTCAGTTACAAGAAATATTGCTTCAGGTTTTATATGACGGTCCCGAATGGCAGTTTGAAAGATTTGTATGTGAATATATTGAGTGAGGATATAATTATGGATAAACATATATTAAAACAAAACGAAAACAGCTGGAATGCATTGGCTGAAGATTTCTTCGGTGTAACAGCTTTGCCTATACTTGGCTGTTCAATTCCGACAGGGGATGAACTGCACCTTTTTCCCGACCTTAACGGTAAGTCTGTTTTTGAAATGGGTTGCGGAAGCGGTCATTCGCTCAAATGGTGTGCAGAACACGGTGCAAAAGAGCTTTTCGGTCTTGATATTTCCGAAGAACAACTTAAAGCTGCAAAGAAATTGCTCGGAGAAAACGGGTATTCCTGTAAACTCTTTCATCAGCCTATGGAAGAAAATGCAAACATTCCGAAGAACTATTTTGACGTTGTTTATTCAATCTACGCAATAGGTTGGACTACCGACCTTGAGAAAACAATAAAGAATGCTGCATCTTATTTGAAACAAGGCGGCACATATATTTTCTCTTGGGACCATCCGCTTCTGCATTGCGTTGATTTGGAAAGCGTTGCTATTTCGGGCGGTAACAGAACCGTCGCAACCGAAGAACGTATATTATTCAGCGGCAACTATCTTGAGGAAGATTATTACACTTTCGAAAAATACGGTAATCCTTTAACTCTGCAAAACCGTAAGCTTTCAACATACATAAACGCCCTTGCAGACACAGGCTTTGCTGTTGAAAGAGTGATTGAAGAAACAAGCGATACCGTTCTTGAAAAATCAGCAGACTTCAGTTCGGGTTACTATGCCGATTTCAAAGCAAAGCATTTTCCGTTGTCGATTGTTATTAAGGCGAGAAAGCTTTGATTTTTGAGGTGTAGATATGTTTGAACTCGAACAAGTATGTAATGAAAATATGTCGCATTACAGCGAATATGAAAAAGTATTTGAAACTGATTTGATGCAATATCAATCAAGAATTTATCCGTCTGAAAATGCAGATATTTTGCGCTGGTATCACATAAAGGCAGACGAGAAATATATCGGCGCAATTTGGTTGGAGAAGAATGCCAACGATGATTTCGCTGTTTTAGGCGTTTTCATAGCAGATGAGCTTTACAGAAATAAAGGCATCGGTAAAGCAGCGATTGAACAAATAATCAAAACTGATTTACAGTATATGAACACAAACAAAATACTCCTTCGTGTCCGAGAAGAAAACGAAAGAGCAATCAGATGTTATAAAGCAGTTGGATTTAAAGAAAACCGAAAATACAGAAAAGACCAATTGAATGTTATTGAAATGATATATGAGGCTTGATTATGATTTACAGAAAATATGAAAGCAGGGATATTTCTGCAATACGAGATATTCTCGAAAATGATTTAGGCTATAACTGTAAACTTGAAAACCTGAATAACCGTATTAATGAAATGATGAAACAGGGCAATTATCAGATTTTTGTTGCCTGCGACGGTGATAAAGTTGTCGGTTACATAGGCTGTGTCAATTATCTTGCGTTTGAACTTGAAAACGAAGGTATGAAGATAATCGCTCTCGCAGTTTCAAAGGAATATCGCAGAAAAGGTATCGGAACCTCATTGCTCAAAACTGCAGAGCAATGGGCAAAAGAAAACAATATTGAAGTTATACTTCTCAACAGCGGTTTACCCAGAGAAGATGCACACGCATTTTACGAATCACAAGGCTATTTCAAAAAGAGTTATGGTTTCATTAAAAAAATCTGACAAAAAGGTGTTGCTTATGTCAAAAGTTATTTTAATCTGTGGCAAAATCTGCTTCAAGTTCCGATACCGTGTGATTGCTCCACATTTGTATTGCTAATTCTGCTAATATCCTTGTGTCGTTTGGGGTTGCTATCTTAATCATAAACTTTTCTCCGTTGTTATATCTTCTTTATAAATCCGTAACTCTTTTTGAAATAGCCTTGTGATTCATAAAATGCGTGTGCATCTTCTCTGGGTAAACCACTGTTGAGAAGTATAACTTCAATGTTATT
>JAZSCL010000246.1:0-11461 GCA_045602905.1 Acutalibacteraceae bacterium
CACCCGTAAGAATCATATCGTAATCCTCGGGTCCGGTGTTTGTGTCACGCAGAAAATCGGCTATCGTTGCGCAGGCGGCAGGAGCCATAGCCGCACCCATATTGTTTGCATCCTTGATGCCGTAATCGCAGATTCTGCCGATGATGATTTTTTCGATAACCGCCGTCCCCTTGCCTGAATCAACTATCGGTCTGCCCCTGCCGATGACCGTCGCACCTGCCGCAGTTGCAGTCCATTGAGCCGTCGGTGTACGTTGACCGCCATATTCAAGCGGCATACGGAATTGCTTTTCCGCAGAGCAAAAATGCGACGAGGTTGAAGCAACCGCTGTTTCGGCAACCGAGCCGTCAACGCTTACCGCCGCCATTGCCATTGAAAGCGCCATCGTTGAACACGCACCGTAAACACCTGCAAACGGAATTCCCGTTTCTCTGATGCCGAAGGTCGTGCCGATGCACTGATTGAGCAGGTCGCCCGCAAAAATAACGTTCACCTGCTCATCGGTAAGGCCTGCTTTGGAAATTGCCCTGCGCACCGCATCGCCGTGAATGGTGCTTTCCGCCTTTTCCCAGGTTTTTTCACCTGCGGCGGAATCGTCATAGACGTAATCAAACTTTGTACCGAGCGGCCCCTCGCCTTCTTTTTTGCCGCCGACAGCGGCATACCCCGTTATTTCGGGTCTTGACGGAAGCAAAAGCGTATATTTGCCAAGCCTTTGAGCCATAATTTCACCTCAGAAAATATTTTTATTTATTATCTGCAGAATGAAACAAAAAATACCTGCAAAAAACCGCCCGAAGAAAGTCTCCGAGCGGTTATCACGGTGTTCGCGAATTTAGATTATCGCAGTATTACAACAACAGTGCTAACTTAAATATTTATATTGACTTTTCTTTATATTGTGTAGTATCCTAAACAATGAGAAAACAATCATATTGAGGTGTTTATAATGAAGCCTGAAAATAATCCGCTTGTATCTGTGGTTATACCTACATATAAGCGCACGGTTGAATACGTTTCAAAAGCAGTTGAATCCGTTTTGAATCAGACATATCCTAATGTGGAAATTGTTGTTGTCGATGACAGCACCGATGCTTTTGACGGCCAGAAAAACACCGAAAACTATTTTAAATCTCTCAATGCACCAAACGTTGTATATATTCAGAACGAAAAAAATCTCGGCGGTTCTCTTTCAAGGAACAGAGGCATAGAAACCGCAACAGGCGAGTATATAACATTTCTTGATGACGACGATGAATATAAGTCTGAAAAAATAGCCAGACAGCTTCTCTTTATGCAGGAAAACGGCTATGATATGACATTCACAAATCTGGAAATATATACTCCTGACGGCAAAATGGTCGATTATCGGGAATTCAGTGACCTTGAAAGCTTTGACAATGAGTATCTTCTTAAATACCATCTGCAAAAACATCTCACCGGAACTCCGACATTTATGTATAAAGCCGAAAAGCTCCGTGAAATCGGCGGATTTGACGTGGTCAAGGTGGGCCAGGAATTCCACCTGATGCTCAAATCAATCGTAAGTGGACTTAACATCGGATATTTCCCCGAATGCCACGTGAAGGCATACAGACATCCTGACGGAGGCATATCGGGTGGAATGAACAAAATCAACGGCGAGAAAGCGCTGTTTGAATTCAAGCAAAAATATTTTGACCGTCTCAACAAAAAAGAGCAGAGATTTGTACGCTTCAGGTATCACGCCGTCCTTGCTGCCGGATACAAAAGAAATAAAATGTATCCTCAGATGATAGCAGAATGTTTCAAAACAGTCTGCTCCTCCCCTTCTGATTTCGTAACAGAAGGAATTAAGTTTATAAAAAAAGTAAAAGAGCATAAATAAAAATGCGGTGGGTTTATTCCACCGCATTTTCCGTTTTTGAAACTACTGTTGTTTATACATGGAGCTTTTTGCGAAAATTCAACAATGCAATTCAAAAGCTGCATCGACTTTTTATATATGAATCGTAAACAATATATCTTTCAGAATTCTTGAATACAGTAGCAACTTATGATATAATATAAAAAACCATAGCACTTTGGCGTGCTTTTGAGCCTATCCAACTAAAAAATTCATAAACTGTGTTGTCAGAAAATACACCGTAAGGACGTTTTAGTATGAATATTCTTGAAATCAACACCTGCAATTACGGAAGCACCGGAAAGATAATGCTTCAAATAGTTCAAACAGCTGAAACCAGGAGACACAATGTCTGGGTGGCTTATCAGAACAACAGACTCAACCGTGCAAAAAACATAAAAAACAGCATTCTGATTGGTAATAAACTCGCATTCTATCTGCACACCAAGCTCAACACATACACCGGTCTCAATGGATGCGGTTCTTTTTTTGCTACTTTAAAATTTCTTCATACAGCAAAAAAAATCAAACCGGATTTAATTCAGCTTCATAATCTCCATAACTGCTATATCAATCTTCCTCTTTTGTTTTATTACATAAAGAAAAAGGATATTCCCGTTGTCTGGACCCTTCATGATTGCTGGTCATTTACAGGACAGTGTGCTTATTTTGATATGGTAAATTGTTCAAAATGGAAAACCGGTTGCCATAACTGCGAGCAAACCCACATATATCCGTCATCTAAAGTTGACCGCACAAAAACAATGTGGAAACTTAAAAAGAGATGGTTTAACGGAATTAAAAACCTGACCATCGTAACTCCTTCTGAGTGGCTGGCGTCGTGTGTCGCAGAATCATATTTAGGGCATTATTCCATACAAACAATCCACAACGGTATAGATCTTAGTGTATTTAAAAAGTCTGCAAATGATGTTAAAGAAAAATACGGAATTCCGAAAAACAAACATATGCTTCTCGGCGTTTCTTTTGGTTGGGGAAAAAGAAAAGGACTTGACGTATTTAACGAATTGGCTCACAAATTAGATT
The DNA here is from genome assembly GCA_045602905.1 of Acutalibacteraceae bacterium. Lineage (GTDB taxonomy): Bacteria > Bacillota > Clostridia > Oscillospirales > Acutalibacteraceae > CAG-177. The sequence goes on from JAZSCL010000246.1 coordinate 2,933, forward strand.
CCGAAAAATATCAGATCGTTCTGGTTGGTACCACCGAAGAAACCGATAAGCTTCTTCATCCGTCAATCATATCCATTCATAAAACCAATAACCAAGCTGAACTTGCAGATATTTATTCCGTTGCCGATCTTTTTGTTAATCCCACACGAGAAGAAGCACTCGGTCTTGTCAACATAGAAGCAAACGCCTGCGGAACTCCCGTTGTCACGTTCAAAACAGGCGGTAGTCCTGAGTGTATTTCTCCTCAAAGCGGCAGCGTAGTCGAGAAAAATGATGTTGATGCAATGATAAATGAAATAACCAGAATATGCACAACTCATCCTTACAGCAAAGAAAACTGCAGAAAACAAGCAATGAATTTTGATATGAAGAAAAAATTTGATGAATACGTTGACCTGTACGAAAAAATAATTTCGCAAAACGAAAGGTAGTATTAATTTGAAACAAAATCAACTCAAAATAGGTTCATTACTGTCATATTTTAATATGTTTCTGAATATTGCCATAAGTTTACTGTATACGCCTTTTATGCTCAGTATTCTTGGGCAGAGTGAGTATGGACTTTACAGCACGGTATCCGCCACAATTTCTATGCTCGGTGTTCTCAACCTTGGCTTTACCGGAAGCTATGTTCGCTATTTTATGGAGTACAAGGTTTCGGGAGATCAAAAATCTCTTGCTAAGCTTAATGGGCTTTTTTTACTGATTTTCAGCGGCATAGGCACGATAGCTTTGATTTGCGGACTCTTTCTTTCAAACAATCTTGAAATGGTTTTCAGCGAGGGTCTCACGATTTCAGAATATGAAACCGCCAAAAAGCTTATGATTATCCTCAGTATCAATATGGCAATTTCTTTTCCTATGAGTGTTTTTCAAAACATTATTAATGCTCATGAGAAATTTTTGTTTTTCAAACTTTTCGGAATAATAAAAACCCTGTCCGGACCAATGATAACAATACCTCTTCTTTTATCTGGTTTCGGTTCAGTTGCATTGGTTTCCTCCACAGTTGCACTGGCAATCATTACTGACGTTGTATATTTTATTTATGCAAAAAAGTTTCTTGACGCTCGCTTTTCTTTTCGCAAAATCCCGCCTGAACTTTTCAAAAGTGTATTTACTTTTTCTTTTTTCATCGCAGTTCACCTTATTGTTGATCAAATAAACACCAACGTAGACAAAGTTTTGCTCGGCAGATTTCTCGGAACAGAAGCGGTTGCAATCTACGCGGTGGGCTATTCTCTCCATCATTACTATATGCTTTTTTCAACAGCTATCTCCCATGTGTTCACTCCTCGTGTCCACAAAATAATTAACGAAACTAAAGAGCACCTTCATCTCCAGAAGGAGCGGTTGACAGAGTTGTTTATCAAAGTCGGAAGAATTCAATCTCTTATTGTTTTTCTGATTGCATCAGGCCTTGTCTTTTTTGGCAAACAGTTTATTAACCTTTGGGTCGGAGACGAATATAATTTATCATATTACGTCACCATTATCCTGGTACTTTCTTCAACAATTGACGTTATTCAAAACATCGGAATAGAGGTTCAACGAGGCCTTAATAAACACGGATTCAGAAGTATCGTTTACCTTATAATGGCGTTAATCAATATCGGTTTAACCATTATTCTTTGTCAAAAATACGGAGTCGTAGGTGCAACTATCGGCACCGCTATCGCATACCTTTTCGTCAACGGATTAGTAATCAACGTTTTTTATCACCAAAAATGTTCATTGGATATTTTTGCTTTCTGGAAAAGCATTCTGCGGCTTTCCGTCGGATTAATAATACCTTGTATCGTTGGTATAGTCATTAATGCTTTTATTGATATGTCAACGTATGTAATGCTTATTTCAGGAATCGCAATCTACTCTTTAACATACTGCACATCAATGTGGTTTATTGGTATGAACAGCTACGAAAAGAATCTTATACTCGCCCCTGTTCGAAAAATCTTTAAGAAGCTTCACCACGCAAAATGACAAAACGGGATGCCCGAACATCAGGCATCCCGTTATTTTATTTGCAAATGTCTGTCAAAACATCAAGCATCTGCTTTGCGCAATATTGCGGTGTGCAGGTTTCGAACACCCTTGAAATTTCGTCAGGGGGCATTCTCTTTTTATAATTATTCAGAATAAACTCATTTAGCAAACTTACCTGTTCTTCAAAAATCTCGTCTTCCTCAAACAGATTAAGGGCATAAGGATATTTCTCAAGATAAGGCAACGTAGGACAATTTCTGTTTTTACATATATTGATTATCGGCTTGCCGTAAGAAATATACTCAAAAATCTTGCTCGGCACCTGATTGAGCATTCTATTGCCGATGTTTACAAGAATATCCGCAGAGGCAAGATCCCTTCTGACCTCATCAAGCGGCTTTCGATCGCAGTAAATGACTCTGTGGTTTTTCAAATCGTTTCTGACCTGTGAGTTTACCGTGGCTATCATTTCAAAGCTTATGCGTTCATCAGCTTCGTCAAAAAGCCTGAAACAATAATCCGGATTTCTGAAATCGCCATAAATATACCCTGTAAATAAACAACGGATTTTATCTTTGTCCTTACTGCTGCCCATTCTCATCGGAACAACATTCGGAAATTCCATTGCCGTTATTTTTGAAACAGTTTCATCTGTATAAACCTTTTTCGACTCATCAAGAAGAATAGGAGTAGTTATTATTGCATCAGAAGTTTCAAAAAGCTCTTTTTCAAATTGTTCGCGGAATTTTCGGGTCGTTACGGGATACGCTTCATTACTGGAGCACGGATCAACCTGATAAACAATCAGCTTTGTGTTCGGATTGTTTTTCTTAAAACCCATTGCTGCTGCAGCGATTTCAAAACCGCCCATAACAGCAACAACAACATCATATTTTTTTGAATTCAACTTCTCTATTCTTTTTTCTAAAGATTTTATGTTATGCGTATCTAAAAAATCTTTGTTCATTTTAAATAAAGATTTTCTGAAAACACCCCATAAGACCCTGAACGGATTTTTAAAAAGTTTCTCTTTGTATCGGTCAAGCGAGACCCTTGAAAGCAAAACGGCGGTGTGTACTTTTACGCCCTCACAGCTTCCAGTTTTTTTATCCGCGAGATAGTTTTTGGCGGCCAAAACCTCAACGGTTACATTTTCATTTGCTAAACCACCAACAAAAAATAAATTTTTCAGCAAGCTTGTGCATGCGCCTTTTTGAGGGAAATCATCCTCTACGACAAACAGAATTTTCATATCAATTATCCTTAAGGCTTTTATTATTGATTATTTCCAAAATATAATTTAACAGATCCCAAAACAGTTAAAACCATAGTTTTTTCTGTCGCGGTACCTGTTGAGTACAGTTCTTTCATATCAGAAATCAATTGAGAACTCAATCTCACTGCAGAATTATCTAACCACTCCTTTGCATATCCGTCAAGGTAAGTCTTCAATTCGCTGTCATTTTCAATCCAATATGCTATAGGAGTCATACCGCTTTTCACCTTATGACCCAATCCGAGAATTTGCAAAAGCTTTTGGGGACCTCGCGTTACTATTTTTCGGATTATTGTAAAGACTTTGTTTTCAGTTATTTTTGCACCTGTACTTTCCCACTTGAACTGTGCCGCTTCAGGGTGCTTTGTAAGCACCCACTTTTTATACAACCGATAATTTGCTCTGCGTTCTATCGGAATATCAAAACAAAGCTGAATAAAATCAACGTCAAGAAACGGTGCGGTTACCTCCGTATAATTTCGCCTTATCTGGAATGTATTCGCCATTCCGCGATATGCACGAGTATAGTTCAAATAGAGTTCTCGGTCATCAAACCTTTCAGAATAATTTCTGTAGTAATCACTCATTCTGTAAACAAGTTTTTCGGAATATCGGCCTGACCACGTATCATCGAGACTGCTCAAATAAGAGGTAATGCTTCCGTTACCGTTTATCCCTGTATGCTCCAAGCCATAAATATGAGGATTCAAGGCTTTAAGCATACGGTTTCCGCCCGATATGCCCGAATAAAGCGAAAGTCCGCCGTTCATAAATACAATATCGTCGATATCGTACAAGTACTGAGCATCATCCAACTGCTTAACGAGAATTTCATCCTTCCAATAAGCTGCAATCTGCTTGCCGATTATTTCATCGAGATAATTGGCTTTGCAATATGTTATCAGCTGCATAGAATGATATCCCAGCGAATGTGCAGCCCACAATGTCATTCTCGAATCAAGTCCGCCACTTATATCGGTCAGGTGGGCATATCCGTACTCAAGGTCTTTATCATACTCCAATCTTGTTGCTGCCAAAAAAGCCCTATTAACCTCATCAACAATTTCATCATCGGTTGAATTGGCAAATCTTTGCTTATTCTTCTTGAAAATATGATATGATTTTATCTCAACAATGCCTTTTTCAACACAGATATATGTACCTCCCACAAGACGCTTTATCTCCTTGGCATAGGTTGTGTCATCCAACATAAATGCGTGCGTGAGCATTTGATAAGCTGCATTCTCGTCAAAAGAGAGTTCTAATTCTTTTTCTCGACACACGTCGATTATATAGTTAACCTGAGAGCCCGCAAAAAAAGCATCTTTTGATATTGTGTAATAAACAGCTGCGTCTCCGACCTGATTTGTAAACACCAGCCATTTATCAAGTTTTTTATCATAAAATGCTCCCGAAAAACCACCTTTGAGCTCTCCAAAAAATTCATCTCCGTTTTTACGGTACATTTCAACAAACAACAACTCAACGGTATCAACATTATACTTTTCAAACAGAGATATTTTATTAAGAATATACCCATCGGAAACAATTACATAATCATCATTTTCAGCAAAAGCCTTGTCATCCATAAATTTATTAAGCGTGTTTCTTTTTACTGACATTCCGGGTATATTGAGAGACTGGCACACACAAAGATTGGGATAAACATTGACAAGCTTCATCTCCGTTTTTTTATTTCCAACAAAAAAACCAGGCATATCCTATTCTCCTTCCAAAAATCCCTTATGTTTTTTACAAAGATGCCTTTTGCCTGTCGTCTTTATACATCGGCAAATTTATTACGGTGAAAGCAATAAACAAATGGAACTGTGCATCTATATAGAACAATTCACTCAAGAAGAAATACATCATCAGAATACATATCAAAACACTGTAATTAAGCAAGTTTCTGTTTATACGGACAGAAAAACTGTCTGCCAAAATCATCTTCAATGAAGCAAACAACAATGATCCTCCAACCACACCCAAATGACGAACTATATCTATATATGTGTTGTGAGCCGCTCTCTGATTGTAATAACCTGCAGATATTCCATCCCCGAACAAGGCAGTTTTTATATTATGAATCAAATAATCAATATACATAAGCCATATATCCGTCCTGCCCGTTGTCAGTGAGTTAATATCAACCTCATCTCCTTCAGTTGATTCGGAAAATCTGGCAATAACAGTTTCAAACAAAGGTATACGGCCCGACACAGCAAGAACAGTAACCGATATAAGCACTATAATTATCGCTATAATAGGCGAATATTTTTTTTGCAATGCCAAAGAATATGTTAAAAAAGCAAAAAAAACCAGAATCATAATCACCGCTGATTTGCTGTAAGTTATGATAAGAAAATATATCATCGGCGCAACCATAAGAACCGAAAAAAACGCATTAATCTCTTTATTATGCCATAAAATCAGAACCAGACACATTGAAACTGTAATGCAAACAGAATAATAGTTCGGATCCGGGTAAAGCCCGGTAAATCGAAACAGCTCTTCCCCAAAACCTCCGCCAAGTTCAGTTGTTCCGATATATTGTTCAATTTTAAACAAACTCGAATCCATAAATCCGAACAACGATGATACTATATTGCCTATGATATAGCTTAAAAACAATTCCTTATTGCTTATCCTATCGTTTTTATAAAGAACACTGGACAGAAACAGCAAGCTGCAAATTAGCTTCACAGTTCTGAAAAAATTAAACTGGCCGGTAAATATCTGACCAACTAAAATATAAATTGAAAACAGAATTACAACAAATGTTGCTCGTTTCGGCAACACAAGATGCAATACTACATAAAATAAAAGAACAATCGTAAAAAATGACTGTACTCCCGGAGACGTCTTAAATATGCTTGCCATCGGCACAACGAAAAAAATCTGCAGAAGATTTGCTTCGTCATCAAAAAAAACAAGCATGAGCCCCATCAGTAAAAGTGCAGCAACAGAAAACACATTTCTGTATGTTCCGAAAAGAATCAGCAATGCCAGAACAGCGGAGATTGCCCAACGAATTCTGTTATCTTTTATTGATATCATTTGACACTCTCCTTTACTCTGACTATATTTTAACCAATCAATTCAGCAATTTTTGCAACAGAAATATCATTGCTGCCTTTATAGATTTCAAGGCTCTTTTTTGCTGACAAAAGCTTCTCTCTGTTATTCATCAGCTCCGAGAATCCATCTTTGATTCCTTCTTCCGAATTTTCACATATGAAATCTTCAATTCCGTCATTCAACATCTCAAAAGATGATAATGTTTTCGTTGAAAAAACAGGCACATGCAGCGCCTTAGCCTCCATATAAACCATAGGTGCTGCCTCGTGAAACGAAAGACTGAGCAGCAGATCTGAATTTTTCATATAAGGATAGGGATTTGATTGGTTGCCAAGCAAAATAATTCTGTCTTCCAAGCCTTCAGCTTTGACTGCTTTTTCAATCTTCTCCCTTTCCGGACCATCTCCCGCTATATACCACATTATATCCTTGTGGATATGAAAAGCGGGCGCAAGAGCCGAAACACCTCTCAAAAGCCCTTTTTCTTCACCCAACCGGCATGCTGAAAAACAAATAAATTTATCTCCAGGATATTTTACAGCCTGTTCTGCTTTGCTGTTTTCAAAAAGCTTTGTATAATCCAGAAAATTATAACAATAATCTATCTTATCCGCCAAACAAGAATTCAGCGTTTTAAATGAATCAGCCACGGATTCAGAAACTCCGACTATTTTATCGGCTTTTTTGTAATATTCTCTGTTAAAATCATTGTCGTTATTTACTTTAGAAGCATCGTAGTGTATCCAAGCAATCTTTTTATCCGCTTCAACACAACGGTCCAATATTCTGATAAATCCCGATGAAACAGAATTTTTATTCGCTTCGTGACGAAAAGATACTGCCAAATCATAGCCTTTAAGTTTTGGCTGAATCTTTGATGCTATCCAAACAGGCAAGCGATTATCAAAAACTTTTGCCCACCCTGAACCCAAAACCTTAAACAAAAATATAAAAAGATTTCCTGAGCGCAAAGCTTCTCCCACAGACATTCCCAAAGCTTTCAACGCCCACGATGGCTTTATAATATTAACTCGGGAATCAAGCCTGTTCTTAAGAATTCCTTCAGGATAATAAAGCAACAAGTCAACCGTGAAATCTTTGCACAGTTCATTTGCCATATTTATAAGCGATGATTGAATTCCTCCAACCTTTAAAAAGGTGTTGATTAAAAGGATTCTTTTCTTGGGTTTATCCATTTTTTTCTTCACTTCATTCTGTAATGCTTTTCAAATACATTTCTGCAACATTTGAATCTGTAAACTTTTTTGCTGTTGCAATTGCTTTTTCTGAAATTTGTTTTTTTTCTGTCTCCGACATAAGGGTTATTTTTTTTAGTATTTCTGTAAGTTCTTCAGCGTTGCCTTCTTCACACAAAAAACCATTTTCCCCGTCGATAATAACACCGTCAATTCCACCGAATCGTGAAGCGATAACAATACAACCTTGGAGCATAGCCTCCAAATAAACCAATCCGAAGGTCTCCCGGCTTATCATGACATAAATCATACTGTCAGACATTTTTCTTTGAACTTCATCCCTGCTGACCTTGCCCGAAAAATAAATATTTCCGGATACCCGACTGTGTTTTGCCTGTTCCTTAAGCGATTCCATCATCGGTCCTTCGCCCACAATATCATAGTAAAAATCGGTGCCGCTCAAAGCTCTGTCAGCCGCCTCAATAACTGCATCTATGTTTTTCCAGTCTAAAAGTCTTGATGCCGTTATCATCGTAATTCTGTCTGAAGCAAATGTTTTATTCTCGACATCTGCACTCAGTGAAAGGAATTTCTCAGGAATGCCTGAATAGCAGACAAAGGGTTCCTTGGTAAAATCAAGATAACCTTTTGCTTTATCTGCTGCCGATTTGGAACGAAACCCAAAGTTGTCTATCTTTCCTATGTATGAATTAACTTTATAGCGTGAACACAATTCCTCTGTGTGATCAGCATGAAGAACAACAGCACTTTTTACGCCGTAATACTGTGCCAAATCAGCAACCAATCTTATCTGCGGATTTGCCCAGTGACCAGTAATCACGTCGGGCGAAAAACCATTTTGCTCAAGTCTGTATATGATCTTTTTGAGCTGATTTTTGAAAGTGCTTTCGGAAAAATATCCCTTCGGAACATATTTCATCATTGGCATATTTATAACCTTAACGCCAAAATCATCAAACTCGAAATATTTAC
>JAZSCL010000247.1:0-3965 GCA_045602905.1 Acutalibacteraceae bacterium
TACTGCACAGAATCCAGCGAGCATAACGCGGAATATAACTGCTTCTACATAAAGGATAAGTACCCCGAGCTTATCGAAAGATATAACATTCCTCTTGACGAATATCCCCGCCGCTGCGTTAATCAGATTGCAGGCTGGAAGGCAGAAAAAGAAAGAATCCTTGACAACGGTCAGATTACCCACGAGCGTTCAGGCGAATATGCATCATACATTATGGAAGCCATTGTTACGGGCGGCCCCTACAAAATCGGCGGCAACGTGCTGAACACAGGTCTTATCGACAACCTGCCTGCCGACGCCTGCGTTGAAGTTCCCTGCCTTATCGACGGCAAAGGCATTCACCCCTGCCACGTAGGCAAGCTTCCCGTCCAGCTGGCTGCAATGAATATGACCAACATCAACGCACAGCTGCTCACAATTCAGGCCGCAGTCACAAAGAAGCGTGAGGACATTTATATGGCGGCTATGCTTGAGCCCCACACCGCCGCAGAGCTTTCCATTGACGATATCAAGGCAATGGTTGATGAGCTTATAGAAGCCCACGGCGAATATATGAAGGATTATCAGTAAAAAAAGCACCCTTCGGGGTGCTTTTTAAGTACAAAGTTTAAAGTGAAGGACAAATAAAAAGGACAGCCGAGGCTGTCCTTTGATTTTTTATTCAGCTGCTGCAGATGTTTCGGGAGCAGTTCTGTCAAGGGTATAAGTAACTGTGTTGCTGTAACGGAACTGAACGGGAACTGTGCCCATATCAGCAATTGAACCCTGACCTGTAACCTCTGTTGCAACGTCGATGTTCTTCACGTACTTGATTGTGTGAACTTCGTCGGTTTCAACGTTAGCGATAATGATGATCTGGCAATCCTTGTATGTAAGAGTAGGATCTGCAACTGCAAGATATTTGTCAGCCTTCTTGAATTCGGTCATAACGTCCTCAACGTTGCCCATATCATATGCCTTTTCAAGGGTTGCGGGAAGGTTGGGTGTGTTCTTGAGGGTAACGGTGATTGTTCTCTGTGTGCCGTCGTCAACGCAGGTTGCGCTTTCAACCTCGTCAAGAGTGATTGCGCTTACGTAAGCTGCGCCCTTAACGGGAAGGAAGGGAACAAGGTCCTCTCCGTATTCTGCTGTTGCGCCGTCGTTGTGGAGCATATAGCTGTCAAGGCTTGTGATTGCTGCGTTAACGTAATCGTTTTCGCTCATTGCAACGTCGTTGCCTTCTGCATCCTTAACCTTGCCGATGCTCTTATCCTGACCCATTTCAACCTTTGCCTTAACGCCCTTAAGCTCGTTAACGTGGAGGTTGAAATACTCAAAGATTGTTGCTGTGTTTGCAGCAAGTGCCTCGGGTGAATAGGTTGTGTCTGTGATAACCTGGCTTTCCTCGTCAACAGAGGTTGTGATATCTGTGGGGAGAGGAGTTTTAACGTTGATGGTGGTTGTTGTTGTTTCTTCTTCCTGAGTTGAAGAACAGCCTGCGAATGCAAAGATAAGTGAGAAAACAAGAACAATGCTTATAATTGCCGAAATTGTCTTTTTCATTAAAATAAATCTCCTTTCGCCGACGGATTTTTCCGTAACTGCGATATTAATAAAAGAATTATATCACAAACACTCACAAATTTCAGCCAAAAAATTACAAAAGAAAAATTTTTGTTAATTTCGGAAAATTTGAGGTGTTCGCTTTGTAGATTATGCACAATTAAATGTCAAGTCCTTTTTCGTCAAAAAGGAAGAGAGTTTCGAGGCAGATGTCAAGACCTGCTTCAAGAGTTTTCATGTCAAGATTTTCGTGGGTATCGAGCCTTGTGTGATAATAGCGTGCGGGTGCGGGGTCCATAGCGGAGAAAGCAGTTGCCTTGATTTTGGCCTGCGAGAAAGCGGCGGCATCGGTTGAGCCGAGTGAAACGGTTCTGAAGGGAAGGTCATAGCCTGCGATTTTTCCGCCTTCTTTAAGAAGCTTTGAGGCCTGAGCGTCATTCTTAACGAGGCCCGACATATCCTTGTTATATACGCTCATGAAATCGAAGTCACGGACTGTGTCAACAGCAACAACAACGGTTTCAACATCTGAAAGCTCCTTGGCGTGAGCCTTGCAGAATTCCTTTGAGCCTCTGAGACCCGATTCCTCAGAGCCTGTGCAGAGAGCGATAACTTCCGTGTTTTCGAAGGTGATTCCGTTATCCTGAAGGAATTTGAGAACTGCGAGTGAAGTGAAGCAACCCGAAAGGTCATCGTTAGCGCCTTCAACGATGAGCTTGTTGTTGCACATGAAGATGATGGGGATGAAGAAAATGTTGAAGCCGAGGAATACATAGCTGATGATATCAACGGTGAGGCTTGCGGTGAATTCGGGGTTGATTGCAGATTTAACCGAAACAAAAATGCTTGCTCCTGCGCAGTAAACAAGACCGAGAAGCGCACCGATGAGAACGGTTTTGAGCAGTGCGGGACCGCCGAGATAGCTGTATCTCCACTCTGCGCATGAATCTGCGTGACCTGTGAAGATTATACGGCGTTTAACTTCGCCCGTCGGCTTGCGGATGCCGTAGGTGTTGTATGAAGTTGCCTTGGGAGTAAATTTATCGAGAGTCTGCTTGTAGAAAAGGAATTCGGTTATTCCGAAGAAAAGACCGATAATTCCGAATGCGGAGGTTGCATAGAAGAGATAGTGAATATCAAAAAACTGACCTGCAAAGAAGAGTGCGGTTGAGACAATCATGAGGATTGCGGACATGGGAATCCAGCCCATGAATGCCTTGGGATGAACGGTGAAGGCTTCGGTTTTAACATCGTCGCAGCAGGTTTTCAGCTCTTCTGCCATGAAGTCGATGCCCTTCTTTTCCGCTTCGGAGCCCGAATATCTGGGACCGATTTCTTTGCACACCTTTTTAATGCTTCTTGCGGCATAGTTAGTATACATACGCCGTGTTGACGGATAATTTTTTACGCTTTCGCTTGCTTTCATTTGAAAATCTCCTTCCGATTTTATTATAAAAGTGTATTTTTTATTAACAATGCGGATTTTATTTGACAACCGCTGATTTTCGGATTAGAATGAATTGAAGAATAAAAACGAGGTATGTATATGAAAAAAATACTGACTGTTATACTGATTGCGATTATCGCCGTTGTTGCGGCGGGATATGTTGCCGTAACCTTCAAAAAATCTCCCGAAATCATTGACGGAGAGCCGTCGGAAACCGTTGATGCCATGGTTGACGTAACGGAAACAACAAAACAGAATATAATAGATAATATTTTCGGCAAAGACGAAACAACAACCGAAGCTCCGACTACCGAGCCTGCAACAAAGGAAAAAATCGAGGATTACGCCTATGCATATGCGGGATTCATGCCGTGTTATGCAGACATGGAAGTTGAGGACTGGCGATTGATTCTCGTCAACAGGGATTACATCCTGCCCGACGGCTACAAGCCTGAGCTTGCGCCCTGCATAACCGACGACCCCGACAGCCTTAAGCTGGATTCCAGAGTTGCGCCTTATTATAATGAAATGTATCTTGCCGCAAAGGCAGACGGAATTGAACTGACTCCCATTTCGGGATATCGCTCCGTTGAGCGTCAGAAAAATAATTTTGAAAGAAAAATTCAGAAATATATTGATGAAGGCTACAGCAAAATTGAGGCAACCAAAGAGGCTGCAACGATTATTCTTCCTCCCGGCACAAGCGAGCACAATGCAGGACTTGCCATGGATATCTGCAGTCTGTATGAAAGCTTTGAGAATACAAAGGAATTCAGATGGCTCAGCGAAAATGCCGCCGACTACGGATTTATTCTGCGTTATCCCGAGGATAAGCAGGATGTGACAAAGATAATCTATGAGCCGTGGCACTGGAGATATGTTGGCGTTGACGCCGCCAAGGAAATGAAGGCAAGCGGACAGTGCCTTGAGGAGTATCTGAATTCGTAATGCGAAATTCGCAATTCGCAATTAAGGG
>JAZSCL010000248.1:0-3549 GCA_045602905.1 Acutalibacteraceae bacterium
CTGGTTTCACATCCTTTCATAAATTAATCGCCGTTCTGCCCGAAGATCGAGTTCCGACAGGCATTCCTCATATCTCTATGGGCGCTGTGCCGTCAGCCTTTCGGCTGCGCTCGCTCTCTTTTGAGAGGTCATGGCGGTTTGTTCTCGTCGGACGGTCATTCAATTGTATTGTTCCGTTACCCGTTGATTACATTTTAGCGAAAATGTTAGCTGTTTCCCGTATTTCCAAGAGGATGGAAAAACAAAAACTCTTGCCACTTTTAGAGTAACAAGAGCATGTAGTCGGATTGAAAATTATGGTGTTAATATGGTATAATCAGCTGAATTTAAAAATGTTTTGAGGGAAATATATGAAAAAACAGATTGCAAACATAATCACAGGTTGCCGAATTTTTTGCAGTATTTTGATGATATTCTTTCCTGTGTTTTCCGCGGAGTTTTATATTACATATCTTATTTGCGGATTTACTGATATGATAGACGGAACTGTTGCAAGAAAGACAAACAGCATAAGCGAATTCGGAGCAAAATTTGATACTGTTTCTGACTTAATATTTATAGCTGTATCATTATTTAAATTGTTTCCGGTGATTCATATTACTAAATGGTTATGGATCTGGATTGTTATCATATTAATCATTAAAGCAGGCAACATTATATTGGGCTTTGTTCGCACGAAAAAGTTGATATCGTATCATACAGTCGCAAACAAGGTTACAGGACTGTTCTTGTTTTTGTTACCTATGACACAACATTTTATTGATTTGAAACACAGTGCCACGGTGGTATGTGCAGTTGCAACATTTTCTGCGATTCAAGAAGGATATTATATAATAACGGGGCGTGAAAGCATTTTATAACCGATTAGACACCAAAAATGACCGAACAGACAAAACTCAGCATTTCTTTTTTTATATTTGCTATGATGGTACTGCAAACAAAAAGGAGGATAACATAAATGCAAGAGATAAAAACAGTTGAGCTCGTAAAGCACTACAAAAATCTGACTGCTGTAAACAAGCTCAATTTAGAAATACGGCAAGGTGAACTGTTTTCGCTGTTGGGTGTTAACGGTGCGGGAAAAACCACAACAATAAAAATGTTAACCTGCCTGACAAAGCCATCCAACGGTGATGCGTTTGTAGGCGGATACAGCATAACAACGCAATCTGAACAGGTGAAGCAATTAATCGGCGTTTCCCCTCAGGAAACCGCAGTTGCACCGAACCTTACCGTAAAAGAAAATTTGGAGCTAATCTGTGGAATTTATAGTTTCCCCAGAGAGAAAACAAAGAAAAGAATTGAGGAACTATGCGGGCAATTTGCTCTTGATTCTGTTCTGAAGAGAAAAGCAGGCAAGTTGTCGGGCGGTTGGCAGCGGCGTGTCAGTATTGCAATGGCACTTATCAGCGAACCGAAAATACTTTTTCTTGATGAGCCGACTCTCGGTCTTGACGTTATTGCACGGCACGAGCTTTGGGATGTGATTCGCTCTCTGAAAGGTAAAGCAACCGTTATCCTGACAACGCACTATATGGAAGAAGCGGAAGCTCTTTCGGACCGCATCGGCATTATGAAAGACGGTAAGCTTCTTGCGGTGGGAACGGCAGAAGAATTGAAACAAAAAGCAGGCACAAACGATTTTGAAGCAGCCTTCGTTTCAATCGTAAAGGAGGGCACAGTATGAGAATGCTTACTTTTGCAAAAAGAAACGCAAAAGAGATTTTGCGTGACCCTCTCAATCTCGGCTTCGGTCTAGGATTCCCTTTAGTATTGCTGATGCTTCTGAGTGCTTTGCAAAGGAATATTCCCGTAAGTCTATTTGAAATTGATACCCTTACACCGGGTATTACCGTATTCGGTCTGTCATTTATGACGCTTTTCTCCGCAACGCTGGTTGCCAAAGACCGTGAAAGCGCTTTTTTGCAGAGATTATATACAACACCGCTTAAGGGATTTGAATTTATCATCGGTTATATGCTTCCTCTTTTGCCGATTGCACTCGCTCAGACGGTCATATGCTATCTGTTTGCGATTCCTTTGGGATTGACTGTGAGCGCAAACATTATATATGCCGTCATCGGGATAATTCCAATGGCTGTATTCAATATTGCATTGGGACTTTTGTGCGGCAGTATTTTCGGCGTCAAGCAGGTCGGCGGCATTTGCGGTGCATTGCTTACCAATCTCTCCGCATGGCTTTCGGGTGTGTGGTTTGATTTGAAGCTTGTCGGTGGTTTTTTTGAAAAGCTCGCTAATGCGTTGCCGTTCTTTCGCGCAGCAGAAGCAGAAAAAGCATTGTTCGGAGGAAACTCTGAGCTTGCGTTTTCACACATTCTTCCGATAATTATATACTGTATATCTATAACAGCGGTTGCCGTGTTCTTTTTCCTTAAGCAAATGAAAAAACAGTAAGGATTTGATGCGATGAAATATAAACTGATTATCGACAAAAATGCAGATGAAGAGATAATTGCCATCGTTCATGAGCCTTCTTCTCTGACACAGCAGATAGAAAACCTTGTCTGCAGCTATTCAGGTACGGACAGTATTATGGGGCACAAGGACGATGAAATGCGTAAATTAACATTTCAGGAAATAGAGTGCATTACCGTTCTTGACAGAAAAGTAATTGCAATTGATGTGAACGGGAACCAATATCGCATTCAAGACAGACTCCGTGATTTAGAGGATGTTTTGCCTTCCTATTTTATCCGTATCAACAAATCCACCCTTGCCAACGAACACCGTATTCTGCGGTTTGATGCTGCGTTCAGCGGCGGTGTTGATGCCGTGTTTCAATGCGGTTACCGTGAATATGTTTCAAGACGTTGTTTTTCACAGATAAGAAGGAGGTATGAATGAATATGAAAAGGTTTGTTTCGGAATTTTTTCGCCGAGGTTTAACAGCCTGCGGTTTCGGTCCAATCATTCTGGCGGTTTTATATCTGATTTTGCATTATAAGGGTGCTGTTGAAACACTGAGTGTAACTCAGGTCTGCATCGGCATATTTTCAATAACTCTCCTTGCTTTTGTTGCAGGTGGTATGAATGCTGTCTATCAAATTGAACGGTTGCCTCTGATGATTGCAATTCTGTTTCACGGCGCAGTCCTATATGTCAGCTATTTAGCCACTTATCTTCTCAACGATTGGCTTGATTGGGGTTGGATCCCCGTTCTCGTTTTTTCGGGTATTTTTGTTGTGGGCTATCTGGCAATCTGGGCAGTTATTTATTCCGTAATAAAGAGAAATACAAAAAAACTCAATAAAATGCTGAAAGAAAAACAACAAACTATAAATGAATAAAAATCAAACATTCAACTGCTCTCCTTGTGAGGGCAGTTTTTTCGTTCAATAACTGTAAATTTACCGAAAAATCGACACAAAGTACCACAAAACGGACAGCAAATGCTGTATAATTGAGATAAAGGAGTGATAATATGTATTTAAAATTAACCATACAGGAACGATTAAAAGACTTGAGAACAGAGCAAAAACTGACCCTCGAACAGCTTGCCGAGAAAACGGGCATTTCTAAATCTGCACT
>JAZSCL010000249.1:0-64712 GCA_045602905.1 Acutalibacteraceae bacterium
ATCCATCTTTGAGAACTTAAGAGTCTGTCTTTCGGAACGCATATTGTTGATGTCAACAAGCTCTGTGTTTTCCTGATTGAAGCGGCTTGCGATGATGTCTGCAAGAGCATCTGCGGTATCAAGTGATGTGATGCAGGCAATCGAAAGCTGAATTGCACGTCTGTGAAGAGCAATATAGTCGCCCATTGACGAGTCATAGATAGCACCTGTATAAACGATATAATTAATCTTTCCGCTTTCAAGAAGCTCCATGATGTCGTTGCCTTCGTTCATGCCCTTGACATACTTAACATCAATGCCGAGCTGAGAAATTGCGTCTGCAGTGTCTTTTGTTGCATAAATCTTGATTTTGAGGTCATCAAGCTTCTTTGCAAGTGAAACTGCGTCAAGAACATCGTGCTTATCAACGCTGAGAAGAATGCCGATGTTCTTTTCAGCGGTTGGAAGCTGAATTTTGAAGCCTGCGGAAGTAAGACCCTTGTAAAGAGCTTCAGCTGTTGTTTTGCCGATGCCGAGAACTTCACCGGTTGACTTCATTTCAGGACCGAGAAGTGAGTTTACATCTGAAAGCTTTTCAAATGAGAATACGGGAACTTTAACTGCAAAATAGGGGGGTGTTTTGTAAAGACCTGTGCCGTAACCGAGGTCTTTGAGCGACTGACCGATCATAACTTTGGCAGCGATATCAACCATAGGAACGCCCGTTACCTTGCTGATATAGGGGATTGTTCTTGATGCTCTGGGGTTAACTTCGATAACATAAAGTTGATTATGATATATAAGATACTGAATGTTAACAAGACCCTTTGTGCCAAGTGAAAGAGCGAGTTTTTCCGAGCATTCAACGATGTTCTTACGCATCTTATCGTTGAGATTATAGGGAGGATAAACAGCAATTGAGTCACCGCTGTGTACGCCTGCTCTTTCAACATGCTCCATGATACCGGGAATAAGAACATCCTTGCCGTCGGAGATTACATCAACTTCAAGCTCTGTACCCATCATGTATTTATCAACTAGAACGGGATTTTCGATTTCGCCAGAAAGAATGATATCCATGTAACGCTCAACATCCGAATCCTCGTGAGCGATTGTCATGTTCTGACCGCCGATAACATATGAAGGACGGAGAAGCACGGGATAGCCGAGAGTGTTAGCTGCATTGAGAGCTTCTTGCTTTGTCATAACACCCATACCCTTGGGTCTGCGGATTGCGAATCTCTCAAGAAGGGCATCGAATCTTTCTCTGTCTTCTGCGGTGTCAATACCGTCTGCTGATGTGCCGAGAATTGTGATTCCGTTTTCATCAAGGAATTTTGTGAGCTTGATAGCTGTCTGACCGCCGAATGCAACAACAACACCGATGGGCTTTTCAACCTTGATGATGTTCATAACATCTTCGGGAGTAAGAGGCTCAAAATAAAGTCTGTCAGCGGTATCGTAGTCTGTTGAAACGGTTTCGGGATTATTGTTTATGATTGCAACCTCATATCCGAGGTCTTTGAGTGTCCATACGCAATGAACTGACGAATAGTCGAATTCAATACCCTGACCGATTCTGATGGGGCCTGAACCGAGAACGATGATTCTGTCTTTTCCTTTTTCATCAACAAGAGGTCTTGCTTCGCATTCACCGTCATACTGTGAGTAGAAATAGGGAGCAGCAACATTGAAATTGCGTGAGCAGGTGTCAACGATTTTATAAACTGCATCCTTATGAGCAGGAAGTTCTTTAACACCTGAAAGACGCTTGAGAGCTGTATCGGTGTAACCGTAATCCTTGCCCTGATAGTATTTTTCTTCTGTAAGATTGCCGTTTTCTATTGACTTTTCGTAATCTGCAAGATTCTTGAGCTTGAGAAGGAACCATTCTGTAATCTTTGTGATTTCGTGAATTTTTTCGATAGGCATTCCGCCTTTGATTGCTTCAAATACGGAGAAAAGACGCATATCGTCAGTATTTGCAAGTCTTTCTTCAAGAGGAGCATCGGTCTTGGGAACGGCATTGAGAGTGTCAAGTGAGATTTCTGCTCCTCTGACAGCTTTCATGATTGCCATTTCAAATGTTGGACCAATGGACATAACTTCGCCTGTTGCCTTCATTTGAGTGCCGAGCTTGCGGCTTGCGTTAACAAATTTATCGAAGGGCCACTTGGGAAGCTTAACAACGATGTATTTAACATCGGGCTCAAAACCTGCACAGCTGAGACCTGTTTCGTCATTCTTGATTTCATCAAGAGTTATGCCGAGAGCAAGCATAGCGGTAATCTTTGCAATGGGATAACCGGTTGCCTTACTGGCAAGAGCAGATGAACGTGAAACTCTGGGGTTAACTTCGATAACAGCGTAATCCATGCTGTTGGGGTCAAGCGCAAACTGACAGTTACAGCCGCCGATAATGCCGAGAGAATCAACGATTTTGAGCGATGCCTGACGAAGCATTTCGTATTCTTCTGTTGTAAGGGAAAGTGCGGGAGCGGCAACAATGCTGTCACCTGTATGAATACCGACGGGGTCGAAGTTTTCCATGCTGCAGACCGCGATGCAGTTGCCTGCGCTGTCACGCATTGTTTCAAACTCGATTTCTTTCCAACCGAAGATGTATTTTTCAACAAGAACCTGAGTAATAGGGGAGAGGTCAAGACCTGTTTTTGCAATAACTGCGAGTTCTTCTGCGTTGTTTGCTACGCCGCCGCCGCCTCCGCCGAGGGTGAATGCAGGACGGATGATAATGGGATAACCGATTTTTTCTGCGATTTTAAGAGCGGTATCAACATCGTTCGCAATCTCTGAAGGAATAACAGGCTGACCGATTTCTTCCATTGTATCTCTGAACATTTTTCTGTCTTCAGCCTTATCAATGGCTTCGGCATTAGTTCCGAGAAGTTTAACACCCATTTTATCAAGATAACCGTCTTTGCTGAGCTGCATGGCGATGGTAAGACCTGTCTGACCGCCGAGACCTGCAAGAAGACTGTCGGGCTTTTCTTTTTCGATAATTCTTTTTACTGTGTCAGCAGTAAGGGGCTCAAGATAAATTTCATCAGCAAGAGCCTTGTCGGTCATAATGGTTGCGGGGTTTGAGTTAACGAGAACAACATCCACACCGGCGTCTTTGAGAACACGGCAAGCCTGAGTACCCGCATAGTCGAATTCGGCAGCCTGTCCGATAACGATAGGACCCGAACCGATAACCATTACTTTTTTGATGTCTTTATTGATTGGCATATATAAACCCCCTTGTGGTAATTAGTCTTTCATAAGCTTAACGAGAACAGCTTTCTGAGCATGAAGTCTGTTTTCTGCTTCTTCAAAGATTTCTTTTGCGTGTTCTTCAAATACTTTTGCGGTAATTTCTTCCTCGCGGTGTGCGGGAAGGCAATGAAGAACCATTGCATCGGGTTTTGCAACAGCCATGAGGCTGTCATTTATCTGATAACCTGCAAAAATCTTTTTTCTTTCTTCAGCTTCGCTTTCCTGACCCATTGATGCCCATACGTCTGTATAGAGCACATCTGCGTCTTTAGCTGCTTCAAAGATATCGGTTGTGCAGGTAAAATCACCGTTTTCGCTTGCCCACTTCATAATCTCAGCGTCGGGTTTGTAGCCGTCGGGACAGCCGATGCTGACAGCCATACCCATTTTAATACCACCTACGATGAGGGAATTAGCCATGTTGTTTCCGTCACCGATATAGCAAAGCTTTCTGCCTTTGATTGAACCCTTGAACTCGCGGATTGTCATAAGGTCAGCAAGAACCTGACAGGGATGACAGTAGTCTGTGAGACCGTTGATGATGGGGATTGAACCGTATTCGGCAAGAGTTTCAACATCACTCTGGTCGAAGGTTCTTATCATAATTCCGTCGAGATAGCCTGAAAGAACTCTTGCGGTATCGTTAACGGGTTCACCTCTGCCGAGCTGGATATCGTGAGAACTGAGGAAGAGTGCCGTACCGCCAAGGTCATACATACCAACCTCGAAGGAAACTCTTGTTCTGGTGGATGACTTTGCAAAAATCATGCCGAGAGTTTTGCCTTTAAGATGATGGTGCTCAATACCGTTTTTCTTTTCGTATTTGAGCTGATCGGCAAGATTAAGAATCTCGCTGATTTCGTTTGTGCTCAGATCCATGAGCTTAAGTAAGTGCTTCATATATTCCTCCAAAACAATAATTTGTAATTTATACACACAACATGAATAATTATACGCAAATAATTAACCAAAGTCAATGTTAAAGGGTATATATATGCATTGCTGTGATTAAAGTTTTTTGTGTAATATAACTATTAAACTTTTCTACCCTATATAATAACATATTAATTTCAATTTTTAAAGTATATTTTAAAAAATAATGTAAAAAAACCGCCGAATTTTCGGCGGCTGAAAATTAAAATATAAAGGAATAAACGGAAACAAAACCAACCGCTTTTGTGAAGCGGTGAGCAGAAATATCAAATGATTTTACGGTTTTGAACTCCACTTTATTTTCCTCCCATAAATTCGATAAGCGCAAAGTTCTGTTCACTTGAAAATCCGGAAACATTGAATAAAACCAGAACTTCATTATAATCCGACGGATTAACGCCACGGAGCTGATTATGCGAACAGTATCTCGGGTCAACGAGAGTGATTTCCGAATAATGTTCTGAAAGAAACGGAACAAGGCAGTTTGCATAACTATCTTTAATTATAAGCAATTTTTTGCCGTTTTCAAGACTTTTGTTAATAATTTTGCAAATCCCGTGATTACCGCCGAGAAAATATGAGTATTTGTCTTTTTGGCTGAGATAATCCTCAAAAAAAAGAGAATTGAAGGTTTTATCTTTAACAGACAGAACAAATTCAGTATCAGTTTTATATGATGTAATTGTATCGGATTTTATATCTTCATTCAGAGTTTTTGAATAGAGAGTGCCTTTGAATGTGTTTGTGACATCGGCAATTATATAGTTGTCTTCTTTCAAAGGTGTATATCCGAGAATTTTTCCGATTGATTTATATACGGAATATGCACTTTCGGTTGTCCAATGATGGTCGGTACGGTAGAAAGCATAATCATTCTGAAGAACAGTTTCCGAAATATCAACGGGAGTGATGTCCTTCAATTTATTGAAACAATATGAAATATATTCCGATTCGCTGTCAACATCATAATACTCGGGAATGTCGGTTTTGAACATTTCCTGTGCTGTAATAACAGGCATAAAATAAAAGCTTGTATCAGGGTTTTTTGACTTAAGTTTATTAAGAGAAGCAATATTTCTGTCGGTTAGTCCGGAATCGTAATCACGGAATGTCTGAACAAGATAACCGTTAATTTCAACAACTCCGTTGATTTCGTCTTTGCCGATTACTTTTTCAATTGAATTCTTGATTTTAATGAAGCTTTCCCTTAACACAAAATGGTCGGAGAAAAAATCTGCCGTTCCGTTCATGAATGAGCGATTTTTCCAGCTTTCAACTGTAAGTTTCGGAAATTCTGCCAGAGTTTTGTTTTCATTGTAACTGACTGTTCTTTTTTCGCCGAAAAGAGTAAAGCAAGGAATAATTATAATAACAAGAAAAAAGAGTACAACTCGAAATACCTTTGTTTTCATGTTTTCTCCTAAAAATTGAAATATAAGAAAGGATTATAGGATGCGTCAACAAGATATGCGATGCTTGCAACCATTCCTGCAGCTTCACCAATGAAACATAAAGTGTCTGAAAATCTGATTTTTTCGGAAATCATTTTCCAAAGTTTCAGCGGTAAACCTGTTGCAACAACGGCAGCGACAATGATTGTAAACAGATAATTATGAATGATGTTCAATGTTGCGGAGTCGGAGAAAATTCCGGATGCACCGAACATTGAACCGATGAATCCGATTTCTGCGGCAGGGGATGAGATTTCAAAAATAATCCATCCGATAACAACCATGAAAAGAGTGTATATTCTGGTAATTATATCAGGAAGTTTGTTAATGATTTTTGCTAATACAAATTTTTCAAGAATCAGAATAACTCCGTAATATAATCCCCAAATTGCAAAGTTCCAGCTTGCACCGTGCCAGATACCTGTCAACGTCCAGACAATCAGAAGATTACGGATTGTTTTAGCGGTACCGTTTCTGCTTCCGCCGAGGGGGAAGTATACATAGCTTTTGAACCAACCGCCGAGAGTCATATGCCATCTGCGCCAGAATTCACTTACGGTTTTTGAATTATACGGATAATTAAAGTTTTCAGGGAAGTTGAATCCGAGCATTTTTCCGAGACCTACAGCCATATCGCTGTATCCTGAAAAATCGAAATAAATCTGGAGTGTGAATGCAATTATCCCGAGCCATGCGGTGGCGGCAGGCAACAACGAATAATCGGTGTCTTTAACGTTTGTCCAAAGCTCACCGACAGAGTTTGCGATCAGAACTTTTTTGCAAAGTCCGCAAATAAAAACGGATATACCCTTGCTGATTTCGTTAAAATTAATTTTTCTGCTTTCAAGTTCTTTTGCAACATCGTTATACAGAACAATCGGACCTGCAACAATCTGCGGAAACATGGTTACGAATGCAGCAAATTTAACGAAGTTTTTCTGAACGGTTATGTTGCGTCTGTAAAGGTCAATTGTGTATGACATTGACTGGAATGTAAAAAAGCTGATGCCTATAGGAAGAGGGAGGTTTGGATTGGAGATGGACAGACCGAAAACGGAATTCAGACTGTCAACAATCATTCCGCTGTATTTGAAAATTCCGAGTAACGAAAGATTCATAATAACCGAAATGATAAGAGCGATTTTTCTTATGTTTTTTCGGGTGTCAAATTTATGCATGATTCTGCCGGCAAGATAGTCTATGAGCGTTGACAGAATCATAATCAGAACGTAAACGGGTTCACCCCATGAGTAGAAAAGAAGTCCCGAAAGAAACAATATAAAATTTTTGAACCTGAAAGGAACTGCATAGTAAATCAGCAGAGTAACAGGTAAAAACATAAACATGAAAACGGGTTCAGAAAAAACCATAAAGAGTTCTCCGATTGAAATTATTTGAGGAATTCAGTTACAGAATCAGGATTTTCACAAATACAGACAATAACTGTCAGACCTTCGGTTATAACCTTTGCGCCTTCGATTTTCGGTACTTCGTCAGGACCGTAGCTGCTGTATCCTTCATGAAGATAATCGAGTCTGTTATTTGCGGCTTCAACAACCTTTTCAACTGCAGCGTTATCAACACAGCTGAAAACGGCAATTTCATCGGCAGTTGCTCCGCTTCCGAGATAAACTGCAGCATCATTGCAAAGTGCCGGGTCTATGCCGTAAATGGAATATGCAATTTCAGAATCGGTTTTTTCAAGAGCTTCACCGAATTCCAAGTTGGAATTCAGAGTGTCAGCAAGAATGTTTGCATCGAATATTTTAGCCTTTTCACAGCCGAAAAAAGAAAGCATTGATATTGCAGCGAGAAAAATAACGGCTATTTTTTTCATTTTATTCAGATACCTCCGAAAATACATTATCAATAATATAAGTCAGCCATATTTTACAATATTTTTTGTTGAGGTGTATACCGTCGCTTGCCGCTTCATCAGGCAGCACACCGTCGGAATTTTTGAGTGCGGAAGCAGGATCAAGATAACGGATTCCGTAGTCTGATGCTAGTTTTTCTATTTTTGAGTTTAGTAAAGTGATATTTTCGTTTGTTACGCCAAACGGACTTGAATCGGAAGCTTTTTTGCTGACGGGTAATATCGATTGAAGATATATTTCAGCATCGGGAATTCTTTCTTTGACGGCGTCAATTACTTTTGAATATCTGTTAATAAAAATGTCTTTGTTTCCCCAACCGCATTCGTTATCACCAAGCATTATAAATACTTTTTCATAATCTTTTCCCCATAATTCGTCAATTACGGGGATAGTGCTTCCGGCAACGGATTTTGAGAAAATCGTGTCAACCGTAAGACCTACTACAGCATATGCATTCTTTACAAGTCCGTAGTTTTTTAAGGCGATAACTCTTGAATTCCCGATGAATACACAGTTATCCAATATACTGAAATCATCTGAAACAATCATTGATGTTGAGGGTTGAACGGATGGTTTGACAGTGGAGGAAGAAACGGTTGACAAAGCTTTGGTTGTTGACGGTTTAGTTGTTTTGGGTTTGGTTTCGGTGGGCTTTTCTGTTGTTGTTTTATTTTTGGTTGTTGTTTCAGTTGTTTTTTCTGCTATGTTAATGACATTTGTTGATGAAATAAACTGTGTGGTTGTTGATTTAATATCTGAATGTGCCTTGGGAAAAATGAATTCGAGAGTAAAAAATGTTACGGTTGCAATGAGCATAGCGGAAAAAGCAAACAATATATATTTAATGATTTTATCGCGCATCATATAGCCAGAAAACTCCTTATAAAATACTACTGTGTATTTTACATTATCCGACAATATAATTCAATATAAAAATAGTTACAGTTTTATAACAAAAAGTAACAATTTTAATTAATATTCAACAAAAAATAAGCAGCGGAATTTTAGCCGTTCCGCTGCTCGAAATTATATATTTATTTTAAAGGACAATGGTTGGTTGCAACGATGTTTATTCCTGTATTGAGAATGTTTTCAATAAGTATATCGCCGAGTTTAACGGGAGCATTGACATGAGCATTGTTAATTATTTCCATGCAATCCATAATCTTTTCTTTTGGGAGTGATCCTGCTGATTTGCAGGGTACAACATTATGGATTCCTCCGTTAACTTTAACTGTTGTTGCAAGGCTTCTTACAGGGTTTGTACACTCTGCTCTGGCATAAATATCACCGCGTTTGCAGGTGTTTCCCGTTACGGAAAGAATGTCACCGTTATCTGCAATTTCTACAGTAACTCCGCAACCCATGGGGCAGGCTACGCAAATAATATTTTTCTGCATAAATCACACCTCCACTGAAATTTCAATTACGCCGTCGGGAGCAAATTCCTTGAGCGTTTCGTTCTTTATAATAACGCTTTCCATTTCACCGGGAGCAAGTCTGGGACGCTTTTTGCTGATGATTTCTTCACCGTTATATTTAACAACTGTCTTTGCGTTCTTGTATACCTGACCAACTCTGAAATAGAGCTTTACATCGCCTTCGTTTTTGATATTGACCTTCTGGGGGACAATATATCTGACTCCGTTAACACCTTTGGTTGTTATATAGGCAGCTTCTTCGGTTTTGCCGAGAACAAATCTTGCTGCACCTTCGCCTGCCGTCTGGCTTTCAAGTGTTACATAATCAACAAGATCATGAACATGAAGAACGTTACCGCATGCAAAAACACCCTTATGGCTTGTTTCTCTGTATTCATCCACAACGGCGCCGCTTGTTACGGGGTCAAGCTCGATTCCGACTGCTCTTGTAAGCTCGTTTTCGGGAATGAGACCAACAGAAAGAAGAAGAGTATCGCATTCAATGAAACGCTCTGAACCGGGGATAGGTCTGCGGTTTTCGTCAACATCAGCGATGGTAACACCTTCAACTCTTTCTTTGCCGTGGATATCAATTACTGTACAGCTGAGATAAAGAGGTATATCAAAATCATCCAGACACTGAACGATGTTTCTGGTCAGACCGCTTGAATAGGGCATAAGCTCACATACGCACTTGACTTCCGCACCTTCAAGAGTCATTCTTCTCGCCATAATCAGACCGATATCACCTGATCCAAGGATAACAACCTTTTTGCCGGGCATATATCCGTCGATGTTAACATATTTCTGTGCGGTACCTGCACTCATAACGCCTGAGGCTCTTGTTCCTGCAATGTTGAGTGCACCTCTGGGTCTTTCACGGCATCCCATAGCAAGAATAACAGCTTTTGCCTGTATTTCAAGAAGACCGTCTTTCTTGTTGATTGCATAAACAACATTATTATCTGTTATTTCAAGAGCCATTGTGTCTGTTTTATATTCAATTTTCTGATCGTCAACAAGCTGAATGAATCTGTCAGCGTATTCAGGACCGGAAAGTTCTTCGCCGAAATAGTGAAGACCGAAACCGGTGTGAATACATTGCTCAAGAATACCGCCGAGGGTTTCGGCTCTTTCAAGAATAAGAATACTGTCAACACCGCATTCTTTGGCTTTGAGTGCGGCTGCCATGCCTGCGGGACCTCCACCGATTACAACAATATCATAATTAAGCATTTTCTCCGCCTCCTCACTTTGTTCTTTCGTAAAGTATTTTTGAGTTTCCGCCGAATTTGGTTATTTCGTTAATTTCAACACCGAGCTCACGGGCAAGAATCTCAACAACCTTTGAGCCGCAGAAACCGCCTTGACAGCGACCCATGCCGGCTCTTGTTCTTCTTTTAACGCCGTCAACATCAATTGCACCTGCAGGAGCATGGATTGCATCAAGAATTTCGCCTTCGGTTATTGTTTCACAACGGCAGATAATCTGACCGTATGCAGGATTCTTTTCAATGAGTGTTTTGCGTTCTTCGTTTGTCATATGTCTGAAACGGACGGGTTCTTTTCTTATGGGCTTGAAGTCTGATTTTTCTTCAAATTCTTCAAATCCGAGAAGAATATCACGGACATATTCGGCGATTGCTGGTGCGGATGAAAGACCGGGGGATTCAATACCGGCAACGTTAATGAATTGTGAGTTGATTTCGCTGGGCTCAATGATAAAATCATCTCTTGTGCAGTGAGCACGGAGTCCGGCAAATGATGTTATAACTTCTCTTGTTGTGAGGCATGGAACAGATTTTTGGGCAGTGCTGAGAATTGTTGAAAGTGCGTCTGCAGTGGTTGCAGAATCTTCTTTATCTTCAATATCAAGAGCACTGGGACCGAGAAGAAGATTACCGTCAACAGTAGGAGTTACGAGTATGCCTTTACCCATCTTTGAAGGACACTGGAATATTGTGTGGTTTGCAAGGTGACCTACAGATTTGTCACAAAGCATATATTCTCCTTTGCGGGGAATTGTATGAATGGAATCATCGCCTATAAGAGCAGCAATTTCGTCGCAATAAACTCCGGCTGCGTTGATTATATATCTGGTTCTGAATTCGTTGCTTCCGTTTGAAACAGTGAATTCTTTGCCGTCAAAATCAATTTCCTTAACTTCAAAGTTTCGAATAAATTCAGCTCCGTTAATAACGGCATTTTCTGCAGCGGCAATCGTAAGTTCATATGGACAAACAATGCCTGCCGACGGTGCCCAGAGTGCAGCTTTTGCTTTGTCACTGATATACGGTTCGGCATCACGGAGCTTCGTGGTATCGTAAATTTCGAGTCCGGGAACACCGTTTTTGTTTCCTCTTTCAAGAAGTTCGTTGAGGGTTTCAACCTCTTCGTCAGAGAAAGCAACAACAAGTGAGCCTATTGGCTTGAATGGAACGCCGAGCGTTTTGCAAAGCTCGGGCATAAGAGCTGTACCTTTAACATTAAGCTTGCTTTTCAATGTACCGGGTTTTGCATCAAACCCTGCATGGACAATAGCACTGTTTGCTTTAGAAGTGCCTGTTGCCATGTCGCTGTTTTTTTCAACAAGAGCAACCTTTATGTTATAGCGGCAGAGCTCACGTGCAATAAGAGAACCGATAACGCCTGCACCTACAACGGCAACATCATAGTTCATTAACAAGACCTCCAATGAAATAAATAATTTACCGTTCACAAGTATATCACAAACAAAACTCTAAAACAACACTTTTCTAATTATTTCTGTATAAATTTTTATGTTTTGTCTGAAATCATTAGATAATTTAAAAGCTTGACAAAGAAATTTTCATATGCTACAATTCAAAAGTATAATAAAGATTTTTTGTAACTGACGGATAATGCGGAATCGACCGCAAGGGAGCAAAAAATCTGTTTATTGCCGACCGTCCGGGCAATCTTATCTTTAACGGATAGGATTGCCTTTATTTATTTTGAAAGGAAGTTGAACCCTATGATGACCGATATTGAAATTGCTCAGTCCGTGGAAATGAAACCCATAACCGAAATTGCCGCAGCAGCGGGGATAGACGGTAAATATCTTGAACAGTACGGTAACTACAAAGCAAAAGTTGACCTCTCACTTCTCAAAGACAGTGATAAAAAAGACGGCAAGCTTGTTCTTGTTACCGCAATAACACCCACACCTGCAGGTGAAGGTAAAACCACAACAACCATCGGTCTTGCTGACGGACTCAAGAAAATCGGCAAAAATGTTATGGTTGCACTCCGTGAGCCTTCCCTTGGACCTGTTTTCGGCGTTAAGGGCGGTGCAGCAGGCGGCGGATATGCTCAGGTTGTTCCCATGGAAGATATCAACCTTCATTTTACAGGTGACTTCCACGCAATCGGTGCAGCAAACAATCTTCTTGCGGCTATGCTTGATAACCATATTTATCAGGGTAATTCACTTAATATCGATCCCAGAAGAATAACTTGGAAGCGTTGTGTTGATATGAACGACAGACAGCTTCGTTTTGTAACCGACGGTCTTGGCGGAAGAGTAAACGGTGTGCCCAGAGAAGACGGATATGACATCACGGTTGCTTCCGAAATTATGGCAGTTCTTTGCCTTGCAACATCAATAACAGACCTTAAAGAGCGTCTTTCGAGAATTATCGTCGGCTATACTTATGACGAAAAGCCCGTTACGGCAGGTCAGCTCAACGCCGCAGGTGCAATGACCGCACTTCTTAAGGATGCACTCAAACCCAATCTCGTTCAGACTCTTGAAGGTACACCCGCATTTGTTCACGGCGGACCTTTTGCGAATATTGCACACGGCTGTAACTCTGTTATGGCAACAAAGCTCGCAATGAAACTCGGTGATTATGCAATTACGGAAGCCGGCTTCGGTGCAGATCTCGGCGCGGAGAAATTCCTTGATATCAAGTGCCGTTATGCAGGTCTCACACCTTCTGCGGTTGTAATAGTTGCAACTATAAGAGCTCTTAAAATGCATGGCGGCGTTCCCAAAACAGAGCTTAACGGCGAAAATTTTGATGCTCTTGAGAAAGGCATTCCCAACCTTCTCCGCCATGTTTCCAATATCAAGAATGTTTATAAGCTTCCTTCTGTTGTAGCTGTTAACCGTTTCCCTACCGATACAGATGCGGAAGTTCAGCTTGTTATTGATAAATGCAAAGAACTTGGTGTGAATGTTGTTCTCTCTAATGTATGGGCAGAAGGCGGCAAGGGAGGAGTTGAGCTTGCAGAGGAAGTTGTAAGGCTTTGCGAACAGCCAAATGATTTCACATTCTCATATGAGCTTGAAGGTTCAATTGAAGATAAGATTGAAGCAATTGTTAAAAAGGTTTACGGCGGTGACGGAATTTCTGTTCTTCCCGCAGCCAAAAAGCAGATTGCGGCTCTTGAAGCAATGGGATGCGGCAATCTTCCTGTTTGTATGGCTAAAACACAGTACAGCTTCTCCGATGATCCCACAAAGCTTGGTGCACCCGATAATTTCACCGTTACAATCAAGAATGTCAAGATTTCTGCAGGTGCAGGATTTATCGTTGTTCTTACCGGCGATATCATGACCATGCCAGGTCTTCCCAAAGTGCCTGCAGCGGAAAAGATTGATGTTGATGAAAACGGTAAAATCAGCGGACTTTTCTAATCCGGTTATATAATATTGAACGCCTGAGTTGGTTGACACTCAGGCGTTTTATTATAGTGTTTTATCAAGTATTTCTCCGATTTTTCCGTGAATCACCATTCCGAAACTTTCATCCATAGAGGTTTCATCTTTATTAATCAGAACAAGGTTCTTTCCTTTGAAATATCTTATAAATCCCGCAGCAGGATAAACGGTCAGCGAAGTGCCTGCGACTATTAGCATATCAGCGTTTGCGATTGAATTAATCGCGCCCGAAACAACCTCATCATTCAATGATTCTTCGTATAATACAACATCAGGCTTTACTGTTCCTCCGCACTCACAAACCGGAACACCTTGTGACTTATATACAAAGTCAAAATCATGGAATTTTCCGCATTTAACACAATAGTTTCTTAGTGCAGAACCGTGAAGTTCGAATACTTTTCTGCTTCCGGCAAGCTGATGAAGCCCGTCAACATTCTGTGTTATAACAGCCTTTAGTTTTCCTGATTTTTCAAGTTCGGCAAGCTTAATGTGAGCTATGTTTGGCTTTGCATCAGGAAAACAAAGAAACTTTCTGTAAAAATCATAGAATTCGGCTGTGTGCTGCAGATAAAATGTATGGCTCAATACCGATTCGGGCGGATATTTGTAATCCATCATGTATATTCCGTCTGCAGAACGGAAATCCTTGATTCCGCTTTCCGTTGATACTCCTGCACCTCCAAAGAAAACAATTTTTTTGCTTTTGTCTATCATTTCTTTGAGAAGTTTTATTTTATTATCCATATTATCACCGATATAATTATACATCTTTCTTTGGGTTCAGTCAATTAATAATGTAATAAAATAAATCACAAAATATTGAGTTTTGTGTTGCATTGAACAACAATTAATGGTATAATTATCAAAATTGGATTATTGTGTTTATTGACATCTTTTCATGGAATAATATCAATGTCTATTTTCTTGAAAAGGTGAGTAATAATGAAAAATAATAAGCAGAAAAAGAGCAATTTTTTTCTCCCTTCTCCTCCGTGGCAGTTACCGGACTTCAACAGCGGATGCGGTAACGATGAAAGCGATTCATCTGCATTGAACACTATAATTGAAACCGGTTCTGTAACCGTCAGAAAAGGAGAACATCTGATTCATTGTCTGACCGTTATTGGTCAGATAGAAGGGCACTATATTCTTCCTGCTCAAAATAAAACCACCAAATACGAACACGTTATTCCTCAGCTTGTTGCTATTGAAGAAAGCGATGAGGTTGACGGTCTGATTATGATTCTCAATACTGTCGGCGGTGATATTGAAGCCGGGCTTGCAATTGCCGAGCTTGTTTCAGGAATGACTACTCCCACTGTTTCTCTTGTTCTTGGCGGAGGACATTCAATCGGAGTGCCTCTTGCAGTATCAACCGATAAATCTTTTATCACACCCTCTGCAACCATGACGATACATCCCGTCAGAATGAACGGTCTTGTTCTCGGTGTACCGCAGACTCTTTCTTATTTTCAGCAGATGCAGGAAAGAATAGTCCGCTTTGTTTCCGAAAATTCCGACATTAATCCCGACAGATTCCGTGAAATGATGCTTGCAACCGGTGAGCTTGTTATGGATGTCGGAACAGTTTTAAGCGGTGAAGCGGCAGTTAACGAAGGTTTGATAGATTCACTCGGCGGACTTTCAGATGCTCTTGACTGCTTATATAAAATGATTAATAATAAATCGAATAATAATTCTCCGAAAGGATGACATAAATGGCAAATACCCAAAACAAAAAAACAAGCTCAACCCAGAAGAAAAAACCTGCACAGAAATCTTCTTCTGCAAAAAAAACAACTGAAACGAAAACACCCAAATCAGAAAAAAAAGAGGTAAATTCCGCAGTGCAGCGTCAGAAAACTGCCATAATTCTTATGGCGGTTGCGGTATTCTTTGTTTTTGTTGCATTTATTGAAGGCGAAAGTCTGTGGCTTAATCTTCATAATGCCATGTTCGGCGTGTTCGGCTTCTGTGCATACATTCTTCCCGTTATTCTGATTTATATGGCCGTTGTTTATGCTAAAGACAAGCCTCTCGGCAGCATTGCCGCAAATCTTACGGGAACCGGCATTTTTATTGCACTTCTCAGCGGTGCAATACATATTTTCTCGAACGAATCCGATTATCTCAATAACATAGAAATTCTTGAACAGATTTCAGATGCATGGAATAAAGCTGCCGAGTTTGGTAACGGCGGCGTTTTCGGTGCGATCATCGGTGGACTGATTGCCAAGATTTTTGGAAAAACAGGTGCATCTATCACAATAGTTCTTTTGCTGGTTGTTCTTGCAATGTTCCTGACGGGAACAACGCTTCTCGGTCTTGTGAACGCTATAAGAAAACCCGTTAGGCGTGTCGGCGAGCTCACCAATGAAAAGCTTGAGCAGAACGCATTACGCCGTGAAAAGCTTGAGGCTGAGCGTGAAAAAGAAGCGGAAAAGCCCAAGAAATTCAATCCGCCGAAGAAGCCTACCGTATCTGTTGATAATTTTGAGGATAGCTTTGTAACGGATGAATCAACATTTGCTCCCGTTGAAGCTAATAATGTTCCCGTAGACGAACCTCCTATGCCTGAGATTCCCGTTGTAAAACTTCCTGATTCAAAACCCACTCAGATTATTGAAGATATAATTGAAGCTGCGGTTGAGGAAGAAAAGCCGAAACGCAAGAAAAAAGCACCCTCAATGCCTGACGGAGAACCCGATAACAACGACAGTGCAGATGTTATCGAAGATATTCCGTTTGAAATTCTTCCCGAAACTGAACCAGAAAAGCCTGCTTATGTATATCCGCCGATTGACTGCCTTAAAATCGTTGAGAATGACGGCGTCGGTGACAGCATGACAGAAATGCAGCTCGGTGCAAAGAAACTTGTTTCAACGCTTGAAAGTTTCAATGTTAAGGCTGAAGTAACAAATATTTGTCGCGGGCCTTCGGTTACAAGATATGAACTTGTACCTGATGCAGGTGTCAGAATCAATAAAATAACAAATCTTTCCGAGGATATTGCTTTGCGTCTTGCAGCAACAAGTGTCAGAATTGAAGCTCCAATTCCCGGAAAATCTGCTATAGGTATTGAAGTTCCCAACAGCGCAAAATCAATGGTTACAATGCGAGAAATCATTGATACTCCTCAGTTCAGAGATTCAAAAAGCAAGCTGACCGTTGCGCTTGGCAAAGATATAACAGGCAATATCATCTGTGCTGACCTTGCAAAGATGCCCCATCTTCTTGTTGCAGGCACTACAGGTTCGGGTAAATCCGTATGCCTTAATTCAATGATTGTCAGCATTCTTTTTAACGCAACTCCCGATGAGGTCAAGCTTCTTATGATTGACCCTAAAATGGTTGAATTCACCATTTATAACGGAATTGCGCATCTTGAAGTTCCCGTTGTTTCCAATCCCAGAAAAGCCGCAGGTGCACTCGGATGGGCAGTCGGTGAAATGGAGAAGAGATATAAGCAATTCTCCGAAAACAGCGTTAGGGACATCAAAGGCTTCAATAAGCTTTGCGAAACAAGGGATGACCTTGTTAAAATGCATCAGATTGTTATCTTTATCGACGAGCTTTCCGACCTCATGATGGTATCCCCAAAAGAAGTTGAAGACTCCATTCAGCGTCTTGCACAGATGGCCCGTGCCGCAGGCATTCACCTTGTTATTGCAACACAAAGACCTTCTGTTGATGTTATCACTGGTGTCATCAAATCCAACATCCCCAGCCGAATTGCGCTTTCTGTTTCATCTCAGGTTGACTCAAGAACCATTCTTGATGCTGTAGGTGCTGAAAAGCTTCTCGGAAACGGTGATATGCTTTTTAACCCCGTCGGTTCATCCAAACCCACAAGAATTCAGGGCTGTTTTATCTCCGATGAGGAAGTTGAGAATGTTGTAAATCACATCAAATCTCAGGCGCAGACCACATATAACGAAGAAACAATTCATGAAATTGAAGCAAAAGCCGCTGCAGCCGAAGGCTCCAAAAAGAAGGGTGCTGAGGAAACCGAGGATGAAGATTGGGATCCCATGCTTAACGATGCTATCGAGGTTGTTGTTAACGCAGGCGGTGCATCAACAACAATGCTTCAGAAGAAACTTAAACTCGGTTATGCAAGAGCATCCAGAGTAATGGATCAGCTTGAAGAAAAAGGTATTGTCGGTCCGTCTGAAGGAGCAAAGCCGAGAGCGGTTCTTATTTCAAAACAGCAGTGGTATGAGCAGCAGGCTCTTGCCAACGGTGCAGGTGCGCCAAGTATAGACGATGTTTTTGCGGATGATGACGATTTCGCAGGTTCGGAGGATGAGTTTTAATCTATGAACGGATTTTTACCCGTTACAAAAGAAGAAATGGCAGAAAGAGGGTGGCAGCAGGCTGATTTTGTTTATGTCAGCGGTGATGCTTATGTTGACCATCCCAGTTTCGGTGCGTCGATTATTACGAGAGTCCTTGAAAAAGAGGGATTCAAGGTTGCTTTTCTTGCTCAGCCCGATTGGAAAACAGATAGGGATTTCAAACGTTTCGGCAGACCGAGGCTCGGTTTTCTTGTCAGCAGCGGAAACATTGATTCCATGGTTGCTCATTACACAGCGGCAAAGAAAAAACGCAGCAACGATTCCTACAGCCCCGGTGGTCAGGCAGGTTTAAGACCTGACAGAGCCGTTATTGTTTATTGCAATAAAATACGAGAAATTTACGGAGATATTCCCATTATAATCGGCGGACTTGAAGCCTCGCTGAGACGCTTTGCCCATTACGATTACTGGGATGATAAAATCAGACGCTCAATTCTTTTTGATGCACAGGCAGACCTGCTTTCCTTTGGCATGGGTGAACGCTCGATGGTTGAGATTGCACGCCGTCTTGATGCAGGTGAAGATGTTTCTCAAATCCGCGATATAAGAGGTACCTGCTACAGCGTCGATGTCCGTGAAACACCTTATGTGGGTACGGAATGCCCGTCGTTTGATAATGTCTGTAATTCAAAAAAAGAATATGCTGTTTCATGCCGTATTCAGCAGGATGAACAGGATTTCTTCAGAGGGAGAGAAATAAAACAACGCCACGGCAGCCGTATGCTTATTCAAAATAAACCTGCAATTCCTCTTTCTCAGGAGGAACTCGATGAGGTTTATGCATTGCCCTATATGAGGACTTATCATCCCATGTATGAAACGATGGGCGGTGTACCCGGTATAGAAGAAGTGCGTTTTTCAATCAGTCATAACAGAGGATGTTTCGGTGCGTGTAATTTCTGTTCTCTTGCGTTCCATCAGGGCAGATATATCACAACAAGAAGCAAGGAATCTGTTGTCAATGAAGCGAAATTATTGACATCCTTACCCGATTTCAAGGGATATATCCATGATATAGGCGGACCGACTGCAAATTTCAGACATCCGTCATGTGAAGGCCAGGAAAAGAGGGGACTCTGCAAGGGTAAAAAGTGCCTTGCTCCTGCGCCTTGTCCCAATCTCAAATCAAACCATGAGGAGTATCTTGATATTCTTCGCACGGTCCGTGCGTTGCCTAAAATCAAGAAGGTGTTTGTTCGTTCGGGTATCAGATATGATTATATGCTCAAGGATAAGGACGACAGCTTTTTCAGAGAGCTTGTTGCACATCATGTAAGTGGTCAGCTGAAAGTTGCACCCGAACATTGTTCTGCAACGGTTCTTGATAAAATGGGTAAACCTCATATTGAGGCGTATATTGAGTTTTCAAAGCGTTATTTCAAGTACAGCAAAAGTGAAGGTAAAGAACAATATCTTGTTCCGTATCTTATGTCATCGCATCCCGGCAGTACTTTGAAGGATGCGATTGAACTTGCATTATTTTTGAAAAAAATCGGCATCAGACCGGAACAGGTTCAGGATTTCTATCCTACGCCCGGAACGGTTTCAACCTGTATGTTCTATACGGGTCTTGATCCTTATACCATGAAAGAGGTTTATGTTGCAAAAGACCCTCACGAAAAAGCAATGCAGAGGGCTTTGCTTCAGTATTTTAACCCGAAAAACAAGGATTTGGTGCGTGAGGCACTGAAAAAAGCAGGCAGACATGACCTTATCGGATTCGGCGATAAATGCCTTATTATGCCTGATAAACGCAATACTCAGAAACACGGCGAAAGGAACGGAAAAAAACTTGGAAAATATGGCAAAAAATAAGAAGCTGATTTACGTTATTATTGCTGTTATAGTTGCAATTGCCTCTGCATTAGGAATAAATCTTGAAGAAATTTTGAATCAGGTTCCCGTAAGTACGGAAGCTTCGTTTCAGGTTCATTTTGTTGATGTCGGTCAGGGTGACTGTACTCTTGTTATCTGCAACGATAAATCCTTGCTTATCGATGCGGGTGAAAACGGACATGAAACGGACGTTATCAATTATCTCCGTTCGCAGAATATTGAAAAGCTTGATTATATTATTGCAACTCATCAGCATTCAGACCACATCGGCGGATTACCCGAGGTGCTTGAAGAATTCGGTACAGACAATATAATTATGCCCAGGCTTACGAAAGAACAGACTCCTACCAACAGCACATATACGGCTTTCCTCAAAGCTGTAAAAGCATCGGGAGCAAAAGTGATTTCGGCAAAACCCGGTCTTGTATATTCTCTTTCCAACGCAACCTTTGAAATTCTCGGTCCCGTTACAAATGACTGCGAGGATATTAACAGTATGTCGGCGGTAACAAAGATTACATATGGTGAAACATCATTTCTTGTAACGGGTGACGCAGAAAAAGACGAAGAAAAAGAAATAATCGAATCCGGTGCAGACCTTGATTGCGATGTTCTCAGAGTTGGCCATCACGGTTCGTCAACTTCATCAGGTAAGGCGTTTCTTGATGCCGTTTCACCCGAAATCTGCGTAATTTCATGCGGTGAAAACAACGATTACGGGCATCCTCATAAAGAAATCAGAGAAAGACTTCCTAAGTATACAGATGAAATCTACAGAACGGATATTCTCGGCGATATCGTTATGATTTCCGACGGTAAGACAATTGATGTAAGTTTTGAAAATCAATGAGGTGAAAACTATGTATTACAGCATTGACAGAATCGAAAACAAAATTGCCGTATGTATCGGTGATGATGAAGAAATCATTCTTGTGTCAACCGGTAAGATTATTGGTGATTTTTCTGAGGGAAGTATACTTGTTGAAACCGAAAACGGATATTTCAAAACCGATGAAGAAGAGGAAATCGGCAGAAGAATTTCCAATTTTGAGCTTGCGGAAAATTTATTTGATGAATAAAGAGTAAATATTGCAAAAAATACGGCGGATTATTCAATTAACACTTGAATAATCCGTTTTTATATTATATAATAACAAATATATGCTCAAGATGGAGGAATATGGCTTGCCCGATTTTTCAGATAGAAAATCAGTTAATGTTTCTGCTGAAGAAATGCAGAAACAAAAAGAATATATTCAGCTTGTCAGAACGGTTGTTGAACAGCGTTTTGAATCTTCTCCCAAAGCATTTGTTCATACTTACGGCTGTCAGGGAAATGTTTCAGACGGTGAAAGACTCAAAGGAATGCTTGAAGAAATGGGATATACCATGGTTGATGAGCTTGACGGTGCTGACCTTGTGCTTTATAACACATGCGCAATCCGTGAACACGCCGAAGACAGAGTTTTCGGAAATGTCGGTGCACTCAAAAGCATGAAAACCGCAAACAGAGAAATGAAAATTCTTCTTTGCGGATGCATGATGCAGCAGGAACATATTGCTCAGAAAATCAGAAAAAGCTATCCGTTTGTAGATATCGTTTTCGGAACTCATGTTATCCACAGACTTCCCGAATTCCTTTATATAAGTCTCAGCAAGGGTAAAAAGGTTTATGAGCTTCCGGATGAAGACGGTGTTATAGCTGAAGAACTTCCCGTACACCGTGACAGCAGCTTCAAAGCATGGATTCCGATTATGTACGGTTGCAATAATTTCTGTACTTACTGCATTGTTCCTTATGTTAGAGGAAGAGAGAGAAGCCGTGACCCCGAGGCGATTATTGAAGAAGCAAAACAGCTTGTTGCTCAGGGTTATAAAGAAATCAATCTTCTCGGTCAGAATGTCAATTCATACGGTAAGCATCCTGACTACGGAATGAATTTTGCAGGCCTTCTCCGTGAACTTAATTCAATTGAAGGCGATTTCATAATCAGATTCATGACTTCCCATCCCAAAGATTGCACTTTTGAACTGCTTGATACCATGGCTGAATGTGAAAAGGTTGCCAAGCATCTTCATCTTCCGTTCCAGAGCGGAAGCAACCGTGTGCTTGATGCGATGAACAGAAGATACACAAGAGAAAAATATCTTGAACTTCTCAATTATGCATATGAAATTATGCCGGAACTATCCGTTACAAGCGATGTTATAGTCGGTTTTCCCGGGGAAACCTATGATGAATTCCTTGAAACCGTCTCACTTGTTGAAGAAGCAAAATTCACATCGATGTATACCTTCATCTTTTCGTCAAGACAAGGTACAAAGGCATCAAAAATGGACGACCCTGTTTCAAGAGAAGAAAAAGGTAAATGGTTCAGAGAACTTTTGGATGCTCAGGAAAAAATTGCCGCTTCAAGAACCGCTTCGATGGTAGGTAAAACCTACAGAGTGCTTTGTGAGAGCATAAGTAAAGGCGGTCTGATTGAAGGCAGAACAGAGGGGAATATTATTATTGAATTCTCTGCAGATAAATCGGTAATCGGTTCATTCCGTGAAGTAACCGTAACAGAATCCCTGACATGGATTCTCAGAGGTGAAATCAGATAAGTTAAAAGTACGAGCAAAATCGTATTATTATAATTTTCTACAGTTAGGAGAAACAAAAATGGACGTAATTGCAAAAGCAAGAGAACTCGGCGCACTTCTTCAGCAGGATGAGCGCTATGTAAAGCTTATGGAAGCACAGAAGGCTAATGAAAACGATACAGCTCTCAATGAGCTCATCGCAAGAATTCAGCTTGTTCAGATGTCATTCCAGCATGAAGCTACAAAGGAAGATAAAAATGAGCAGAAGCTTGAAGCTTATGATAAGGAGTTCGGCGAAATCTATACTCAGATTATGGCTAACCCCAATATGCAGGCTTATGAAGCAGCAAGAAAAGATATTGATGACCTTATGCAGTACATCAATGCTATCTTCGCTCTTTGCCTCCAGGGTGAAGACCCCGCAACCTGCGAGCCTCCCAAGCACGACCACGAATGCGGCGGAGAATGCTCAAGCTGCAGCGGCTGCCACTAATATTTAAATCAGCGCGGGGCTGCCGCTTTAAGCAGCCCCGGGAATTTTTGAAAGGTATGGTAAATTCATGGCAGAGCTTACCCCGATGATGAAACAGTATTTTCAGGTTAAAGAGAATTATCCCGATACGATTCTTATGTTCAGACTCGGTGACTTCTATGAAATGTTTTTTGAAGATGCAAAAACCGTTTCAGCGGAGCTTGACCTTGTTTTAACAGGCAGGGATTGCGGTCAGGAAGAAAGAGCCCCCATGTGCGGTGTTCCTTTCCACAGTGCCGATTCTTATATTGCACGTCTTGTTGCAAAGGGATACAAGGTTGCAATCTGTGAACAGCTTGAAGACCCTGCTCTTGCAAAAGGAATCGTTAAGCGGGATGTAACAAGAGTTCTCACTCCCGGTACGGTTATCGAAAGCACAATGCTTGATGAAGGCAAAAACAATTTCCTTGCCTGTATTTATGCCCGCAAGGATTATGTCGGTCTATGCTTTGCTGATATTTCCACAGGCAGTGTTCATACAACACAGTTTGAAAGAAAAAACTGTCAGAAAAAAATTATCAATGAATTGGGCAGATTTTCGCCGAGTGAAATCATAATCAATTCTGATGTTATTGAGCTTACACAGGTTACAGATTTCGTTAAATCAAGACTTCATTCTTCTTGTGATTTGCTTGACGATGTTTCCTTTGACCTTTCAAAAGCTTCCGCAATGCTTTTAAAGCATTTTCATGTATCATCCGTTTCGGAACTCAAGCTTGAAAATTCTGATGGTTCCGTCTGTGCCGTAGGTGCAGCGATGGAATACCTTAAGAGTGTTCAGAAATCCGAACTTGAAAACATCAAATCCATTGATTATTACGGTTCGGGAAGCTTTATGCGACTGGATGTTTCAACGCTTCGTAATCTTGAGATAACCGAAACAATGCGCAACAGAGAAAAAAGAGGCTCGCTCCTCTGGGTGCTTGATAATACAAAAACCTCAATGGGTAAGCGAATGCTCCGTTCATGGCTTGAACAGCCTCTTCTTAATATCGCAAAAATAACAAAGCGTCATAACGCTGTATCAGAGCTTGTTGAGAATCCATCGTTAAGGGATGATATAACAGATACTCTGACTGGCTGTCAGGATATTGAAAGATTAATAACCCGTATTGCTTATTCAACTGCAAATGCAAGAGAGCTGAGAGGTCTTTCTATGACTCTCAACAGACTGCCGTTAATCAAGAGTTATTTATCAGGCTCAAAAAGCAGCATGCTCAATGAACTTTGTAATGAAATATATTCTCTTGATGAGCTTGCATCAACAATTGATAAAGCGATTGTTGAAGAGCCACCGTTTTCTGTTCGTGAAGGTGGAATGATTAAAGACGGCTTTAATTCCGAACTTGATGAACTCCGTGATATCGTTGCAAACGGTAAAGGTTATATTGCAGATATTCAGCTTAGAGAGCAGGAAAGAACCGGTATCAAAAAGCTCAAAATCGGTTATAACAGAGTTTTTGGCTATTACATAGAAGTTTCCAATTCATTCAAAGAGCTTGTTCCGGATGATTATATCCGTAAACAGACATTAACAAACTGTGAGCGATTTATCACTCAGGAGTTAAAGGAACTTGAAACCAAAGTTCTTGGTGCACAGGAAAAGATCGTCCGTCTTGAATATGAGATTTTTGATACAGTTCGTAAACAAGCGGCTGAACGGCTTTATGAAATCCAAAAAACAGCGGCAGCCGTAGCTGCAGTTGATGTTCTTTGCTCATATGCAAGAGTGGCATCGGAGAATAATTTCTGCTGTCCCGTTATGAATGCGGGTGCAACAATAAATATCAGCGACGGCAGACATCCCGTTGTTGAAAAGATGCTTGATTCTCCGTTTGTACCAAATGACACGATGCTTGATTGTTCCGATAACAGATGTGCAATCATTACGGGTCCCAATATGGCGGGTAAATCTACATATATGCGTCAGGTTGCATTGATCAGCCTTATGGCACAGGCAGGCAGTTTCGTTCCTGCTTCTTATGCGGAACTTTGCGTTGTTGACGGAATATATACCCGTATCGGTGCATCGGATGACCTTTCTTCCGGTTCATCAACATTCATGGTTGAAATGAACGAGGTTGCAGATATTCTCAAAAATGCTACTTCACAGAGTCTTATCATTTTTGATGAAATCGGCAGAGGAACTTCAACTTTTGACGGTATGAGTATTGCAAGAGCTGTTCTTGAATATTCAGCAGATAAACGCAAGCTTGGTGCGAAAACTCTTTTTGCCACCCATTATCATGAACTTACTGAGCTTGAACACTCTGTTTCAGGCGTTAAAAATTATAATATCGCCGTCAAAAAAAGAGGCGATGATATAACATTCCTCAGAAGAATCATTGCAGGCTGTGCAGACGGCAGTTACGGTATCGAAGTTGCAAAGCTTGCAGGTGTTCCTTCAAGTGTTGTTGAGCGAGCTAAGGTTGTTCTAAAAGAACTTGAAGGAGAGGGTCTTAAAACACCCGTAAGAACATTTGAAGAATCCGGACCCGAAATGCAGATATCATTCGGCAGCTCAAATGCGGATGATATTGTTGAGAAGCTTAAAAAGCTTGATGTTAACACTTTAACGCCTATTGAAGCTATGACGGTTCTTTATGACCTTGTAAAACAAGCAAATAACTAAAAAGGAGGTTTCTTTATGGCAAAAATCAATGTTCTTCCAAAGCATCTTGCAGAGCTTATTGCTGCAGGTGAAGTTGTTGAACGTCCTGCATCGGTCATTAAGGAACTTCTTGAAAATTCTATTGATGCAGGTGCAGATAATATTACCGTTGAAATCAAAAACGGCGGTATATCTTATATGCGTATAACCGATAACGGTCATGGTATATCAAGAGATGATATCAGAAATGCTTTTGTAAGCCACGCAACCAGTAAAATATCATCGGAGGATGACCTCAACAGTATCTTCACTCTCGGATTCAGAGGCGAAGCGCTCGCAAGTATCAGTGCTGTTTCGAGAGTTGATGTTATGACACGCACACCCGAAGAAGATACGGGAACAAGATATGTTATCGAAAACGGTGAAGAAATCCTTCTTGACGATGCAGGCTGTCCTAAGGGAACAACCATGATTATCAGGGATTTATTCTTCAAGACTCCCGCAAGAATGAAGTTTCTTAAAAAGGATGTAACCGAAGCCAATGCTGTTGCGGCTGTTGTTGACAGAATTGCGCTTTCTCATCCTGAGGTATCAATCCGATTTATTCGTGAAGGTAAGCAAGTGCTTGTAACAAGCGGTAACGGCGATTTGCTCACTTGTATTCGTGAAGTTTTCGGAAAAGAATTTTCGAAAGATCTCATACCTGCCGAATATGAAACAAAGGGCGTTAAAGTCAACGGCTATGTTTCAAAGCCGGTTGCCTCAAGACCAAACCGAAACATGCAGTTTTTCTTCCTTAACAACCGTCTTATTAAGACGGGAACGGGAAGTGCCGCACTCAGCGAAGGATATAAAAATTCAATAATGGTCGGCAAATTTCCTTCTTGCGTGCTTAATATAACGATTGACCCGTCACTTGTTGACGTTAATGTTCATCCCGCAAAAACAGAAGTCAGATTTTCGGATGAACGTATTATTTTCAATGCGATTTTTTATGCCTGCAAAAATGCACTTGCGGCAGGGGATTCTCCCAAGCAAATTGTCAGAAGTACTCCCGTAACGGATTATTACAAAGAACCAGAAAAACCTGCAGAACAGTTGAAAATTACACCTGTTTCCGCCAATAAAAAAGATTTCTGGCAGCATATTCCCGTAAAATCAACAACAGAAACGGTTTCGCAGCCTCACTTTGTTAAAATCAACTATGTTGAAGAAAATAATAAAGAAGAAATTCCAAATGTAAACAGTATATCTGTTCTCCGAGAGCCTGAAATTATTCAGAATAAAGAAGAAAGAATTGAAGATATTCTTCTTAATTCTCCTCCGAAATCAGAAATCAAAGAAGAAGATACAA
The DNA here is from genome assembly GCA_045602905.1 of Acutalibacteraceae bacterium. Classification (GTDB taxonomy): domain Bacteria; phylum Bacillota; class Clostridia; order Oscillospirales; family Acutalibacteraceae; genus CAG-177. The sequence continues at coordinate 26,905 of JAZSCL010000249.1, forward strand.
CAGTTGTATTAAAACCTGAGAATAAAATATCCGTCACTTCGTATGAGTTTGCCGAAGAAGAATTCAGTCTGGTGGGCGAAGCGTTCAGAACTTATATTATCTGTGAGTATAAAGGCAAGATGGTTATTATCGATAAACACGCTGCTCACGAAAGAATTATTTATGAAAAACTCAGGCGTGAAAACGGAGAGAGAACTCCGCAGCTTCTTCTGTTGCCCGTTACCGTCACTCTTTCAAAGGAAGAATATTCCGCTATGCTTGAAAATCTTGAAACAGTTAACAGCGCAGGATTTGATGCAGAGGATTTCGGTAACGGTTGCATAATTGTCAGGGAATGTCCGATGGAGCTTTCTGCGGATGATGTTGAAGATGTAATATGTGAGATTGCAGGCAGATTTGTTGAAAAAAAGCAGGATGTTATGTTTGAAAAACTTGATTGGATTTTCCATTCTGTTGCCTGCAGAAGTGCAATAAAAGCGGGAAATTTCACATCACGCCTTGAAATGGAAAGATTTGCAAAGCAGGTGCTTTCTATGCCCGATATCCGTTATTGCCCTCACGGCAGACCTGTTCTTATTGAAATGACACAAAGGGAGCTGGAAAAGAACTTTGGCAGAATATAAAATACCGCTTATTGCTGTTGTTGGTCCGACGGCATCGGGTAAAACTTCCCTGGCGGTTGAAATTTGCAAAAAAATCAACGGTGAAGCCGTTTCCTGCGATTCTATGCAGATATATAAGGGTATGGATATCGCAACAGCAAAACCGACTTTTGAAGAAATGCAGGGGATTCCCCATCATCTTATCGGATTTGTTGAACCTGACGAAGTTTTCAGCGTTGCAAAATACTGTGAAAAAGCGAGTAAGGCAATTTCAGATATTGACAGCAGAAACAAGAAAGCTGTTCTTGTTGGAGGAACAGGTTTATATTACAGTTCACTTGTTGATAATATTTCATTTTTGCAAGAAGAAACTGATTTTGAATACCGTGAACATCTGAAAAAGAGAGCAGAGACCGAAGGTGCGGATGTATTGTTGACCGAGCTCCGTGAAACAGACCCTGTAGCTGCCGATAAACTGCATGTTAATAATCTCGGCAGAATTATCAGAGCTTTGGAAATTCATCATACCACAGGAAAAACAAAAACAATGCAGAATGAACAGTCAAGAAATGTTCCCTCACCTTATGATTTAACTGCAATTTGTCTTGATGCACGTGACCGACAGTTTCTATATGACAGAATTAACAGACGGGTTGATATAATGCTTGAATGCGGGCTTCTTGAGGAAGCCAGGGAGTTTTATGAGTCTCCTTTGGGCAGAACCGCAAAGCAAGCAATCGGTTATAAAGAATTATCACCCTATTTTGAGGGTTTGAAGAGTCTTGATGAATGTATAGAAAATCTGAAAATGCAGACAAGACGTTATGCAAAGCGTCAGCTTACATGGTTTAGACGCGATGAACGAATAAAATTTCTTTATATTGATGATTACTCTAACAGTGATGATCTTCTTCATCATGCAATGGAGATAATTGAAAAGGGGGATGCTTATTGAAGAGCAAAGACAGGCTTCTGAAAGTTCTTACTATCGCGGCTGCATTTATAATAGTTGTTTATTTCGCTGCTGAAATATATGGTCTTGCAAACCGTTCTTACGGAACAGAGACAGCTTATGAACAAACAGTTCTCGATACGATTGATGCTGAAATGTTTGTTATAAGAAATGAATCTTTGCTTGCCACAACAGCATCGGGTGTTACGGTTCCGATTGCAAAAAATGCAGAACGTGTCAGCAAAGGCAGTTCGATAGCGGCAATATTTTCAAGCGAATCTGCAGCTGAAAATTTTGTTGAAGCTCAGGCGTTAACCTCAAAGCTTGACACTTATCAGAAAATCAATAATCAGTTAAGACTTGCAGAGGTTGATATGGATAAGCTTTCTGCAGAAGTCAATTCCGGCTTTGAATCAATTCTTGATGCGGCATACGAAAATGATTATTCCAATCTCGGCGAGGATAAACTTACCTTCTGTGAGAAGCTTTCAAGAAGACAAATTTCTCTTGATGTTGAAGTAGACTGTTCAGCTCAGATTTCAGAGCTTCAAAATCAGATTTCCGCTTTGACTTCGGGTGGTACTCCGAGTGAAATAATTACTGCTGAGTCATCGGGTTATTATGTTGCCCGTGAAGATGGGTATGAAAATATTATAACCGCCGATGATATTGACAGTCTTACTGCAGACAAGCTCAGAGAAGCTTTCAAAAGCAAGAAAAAAGAACCGTCTGCCGGTTCAATAGGAAAAGTAATTGACGGTTATAATTGGTATATTGCAACTATTATCGAATCAACTCAGGCAACCGGATTCAGAAAAGGACAAACCGTTCGTCTTGTTCTTGATGAATCTGCAAATAATTTTGTTACAACATATGTATATTCAATCAGCAGTGTTGATGATGATGAATCAATGATAATTTTCAGATGCAACCTTATGAATGAATCGCTTGCGGAGCTTCGTAAGGTTAATGGTAAAATCGTAACTAACGATTATACCGGACTCAGAGTTTCAAGAGATGCTGTCCGTCTTGACGAAAACGGAAATTCAGGTGTATTTATACGCAGAGGAAATATCGTTAATTTCAGAAGTCTTAACATTATATATTCGGAAGATGACTTTGTTATTGCATCAAAACCGCCTTCCGACAGCGATATCAAACTTGAATATACACATCTCAAGCTTTACGACGAGATTATTGTGACGGGAAAGGAGCTAAAAGATGGAATGGTTATCAGATGAAGAAAGATTTCTGTCAATAACCGAAAATCTGAAATATATTTCAGATGATATAGCCGAATCTGCAGTGAAAGCAGGCAGAAATCCCGATGAAGTTATGCTTATGGCTGTTTCAAAAACTGTTGAAAGCAAGTTTATCAACCATGCAATCGGTAACGGAATAAAGCTTATCGGCGAAAACAAGGTTCAGGAATTCTTGATGAAACAGCCGGAGCTTAATCTGGAAAACTGCAAAGCGCATCTCATTGGTCACCTTCAGTCAAATAAGGTTAAGAAGATTGTCGGAAAAGTTGATACAATTCAGTCTGTTGATACTGTTTCCATTGCCCGTGAAATCGGAAAAAGGTCGCTTGAAGCGGGAATAACAACAAAGGTTCTTCTTGAGGTCAATGTTGGAAATGAAGAAAGCAAGTTCGGATTTACTCCCGAAGAAACATTTGAAAGAGCGTGTGAAATTTCCGAAATAAAAGGCGTTTCTGTTAACGGATTGATGTGCGTAGCTCCGATTTGCGAAAAAGATGCCGAAATTCGTTCGATTTTTTCAAATATGCACCGTATGTTTATTGACATTGGCGCAAAAAAATTAGATAATATAAATATGAATGTTCTCTCGATGGGTATGTCGGGCGACTATAAGCAAGCAATTCTTGAAGGCGCAAATCTCGTTCGGGTCGGCTCGGCGATATTCGGCGCAAGAATATACAGATAATTTAGGAGGCTATTACCAATGAATTTAAAAGAGAAGCTTAAACAATTTATCAATGTAACCGATGATGATTACATTGAAAGTGCCGAATCAGACTATAACGACGATTTTGATTTTGAACCCTCAAGACCTTCTGCATCTGTTGAAAAGCAGCAGAACGACAGAGTCAGAAGAGAAAGAACTTCAAACAGTTCCAAGGATAATGTTGTTAATATCAATTCATCAAAAGGAACATCCAATCAGCCTAAGCCCCATGTTGTATTCCAGAAGATCGACAGATTTGAGGAGGTTGGCGAAGTTGCTGATATCCTTAATGAAAAAAGAATTGTTATTCTTAATCTTGAAACATGTCCCAATGATGTTTCACAGAGAATTATTGACTTCCTTTATGGTGTTGCCTATGCGAACCACGGTGACTTCAAGAAAGTTGCGGGCAGAGCATACATAATCACACCTTATAATGTTCCTGTTACAGGTGAGCTTCTTGATGAACTCAGCGGTATGGGTGAACAGTATTAATCAGCAGAAAGAGAAAGGTGATATAAAATGCCCAGAACAGAACAGATTTTAAATGCAAAATTTACCCCCGTTAGTAAAGGGACATACAGCGCTGAAGAAGTTGATGCTTTTCTCAGAACTGTTGCTGCTTCATATGAAGAGTCTCTTGGCGAAAACAGAGAGCTTATCAAAAAAATCAGCATTCTTGCCGATAAGATTGAAAGCTACAGAAACGATGAAGAAGCTATAAAGCTCGCTCTTCTCGATGCTCATAAGATGGCTGAAAACATCAGCAAATCTGCAACTGATAAGGCAGAAGCTCTTGTTGCAGATGCAGAAAGCAAATCAAAAATCCTTCTTGACGGTGCAAACAGACAGACAGCACAGATGATTGAAGAAGCAAGAGAGCAGGCAAAGAACATTGTTGACAATGCAAGAGAAGCTTGTGATGCACTTACTGCGAAAGCTCAGAAGGATGCAGATGAAAAACTTGCAGACGCCGCACAGAAGGCAGCAGGTATCATTGAAGGTGCAGAAGAAGAAGGCAGAAAAATTATAGGTGACAGTAAAGAATCATATGAATTCTTTACAGCAGAGCTTGAAAAAGTCAAGGCACAGACATCGAAATTCAAAGCTGCAATGGAAGATCTCTGCAAGGGTCAGCTCAGCCTTATCGGCAATATTCCTGCAGAATATATTGCCGCTGTGAATGCCGCTGTAACTCCTGCAGTTGAAGAAATTGTTGATGAATCTATTGCAGAAGCAGAATCTGTTGCAGAAATTTCTGAAGAAATTGTTGAAGAAATCGCTGATGAACTTCCCGCAATTGAAGAGGTTGTTGAAGAGGTTGTTGAAGAGGTTTCAGAAGAAATTCCCGAAGTTTCCGAAGAAGTTTCAGAAGAACCGACAGAAGCAGAAACGGTTGAAGAACCTGAAATTGACCTTTACAGCATTCTTGATATTCCTTCCGATGATGTTGTTGATACAGCAGTTGAAGAAGATTTCAATCTTCCTGCTGCTGAACCTGTTAAAGAAGAAGTTGAAGAAGCAGTTTCTTTCGACGAAGACGATCTTTTCAGCATGATTGAGGATATCAAGTTTGAAGGCAGCGAATCTGCGGATTCACTTGCTTCAAGCATTGATGACCTTATTCCCTCAATTCCCGTTGAAGAAGAAAAGGTTGTAAAAGACGAAGAAGAATTCTTCGGCGGTTTTGAAATTGACCTTGATGCAATTGATGATATTGATTTTGGCGAAGAGGATAACAGCGATAATGATGACGATATTGCATCGCTTTTTGACACAATGTTTGACGACTGATTTTGGTGAGGTTTTATGATGTTTCAGGCGGTTTCGGTTATTGTTGTTGCAGTGTTGACTGTAATTGATCAACTGACAAAGTATGTTGCAGTTAATACTGTAAAAATTAACGGACCAAAAGAATTTCTGTTCGGACTTTTTCAGTTCAGATATGTTGAAAATACCGGTGCGGCATTCAGTTCGTTTTCCGATAACACGATATTGCTTACCGTTCTGACAGTCATAATACTTTGCATATGTCTTATTTTGCTTCTCAGCAGAAAATTCAAAAATATGTTTATAAACATTTGCTTAATGCTTGTTATTTCAGGCGGATTAGGCAATGTTATTGACAGAATTCTTTACGGATTTGTTGTAGATTTTATTGAACCGCTTTTTATTGATTTTGCGGTATTCAATTTTGCCGATTGTTGTATCACCGTCGGTGCATTTATGCTTATCGGATATGAAATCTATGAACTGATAACCGAAAAGAAGAAAAAGGCAGATAAAAATGATTGAACCCGTTAATACTATTGAATATAATGAGCGAGTATCTTTTACGGTTGGTTCGGATTGCTTTTCTAAAAGACTTGACAAGATTTTATCTGAATATTTATGTGAATATTCAAGGTCTTTTGTTCAAAATCTCTTTGCGGACGGGCTTGTTGAATGTAACGGAAAATCCGTTTCAAAGAGTCACAAACCCAAGTGCGGAGATATTATAGGATTTACCGTTCCCGAACCTAAGGAACTATCTCTTGAACCCGAGAATATACCTCTTGAGATAATGTTTGAGGATGATGATTTGCTTGTTGTCAACAAACCAAGAGGCATGGTCGTTCATCCCGCACCTGGTAATTATAACGGAACGCTTGTCAACGCTCTGATGCATCATTGTAAAGGAAATCTTTCAGGCATAAACGGCATAATCCGTCCGGGAATTGTTCACCGTATTGATAAGGATACAAGCGGTCTTCTTCTTGTTGCGAAGAATGATTCGGCTCATGTTTCGCTTTCGGAGCAGATTGCTGTTCATTCTCTTGACAGGGAGTACAGAGCTGTTATTCATGGGCATTTAAAGAATCACGAAGGTGTTGTTGATGCTCCGATAGGAAGAAGTCCGAAGGACAGGAAAAAGATGTGTGTTACGGATCAGAATTCAAAAAATGCCGTAACCCATTATAAAGTACTTGAAGAATATAAGGATTTTTCTTATATAGCTTTGAAACTTGAAACGGGCAGAACGCATCAGATTAGAGTTCATATGTCATATCTCGGACATCCCGTTGCCGGCGATCCTGTTTACGGTCCCAAATGCGGTATTAATCTCGGTGGTCAGTGCCTTCATGCCGGATTGCTTGGGTTTATTCATCCATCAACAGGAGAACATAAGATAATTGAAGCACCTTTACCGGATTATTTTACAGAATTTCTTGGGAGAGTAAATAGAAATGGAAAATAAAAAACCTCTTTCAGATTGGCTGATTGCTTCCGATATTGACGGAACATTAAATAACAAGCTCAGAAGATTACCGAAGCGCAATGAAGAAGCCATAAACCGATTTATTGAAAAAGGCGGTCATTTTACTCTTGCTTCGGGAAGAAATCCACAATCAATGGAAAAGCATTTCAAACGCTTTCCGATAGCAGATACTCCCGCTGTAGTCATTAACGGAGCCGGACTTTATGATTTTCAGAAGCAGGAAATGATTTATTTCAGTGCAATGAGCGAAGAAGGCATGAATCTTGCCATTCAAGCAGCAAAAAAATTTCCGCTTGTTGATGTTATTGTGGTATCAAAAAACATTATATATATTACCGGCTCAGGATGGTTTGGCAGATTCTTCGTATTATCGGGTAATCTTAATTACCGTCATATCAGAAATATTGAAGATGTTCCCAAAGAAAACTGGGGTAAGGTTATATTTTCGGGATTACCTGCGCATATATCCAAATTAAAAAAACATTTTGAATCAATGTCAGATCCCGATTTGACTCTTATGTCGTCTTCTGTTGCAAGTTTTGAAATTCTCGCAAGAAATACTCATAAAGGAACAGCTTTGATGAAGCTTGCAGAGATTCTCGGAATCGACAGGTCTCATACAGGAGCAATCGGTGATTATTTCAACGATTTTGATATGCTAAAAACGGTTGGCGTTCCCGCATGCTGTGGTCAGGCACCGCAGGAACTCAAAGAAATTTCAGAGTTTGTTGCATGCCACTGTAATAACGGTGCAGTAGCGGACTTTCTTGAATATATAGAATCAAAAGAAAAATAAAAACCTTGAATCAGGAGGTGGCTGCAATGGATGCAGTTATCAGAAAACAATTAAAAATCAAAGCTTGCAAAGCCAGAATGGGTATTATTGAGGGCGTATTTAACGCTAAATCAGGACATCCGGGCGGATCTCTTTCGTGCGTTGATATTGTAACTTATTTATATTTTAACCATATGAATATTGATCCTCAGAATCCCAAAATGGAAGACAGAGACAGATTTGTTCTTTCAAAGGGTCATGCTGCCCCTGCACTTTATTCAGTTCTTTCTCTCAGAGGTTTTTTCCCTGTTGAACAGATGAAAACACTCAGAAAGAGCGATTCGATGCTTCAGGGACATCCCAGCATAAAGTACACTCCCGGCGTTGATATGTGCACAGGCTCACTCGGTCAGGGAATTTCCACTGCCTGCGGTATGGCTCTTGCTTCAAAGCTTGACGGAAAAGCAAACAGAGTTTATACAATTCTCGGCGACGGCGAAATTCAGGAAGGTCAGGTATGGGAAGCTGCAATGTTTGCATCAGCAAAGGGTCTTGATAATCTTGTTGCTGTTGTTGATAATAACGGTCTTCAGATTGACGGCAAAATCTCTGAGGTAAACTCACCTTATCCCATAGCAGAAAAGTTTAAGTCATTCGGCTGGAATGTTATTGAAATCTGTGCTCACAGTTTTGACGAAATTGATGCGGCTTTCAATGCTGCCGCAGAATTCAAGGGCAAGCCTTCTGTAATTATCGCAAACAGTGTAAAGGGTAAAGGCGTTTCGTTCATGGAAGATCAGGTTTCATGGCATGGCACCGCTCCCAATGCAGAACAGTATGTGCAGGCGATGGCTGAGCTTACTCAGGCACTTGCCGAGCTTGAAGCATAAGAAAGGATCGGTGAATGAAAATGGCTGATATTATTAAAACCGCAACCCGTGATGCATATGGTAAAGCTCTTGTTGAGCTCGGAAATATTAATGATAAAGTTGTTGTTCTTGATGCTGACCTTGCAGCAGCAACAAAAACAGGTATGTTCAAAAAAGCACATCCCGAAAAATTCTTTGATTGCGGTATTGCAGAAAGCAATATGATGGGCGTTGCTGCAGGTCTTGCAACATCGGGTTATACTGTTTTTGCAAGCACATTTGCAATGTTTGCTGCAGGCAGAGCTTATGAGCAGGTCAGAAATTCAATTGCATATCCCTTCCTTAACGTTAAAATCGGTGCAACTCATGCAGGTATTTCTGTTGGTGAAGACGGTGCAAGCCATCAGTGTTGCGAAGATATCGCTCTTATGAGAGCTATTCCCGGTATGACAATTATTAATCCTGCTGATGATGTTGAAGCGAGAGCTGCAGTTCTTGCTGCTGCTGAATATGAAGGACCCGTTTATATGAGATTCGGTCGTCTTGCTATTCCCAGAATCTTTGATGAAGATTATAAATTTGAGTGGGGTAAGGCTGTTGTACTTAAAGAGGGAACTGATGTTACAATCTGTGCAACCGGTCTCATGGTTAACGAAGCAATTGAAGCTGAAAAGATTCTTGCAGAGCAGGGCATCAGTGCCGAAATCATTAATATTCATACTATCAAGCCTCTTGATTCGGAAACAATTCTTGCTTCCGCCTCAAAAACAGGCGCAATTGTAACTGCTGAAGAACACAGTATTATCGGCGGTCTCGGCAGTGCAGTTGCCGAAGCGGTTTGCGAAAGCGGTAAACCCGTTCCGGTTGTCAGACTCGGCGTTAACGATGTATTCGGAAAATCAGGCCCCGCAACAGAACTTCTTCATATTTACGGTCTTGATGCACAGAATATTGTTGAGAAGGTTAAGCAGGCTGTTTCTATGAAATAATAAATTAACAGGCGGCTGCTCATATGGGCAACCGCCTGTTTGGATAGGGTGATAACTTGGAACAAAACACAGACAGAAAAATAAACCCAAGAGTAAGAACCGTTATTGCGTTAGTGATAGCTTTGGTTGTTTTTGTTGCGGGAATTATTGTTGCAAACCTTGTTTTCGATAAATTTGAGCCTCAGAATAACAGTATTATTGTATATAAAAAAGGTAATGAAACTGTTGCAAGAATCGACGGTACGGAATTAAATCTTGACTTTGAAAATATAACTCAGTTTAAATCTGATTCTGATTCCGACAGAGTCTTTTTTACTGTTCCTTCATCATATTCCGACGGCTTGTTTGATTTATATTATATTGAGAAACGCAGAAGTGAAATTAAATCTCCGAAGATTATTGATTACGGAATCAGGGAGTTTTTTGATGTTGTTTCGGGAAAAGTTTATTATTTGAAATCAAATGAAAATCAGGGCGCAAATGACGGATGCATATGCGATGTTGATAAAAATACAATTAAAACGTTTTCGGGCAATGTTGAGAGTATATATGCGCTTAAAGACTCCGATAAAATATTCTTTTTGAAAATGCATGGCGATTCCAAGGTGCTTTATTCATATTTATATTCAGAAGGAACACCTTCTGAAATCTGCAGAGATGTTGTAACGGTTATCAGTTACAATAGCAGCGAAAAACCTCATATCCTTTATGAGAAAAAGTCCTCAGTTAACACAGGAATGACAGAGCTTTATATTGCATTTGGCGAGTCTGAACCGCAGATGATATGTGATAACACATATTCTGTTATGTATGATTACTATAAACCTGATGGCAATCTTTATTATTTTACCTCAGGCGAAGAAACAATTTCTTGGAATTATGTTATTGCCGATCAATATGCGGAATCTGATAAAAATATCACCAAACCAAACAGATTTGATTATTTTGACCTTTTCGGCATATCCGAGGGATATAACAACGCAAGAAATGAGTATAATAATAAACTCTTGCGCGATGAAATCCGTGAAGCACTTGATCAAACGATGAATGAAGGCGGTTTTTCTGCCCCTGTATTCAATGCGTTCGTTTATAATTCAAACGGAACTTTTAAATTAGCTGAAGATATCGATCCTTCAAGCGTTTATGCTGTTTCTTCAAACGGAATTCCCAAGATGATTTACGAAAAAATGCAGATTGTTGAATCTGATGTTGATTTAACAACTCTTGTTGAATATTCAAAACGTAATAATATTGATACTGTTATAGAATATGCAAAAACGATTGTTAACGAAAGCATAAAATCAAATGGAATGGCTCTTTCTGCATACGGAGCATCTGGCGCTGTTTCGTCATCGCTTGACGGTTACGATAAATCAAGAACTCTTTTCTCGTTTTCTCCAGACGGAGAGAGAATATTTGCATTTGTCAGAAGCTCTGTCGGAGAAACGCTTGACCTGTGTTCGAACAATATTAACGAGAATCTGATTCCGGCAGCAATTCAGAATGTTGATACCGGAATAACCAGCTACCGTCTTGTTGAAGATTCTGTTGTTTATCTTAAAGGTGATGTTGGCAGGAATACGGGCGATGTTTTTGCATATAACGGAACAGAAAAAACTAAAGTTTCAAATGCAGTTAATGCTTTTACGATCGAAAATACCGAGGATATTATTGTTCTTAAGGAGCATAATGATAAAAACTCCTTATCCACTGCAGATTATTATTTCTGCACGGATTCAGGTGAAAAGCTTATAGGCAACAGTGTTGTAGTTTCGAGCTTTGTTTGCAATGAAAACGGTCATACGGCATATATTTCCGAAACTGATGGTAAGTTTACCCTTTTTGTTTATGCAAAAGGTAAATTTACGTCTGTTGCAGAAGATGTAACTGAAATTCTTCTTTTTGAATAAAGCGAAAGGGTGTAAAGCTATGGGTTCAGAACAGATTTTAAAAAAATCACTTTTGGGAGGATTTAAAAAAGAAGGTGTTCTAAATTATATTGAACAGCTTCAATCAGAAATTTTAACTCTCAAAAAGGAAGTTAATGAAAACTCCGACTGCAAAAATAAGCTTGAAAACATTATTTACGAAAAAGATTCGTCAGACAGTGAGATAGCATCCCTTGAAAAGGAAAATAAACTTCTCAGAGCTGAAATCGGTGAGCTTAAGAATAATAATTCTGTTCTTATTGAAGATAATAAATCGCTCTCTTTTAAGCTCGAAGAATCAGAGAAAAAGATTAAAGAGCTTGAAGAAAAGCAGAAAAAATGGGAAGAAAAAGTTGGTCTGATTGAAGCTAAATTTGCCGAAATTGAGTCAAGCTATTCAAAAATCGGCGAAACCGACAGCAAGGTAAATGTTATTCTCAGCGAGGCACAGAGTCATTCAGACAGAATTATTTCTGATGCGAAGAAATCGGCCGGAGAGATTTCGGCGAAAGCAATTTATGCCGTAAATAACGCAAAGAAAGAAATCAAGGATGCAAGTGACAGAATACAGACTGCTTGCGTTAATTTTGACAGTTCTGTGTCGTCTCTTAAAGCAAGTTCTGAAAACCTTCTTAAAATTCTTTCGGAACTTTCTGTTGAGGAAGAATAATATGGCTGAATATAACATAAATATTAATGAAATCTCAAGTAAAGCGTCTTCTTTTAACGCTGGAGACAGACTTCTTCTCAACGGAACGGTTTATACCTCCCGTGATGCAGCGCATAAGAGAATATTTGAGATTCTCGATAATAACGGTGAGCTTCCGTTTGAACTTAAAGGAGCTTGCATATATTTTGCCGGTCCTACTCCAACTCCCGAAGGAATGGTTATAGGCAGCTGCGGTCCGACAACATCAAGCAGAATGGATATTTATTCACCCCGTTTGCTCGATCTTGGCTTGGCTGCGATGATAGGCAAGGGTGAGCGAAACAAGAATGTATGCGATGCGCTTGTCAGAAACAATGCTGTTTATCTTTGTGCTGTCGGCGGAGCGGGTGCACTTTATGCAAAGCATATTAAAACCTGCAATGAAATTGCATTCCATGACCTAGGTTGTGAGAGCATAAAAGAGCTTGAACTTGAAAATTTTCCTGTTATCGTTGCAATTGATTCAAAAGGCGGAAACTTATTTAAATAAACGGATTAATAAACGCTTTCTTCGGAAGGCGTTTTTTTATTGGGAGAGTTATGAATATATCGGATTTTGCGCTGTTCACAATTTCTGAACCAACTGTATTTTACACAGTTTTTGTTGTTCTTGCCGTGGCATTTGTTAACGGTTGGACAGATGCGCCGAATGCAATTGCATCAAGCGTTTCTACAAGAAGTATCAGGATGAAAAATGCAATTATAATTGCTGCAATTTCAGATTTTTTCGGGGCTGTTTTAATCGGTATATTAAACAACAATGTTACACGCACGATGGTTAATATTTCTGATTTCGGAGATGACCGCAAAACAGCGTTATTGTCCATATCGGCTGCCATGACATCGGTTGTGTTATGGGCAGTTTTTGCATGGTTTTTCGGAATTCCTACAAGCGAAAGTCATGCATTGATTGCAGGTTTATCAGGGGCATCGGTTGCGGTCAATAACGGATTTCAGGGAATAGATTATTCGGAATGGAAAAAAGTGATATATGGACTGTTCTTATCTGTTTTATTAGGATTTATACTTGGCTACACGGTTTCAAAATTAACCGTTAAACTGTTTTATAATATTGATAAATCCAAATCTGATAAAATCTTTTCTGTATCACAGATTATATCAAGTGTTTTTATGTCGTTTATGCACGGAGCGCAGGATGCGCAGAAGTTCGTTGGAGTATTGGTGCTTATTTCCGAAGCGTCTCTTTCTGAAAACCATAAAAAATTTCCTTTATGGATGCTTATAATGTGTTCGTTTATAATCGCATCAGGCACTGCAACGGGTGGCGAAAGAATAATTAAATCAGTCGGAATGGATATGATTAAGCTTAGAAAAGACCAGGGCTTTTCGGCTGATTTATCAGGCGCATTATGTCTTTTCATTTCAACATTATGCGGTTTTCCTGTAAGCACAACTCACACTAAAACCTCTGCTGTTCTTGGAGTCGGGGTTGCCAAAAGTAATAAATCCGTAAACTGGAAGGTAGCAGGGGAGATGGTCATTGCCTGGATTCTCACATTTCCCGGTTGCGGATTGCTTTCATGGGCAATATGTTGTTTATTTTTAAAATTTTTCTGAGGTGATTATTTGAAATACAACTCTTCATATAATGAAATTCTTGAAAAACAGTGTAATGAAATAATCGGTATCATTAACGGAAAAAACAAAGTATCATCTGCAAGTATTTATTACGGTGAAATTTGTAAAATGCTTACAAAAGATTTTCTTCCTCCAATTGAAAGAGAGGATATAGCTGCAATTTCATATGCACTTCTTGAAATCGGAAGAAGATGTTCGGAATATATAAAAATCAACAATAAAACCAGTGAATATACAGAATACCAGATTAACCGCTTGAATGAGCTGACAAAATCCGTAATAGAAAAAAATAAAACCTGCGATGATGAAATTCGCAGGTTTGTGAATATTAATTTTAAGTGCGGAAATGAGTTTGAAAAAGATAATAATCAATCAGGAATCAATCTGAATAATGCATTGAGAGATTTTATTCTTGCGATTCAGACCGCTTTTTTCAAGAATTTGTGATATATAACAGATAAAACTGCAGAGATAGCTACACCGATTGTCAAATCAAAAAGAAGGCTTGAAAGAACCGAGATAATAAACATTATAACGGGAATGACGCCGCTGAATGCTTTTTTTAGTTCGCCCCATTTAACATTCTGCCATGCACCGACTATGATAACAACAGCACATGAATGAAGCGGAATTCTGCAAATATAATCGCTGAATAACGCAAAGAAAATAATTATTATACCTGATGCGAGAAATCTTGAAGGAAGTGTATTTTTGTTGCGGTTAAATCCGTAAGGCAGAGGGAGACCGATTAAAATCGAGGTTGCATTGTTTACAATATTATCATAATAATTGTATTCGGATGAAGCAAAAAAATAATTTATATAAAGAGAAACACCACATAATATTATTCTCAGATAATTAAGTTCGGGAATAAATCTTTTATATAAATAATCACGGATTAAATCAAAACCATCATTTCCGATTTCTGTTATGGCTGTAGGCATATACGAAGGATTAAGGAAGAAATTAAGAACGAGGGTTATAACGATTCCGATAAAAGCTGCTGAAACAGTTTTGGAGAATTTTTTGAATTTCCTGGGAAAAGTTATCATGATAACCATAACTATCGTGCCATAAAGTACACCGCGCCAGTTGGGATGAAATCCGAGGGAAATATATGATTTAATCATCTCTGTAACAGTTTCACCCGTTGCACCTATTCCAAAATAATCGGTTGTGAATAAAACAGTTGCGGTAAGTGCGGTACCAAGTAAAATTCCCGAAACAGCAGGGGAATCAAATGAATTTTTTATTTCATTAAAATGCTTTGCGGTTAAAATCATCAATAATAAGCAGATGAGACAAGCAGGAAAAACTACATCTGCATTACTGATGAGAATTATAAAAGCAGTATAAACAGGCATGATTTTTTCTGCTTTTAAATCAGGCGCAAGTATAATAGTGATACAGGAAAAAATAACGCCCATTGTTGCACCGAGACCAAAACAAACAGCCATGCAGAATGCAAGCGGGAAAAAGTGTGTTAAATAATAAAAAGTGTCTTTTGAAACGGAAATAATCTTATCTTTATTCAAAATAATAAACTCCAATCAATCGAATTAAGATATATATTACATTAAAATCAGAAAGTATACAAGAGTTTTAAAAAAGTTTTTGATAAACTATAGTAAAAATTAAAAAAATATGATAGAATATTTCGAATTCAAATTCAAACGGAGTATAACATGAAGAAAAATAAAATTAAAAAAATCGTAACATGGATTATTGTTCCTCTTATGCTTGCGATTTTTGTTCTTGACATTGCAACTGTTGCAATCGGCAATGCCTATTCAAAAAAATATCTTCCTTCTGCTGAAACATTCGATTACAGTGTTAACGGAGATGACAGAATTCATTTTCTGAATACGGCGAATTCTGATTCAATTCTTATTGAAAGTAACGGTAAGTTTGCGTTGATTGATGCAGGTGAGGGTGATAATAATCCAAGAAGAAAAACGGAATATAAAGGTTATGAAAAAGAGGTTGTTGAATATGTAAAGCATGTAACCTCCTTGAAAAACGGCGATAATTTTCTTGAATTTATACTCGGTACACACTGTCATTATGACCACATAGGAAGTTTTCATGCTCTTATAACGGATAATGATATTAAAATCGGAAAAGCTTATTTCAAAAAATTCAATCCGATGATAGCCAAGGATTATGAAACGGAAAAATGGAAAATTGATGAAATATATGAACAGATTATCGATGACTTGAACATTAAGAATATTGAAGTTGTCAGCGATTTACCTGCAGAACCTTTTGAATTCGGTGATTTTATTATTCAGTTTTATAATAAAGAAACTCCCGATATATTTAACGGAACAGGTGAAAATGCTTCAAGTATCGGAATCAAGGTGACCAAAGGAAATAAATCAGCATTTCTGGCGGCGGATATAACAAAATCAACGGGTCTTGAAGAATATCTTGCAGATGATGTCGGAAAAATAGATTTGCTTAAAATCGGTCACCACGGCTATTTCGGTTCATCATCTATGCATTTTCTTGGCAAGCTCAGACCTGAAATTGCAATTGTTACAAATCAACTCGGTAAAGTTTATCCGAATGTTAAATGGAATCTGACTATGTTTGCGAAAGTTCCTTTTTATGCAACCTATGATAACAACGGAATTATCGCTTCATTTACGGATGATCAAAAAATTGTTCTGACCAATAATATACATTTGCCGCAATAAATGACCATTTGTTTGGTTCAAATCTTAAGTTTTTATTAATATATCTTTTGTTAAATTGACATTATATAAAAATATTGTTATTATTATTTGGTATGGGCTGGTCAGACTCTTATATTTAATTAAAAATATATGGATTGGAAAGAAAAATGAATTTGACTTGTTATGATTATCTGAAAGTTTGTGCCAACAGAATGGGGGATTATACCGCTGTTCAGGCATTCGGCAGTAAAACAAAACTTTCAACCATTATCAGCGATACTGATGCACTTGCAGCTTATATCAACTCAATCGGAATCAAACAGGGTGATGTTGTAACTGTTCTGCTTCCGAATGTTGTTCATTCTTTTACGACTTTTTATGCTTTGAATAAAATCGGTGTAATAGGTAATATCGTTCATCCTCTTACTTCTGCTGAAGGTTTAGACGAGATTATTGAATCTGCAGGTTCAAAGGCGATTATTCTGCTTGATATTCTTTCTGCGAAATATGCAGAAGTTGTCAACAAAAGAAATCTTCTCTGTATTCTTTGTTCAAATTCAGATTATATCTCTGGACCTATTAATCCTGCGTTTAAAATTTTTGAGAAAATCAAAGGAAAAGGTAACGAAAGATTCCATAATGTTATCAGATACACCAAAGCACTTGCAATCGGCAGAAAGAACAAAGCCGTTGAATGCCATGACGGTTCAAAGATAGCGGTTTATCTTCACGGCGGGGGAACAACCGGTAAGAGCAAAACGATAATGCTTTCAAGCAATAATCTTAATAACCTTTCTGAAAAATTGACTTCTCTTGATATTGAACATAAACCCGGTGATGAATATTCGATTATGGTTCTTCCAATGTTCCATGCGTTCGGACTTGGTATTGCGATGCATTTCCCGATAACTCACGGTTTTACAACGCTTCCAATGCCTCAGTTCAATGCTGAAACCGCAATCAAATACATGAAGAAACATAAGGTAACATTCCTTCTCGGCGTTCCCAACATGTATAAAAAGCTTATTGAAACAGAAGGCTTTGACGGTTCTCATCTGAAAAATTTACGCCTTGTTTTCTGCGGTGGCGATGTTCTTCCGGAAAGACTTGTCAGAGAATTTAACAGCATGGTTACCAAAAACGGCGGCAAAGGAAAGCTTTTCAGAGGTTACGGTTTAACCGAGGTATCATCGGTTTGTACTGTTAATACATATGAGAATTTCAGAGAGGAATCAATCGGTAAGCCCCTTGGTGATATTGTTGTTGAAATTTGGGATGAAATGAAAAATTCTCTTCCTGCCGGAACAACAGGTGAAATTGTAGTTAAAGCCGATACTGTTATGATTGGCTATTATAACGGCGATAACACAGTTAAAAATGATGGTGTTTATGTTGACAAAGATGGCAACAGATGGATTCTTACTGGCGATATCGGCCATAAAGATGCAGACGGATTCGTTTATTTCACCGGTAGAAAAAAGAGGATGATTGTTATTTCGGGATATAATGTTTATCCCATTGATATTGAAAACGCAGTTCTTCAGATTCCGTTTGTAAGTGAAGCCTGTGCTGTTCAGGGCTATCAGAAGAACAAGCCTTGTGTAAAGCTTTGCGTAACGCTGAATCAACCCATGAATCATGACGATGCAATTGATAAGATACAGTCTTACTGTAAAAAAAATCTTGCAAAATTCTCATGTCCCAGAAAAATTGAAATAATGGAATCCTTGCCAAGAACAAAAATGGCAAAGATTGACTTTATGAAACTTTCAGATAAATATGATCCTGATTTAAAATAAGAGAGGTTTGAATAATGAGTAAACAAATCAGAATGCCTCAGGCGGGCGATATAGTTGCAGTTATGAAAACAACACTCGGAGAAATGAAAATTCTTCTTTTCCCTGATGCTGCACCTAAAGCGGTTGAAAATTTTGTTACACATGCTAAAAACGGATATTATACCGGAATCATATTCCACAGAGTAATTCCTGATTTTATGATTCAGGGTGGCGACCCTACAGGTACAGGCAGAGGCGGAGAGAGCATATGGGGAACAAGCTTCAAAGATGAATTCAGCGTTGATTATCATAACATCAGAGGCGCTCTTTCAATGGCTAATGCCGGTCCCGGAACAAACGGCAGCCAGTTCTTTATTGTTCAGGCAAAAGAAGTAGACAGTGGTCTTATTTCACAGATGGAACAGCTTTCCGACAGAGGTTTTCCTGCAGATTGTGTTGAAGATTACAGAAATCTCGGCGGCACACCTTGGCTTGACTATAAGCACACCGTGTTCGGACAGGTTATTGAAGGCATGGATGTTGTTGACACTATTGCTTCAGTCAAAACAGGTTATGCTGATAAACCTGTTGAAGATGTTGTTATTCTCGGAATAGATATTCAAGAGATATAAATTAAATATTTATAAATTCAATCACCGTATAGAGCTTTTCTTGCGGTGATATTTGCTTTATAATGTAAAAAGGAGAATATATGAAAAGTAAAAAGGAGAATATATGAAAAAAGTATTTTCTGTTTTATTGATTATATTTATGATTTTTATGTTTGTTGGTTGTAACGGATTAAAAGAAGTTGAATATCATACATCAGGTTTCGATGGTGATTTTCTTTATGTAAATATTAATGAAAATACATATCTTTATGAAAAAATCGAAACAGAGTCATTTGATTTTTCTAAGGAAAAAATGATTGATTCTTTTGTTGTGGAGATAAAAGTAAGTGAAACTTGGATTGATGGTAGAGAATGGATGGTTTATTCGGCAAAAGAATATCCGGATTTGAAATATGTTATTGTTAACTCTGCCATAGGTAACACAAAATTGATATATCGTGCAGTAAAATAAAAAGACAAGGCGATTTCGCCTTGTCTTTTGCTATTAATGTTAATGTAACTTATTAGATACCTATTATTCTGCCGATAAGTTTTACATATCTGTCAACAAGCGCAAAGATGAAATCAAGGAAACCGAGATCAAAGATTGTTTCGGTGTCATTTCCTGTTGCTTTGTCTGCATCAAGAGTAAAGCTTTCAGTGTAGATTATGCCGCCTTCGCCGAATACTTCAGCTCTTACATAACCTTTTATGCTTGACTCATAGTCATTAAGGTCAAATGCTGTATCATCTGCTTTTGTTGTTGTGATGAGCTTCCCGTCTGAGATCCAGCGGATAATAAGAGCGTTGTCAGCATCAATTGTAATCGTGTCTTCTGCGTCGTCAACAGTAATCGAATTTACAACAGGTCTTGTGTTTGTTTTAACGAATCCTTCATCGTCAAGAGATGTGTATCTTACGTCAACCTGACCGTCATCGCCTTCGTTGATAATTTCTTCTCTTTCAGCGTCATATTCAACAACGAGGTTTGCAATTTCTTTGTAAAGCTCGGTTTCGCCGTAATGAGCTTTTATACCTTCGGCAATCTGTGCAAGCTCGTCTCTGTTATGAACACAAGTGCTCTGAGGAAGAATTTCGCCTTTGATAAGAGCATTCTTAATGCTTTCTGTTGTGTTTGTTTCAGAAAGGATAATTGTGCTGCCTGTATCAATTTTATCAAGCTGATGTGCGTCGCTTGTTGCGATTGCAGTAACGGTTTTGCCTTTTTCAGCGGACCATGAAAGCATTAAATCCCAGAGCTTTCTGTCGTATCTTGTTCTGCCGTCGCCTTTGCTGTTGATATCTATACCGATGCATGAATCATAGTTGTTGATATAACCGTAGAACTTTTTGATGAGATAGCTGTATGAAGGATTGCTCATATCATAAGCATCTTCCTGATAAAGTTCATAACGTGCCTGAGTATATTCGCCGGGATGGTTGATAACCGAAATACCGCCTGCCTTATCAACGCCTAAAATAGCATTGCGGTAACCGCTGGGCATATTGTTTTCATAGGGAGCAAACCAGCTGTTTACATGTGCATTAACGGAAAGAGCGTTGTTTTCGATACCATAAGGAATTCGAAGCATTTCTGTTCCGTTATCCGCTACAAGGTAATCGTCGCCGTTTCTTGTGATGATTTCATATCCGATACCGTTTGAGAAAGTTCCTTTTTTATCAAGATACTTAAGTTCACCGTCGGTCTTTCCGATAAGTGACATAACGGATGTTACGATATTTGCATCACTTTCTGTCCAGCTTGTGTTTGAAATACCGTGGTCAGTGATTGCAACAACATCATATCCTGTTTCGAGGTGACGTTCAAGAGAGGCTTCAAGAGTATCATCGCCGTCACTTGCGTTTGTATGAGTATGAAGTGCTGCTTTGTACTGATTAACTGTTTCCCAGTTGATATCCTTGTAGGGATTCGTGATTGTGTATCCGGATTCTGCTGCAAAAGCAAAAGGAGCACAGCAGAATAATAAAGCAGCTGCGAGGATAAGTGAAATGGTTTTTTGTAATTTTTTCATTTATATAACCTCCTGATGTATAAAAATTATAAGTGGATTATAGCAGATTTTAAATATTTTGTAAATAGTCAACAAAAAAATTGTTTGATTTTTGTTAAGATATGATTGAGCTTTGGTTTGATATTATAATAGTTTTATGATAATATTAATAAAAAGGAGGAAAAAATATGTTTATAATCAGAAAAATTTGGTCGGTTTTAACTTTGCCATTGCTTATTCTTACATTATTGACAAGTCCCGTTGCTCAGAGTACCGAAACTGCAGAGCTTATTTCAAAAGATGTTTTTGTTTTTGAAAAAGCGCTTCTTATGGGGCAGGGTATAACTACAGACGGTGAGTATTTTTACACAAGCGGTGCGATTTCTGCATTAAATCTTACAGCACTTGCGAAGTTTACGGTTGAGGATATGGAAATTACCGACAGCCATGTTAATCCGCTTCCTGAAAAATGCACGGAAAGAGGAAATAATCATATCGGCGGTATAAGTGTTTATAACGGAAAAATTTATGCATCTGTTGAAGGCGGAGAAGATTCATATAATGCATGTATCGTTACTTTTGATTGCGATACACTTGAAGCAACGGGTGAAGTTTTTGACTTGCCCAACGATTTATATGATGATGGTGTGCCCTGGTGTGCGGTTGATTCCGAAACCGGATATCTTTATGCATCAAAATGGACCGATATAAAGTCAATCTATGTTTACGATACTAATAAAAACATGGAGTTTGTAAAAGAAATTAAGCTCAGCGGCATTGATACAATCCATCGAATTCAGGGCGGTGAATTCCTCAATGGTACGCTTTATCTTTCAAACGACTGTGAGGATAACGGAAATTTCAAAAACATATACGGCGTAAATATTGAAACAGGTAATGTTTATGTTGCCGCAACAAGAGATGTGGGCGGCGATAATGTTGAAGCCGAGGGCATTACTTTTCTTCCGAGTGAAGACGGAGCTGTTATGCATGTTCTTGATTACAACAAATTAATAGGAATATTTGTACATCATTACACCGTTGATTTTTATGAAGGATAATGTAATATGAAAAGAAAAAATTTAATCAAAAAAATAGTCAGCATCGTTTTGATGTTATCAATGGTGTTCAGTCTTTGCATACCCGCATTTGCTCAGGGAAAAAGTGAGTGTGATCACGTTCCTGTAATTATAATCAGAGGTATGGATTTTACTGGTCTTTATCATGACTACGGAACGGAAGATGAGAGAAGTGTTCTTGAGGTTGATGCAACTGAAATAATCAAAACAGTTTTTAAGGCTTTGGGAAAACTTGTCTTTACATTCAATGTTGATGAAGCTATGAACGTTATTCTTGATTATGCTTATGACTTGCTCAAAGGTTTTTCTGTTGATAATTTCGGTAACTCGGTTTATAAGCTTGGTCAGCCGAAGTATCCTTTGAGTGCCGATAACTATGAAAATCTTTGTAACGGCACTGATTTTGAATTCGGAATGGTCAGAAGATGTATAGAAGAATTTGGTGACGGTCATACTTATTATATTAATTATGACTGGAGAATGAATCCTTTTGATGTTGCTGATGATATCAATTCAGCCGTTCAGACAGCAATCAAAACAACGGGTCATAACAAAGTGAACATTGTTTGTGCAAGCATGGGCGGTATAATGACAGTTGCATATCTTACAGAATACGGATATGAAAACGTTAACCGTTGTTTGTTTATGTCTTCAACTTTTTGCGGTGCTCAGATAGCATCTGATCTCCTTACAGGTAAAATTGAAATCACTGCAGAGAACCTTTTTAATTATATTATTAATCTGACATCGGATAATAGAATTATATCTTTTCTTCTTAATGAACTCAATGATTTCGGTATCTTCCATCTTTTAACAAGAGTAACGGATTATATTGTTGAAAACTATGCGGATGATATTTATGGAAAAGTTATAAACCCGATTTTCGGTCATACATTGACTCTCTGGGGTCTTGTACAGCCTGAGGATTACGACGATGCAGTTGAATTCATGTTTGGCAACAATCTTGAAGAAAACGCTGAATTCATTGCAATAACAGACAGTCTTCAGAAAATGATGAATAACAGAACTGCTCTTTTGAATGAAATGATAGAAAACGGAACAGAAATCGCTGTTGTTTCGCATTATAATCTTCCTCTTGTGCCTGTTTATGAGAGTGCAACCTTTAATGGTGACGGTATATTGGAAACATATCAGATGTCGGGATACGCAACTGTTGCAAACTACGGTGAAAACCTCGGCGATGACTATATTCCCGAAAATCCAGACTACCTTTCTCCTGACAGAGTGGTTGACCTTTCAACAGCTCTTTTTCCCGAATATACATATATTATAAAAAATGCACCACATGTAGGATGCACTTACGGCACTGACTACAGCGACTTCTTTGCTTGGCTTTTGACCTATGAAGGAGAATTCTTTGCAGGTGCTTGCGAAGATTATCCTCAGTTTATGGTTTCGGATGCCGGCCAGTCACTCAGTTCCTTTTAAAAAATTAATCTCCCGTCATTCGGCGGGAGATTTTTTAACGTAAATGTGAAGTGCTGTTGATATGCTTGAAAACAATATCACCGTATTTATTAGTTCCTTTTTTATAGAAAATAATTCTTGTTATACCGGTGTTGTTTATATCCAGGTCAAAAATCGGTGAAGAATTGAAGCCCATAATATGAAACATCAGAATAGTCAGAAATGCTCCGTGGCTTATGACAGCGACTTTTTCACCGTTATTGTGTTTACTTAAAAGAAAATCAGTGGTTTCAGCGGCTCTTTTGAATAATTCTTCTTCATGTCTGAATGTGCTGTGATACACAAGCGGTTCTGAGGGGTCAACACCGTCAGCAAGCTGTGCATTATGAACAAACTCACGGATTTCCTCGATTTTAACGCCTTCATATTCAGATGATATGCCAACCTCTGTAAGAAGTGGCTGTATATAAAGCGTTTTATTATCAGGTTGTTTTTCAATAATTTCCAATGCAGTTTGAACAGCTCTTAAAAGTGCACTTGAATATATAAAATCAAAATTGATTTCTTTCAGATATTCACCCGCCGCAGCAGCCTGTTCAACACCTTTTGCGGTGAGATAGGGGTCATTTCCTTCTTTAAGTGTAACATTATCATGCTTATAACCTATGTTTCCGTGGCTTTGACCGTGACGAATAAGATATAAATCAAGTTCGATTACAGGTGCGGTGTTGTCCATAATATTCCTCCGATTTATATTTTGAATATATTATATATGTTTTTATGTTGTGTGTCAAATCAGGCTTCCTTGACAAATCTTAATAATAATATTAAAATACGGCTTGAAAGGAATGATTTTTATGGGTGTATGTTATGTAGTCGGCGCAGGTGAGTGCAGTAAACTTTTTTTTAAACCTAACAACACAGATTATGTTATAGCAGCAGACGGTGGTCTCAGATATCTTGAAGAATCTGGTATAAAAGCTGATTTTATTGTCGGTGATTTTGATTCGTTAGGTGTTACTCCGAAAGGAATCAATGTTATAAAATTAAACAAAGAAAAAGATATAACAGATATGGATGCTGCGGTTTCAATCGGAATTGAAAAAGGGTTTACTTATTTTAAACTTTTTGGTGTATTGGGCGGCAGATTTGACCATTCTCTTGCCAACATTCAACTTGCAGCATCTTTATCGCAAAAAAACTTTAAAGTTGAGTTGTTTGATGATAAAACATACATCACTGCCGTTACAAATGGTTCGATTTCATTTGACAGCAATAATAAAGGATATATCTCTGTTTTTTCTCATTCGGATATAAGCAGAGGTGTTTCAATTAAAGGACTGAAATATGAGTTAACTAATTCTGAACTGAAAAATGCATTTCCACTTGGCGTCAGCAATGAATTTATAGGCAAATCCTCTGAAATAACTGTAGAAAACGGCACTCTGATCATAATTAAATCCGGCTCATTGTCTTGACACTGTTAATGTAATGATATAAAATTATAAAAAAACGAAAGGAAATCATAAAATGGTTAATTACAGAAAAAGATTGATTTCAGTGATTCTTGCTGTTGTTGTTATGATGACGGCTGCAGTTCCCTCTTTTGCTTTATCAAGAGAAGAAGTCTGGGAAAACATATGGTCACAGGAATCTGAAAACGGCGTTATTCTTTTCCCCGGAAGCAATAACAGCGAAATGAATATCACATGGTATTCAAAAACAGAAAGTGAACCCAAGGTTCTTGTTACTGAAGATAATTTTGATAATGCCGTAACTTTTACCGGATTTTCAGTAGCTGCGCCCGACGGTGACTATTCAAACAAGGTGACCGTTACAGGACTTGAACCCGGCAAAACATACAAATATAAATGTATCAGCGAAGGCTTTGAGTCAAATGTTTATTTCTTTGAAACAGATGAAAATGAAGATGAATTTTCTGCTGTTTATATGACGGATATTCACATCAGTTATCACACAGAAGATCCTACTCATATCAAAGAAACTTCAAGAAAGTTTAACTCTCTTCTTGATGAAGCTGTGTTAAAAAGCGGAGCATCAATTCTTCTTTCAACAGGCGATCAGGCAACAGAAGGCATGGAGGCTGAATATAAGGGTCTTGCATCGGCAACAGCTCTTAAAATGATTCCAATTGCAACAACAATCGGTAATCATGACCGCAAGCATATAGCATACAAAACATTTAATCATGTTCCCAACGAAGACGAAAATTCAATGGTTTCATCTTATATCGGTTCAAACTATT
The DNA here is from genome assembly GCA_045602905.1 of Acutalibacteraceae bacterium. Lineage (GTDB taxonomy): Bacteria > Bacillota > Clostridia > Oscillospirales > Acutalibacteraceae > CAG-177. The sequence continues at coordinate 52,407 of JAZSCL010000249.1, forward strand.
GGTTTACAAAGGGTGATGTTCTCTTCCTTGTCATGGACAGTAATAATGCAAGCGGAATGGACCACAGAAGATTTGTTAAAGAGGCAATAAAAGCAAATCCCAATGCAAAATGGAAGGTTATGATGGCTCATCACGACCTTTACAGCGGCAGAATTCCTCACAGAGAAAGTGAAAATGAGCTTCTTCGTTTGCTTTGGGCACCAATTGCTGATGAATTCAAAATTGACCTTGTGCTTCTCGGTCACAGCCATTATTATACTGTATCAAATGTAATGTATAACAATCAACCTGTTGAGCCTTATGCAGAAAAAATGTCCAATCCCAAGGGCACTGTTTATATGGTTTCGGGTTCAATCAACAGACCGAGAGACGATGATGATATCGGACTCAATACTGATTGGATAGGTTACGCAAACACTCCCGATGATCAGGCAATATATAATGTTCTTGATTTCACATCAGGTTCAATCACTGTTTCATCATATTATCAGGGAAGAGATGAAGCTTTCAATTCATTTACGATTGAAAAAGGAACTGCACAGGGCGGACATCCAAATGCTCTTCCTCCGATTTATAATTCCTTTATTCGTTTCGTAGGAACTGTATATGCTTTGTTTAACAATATCGGTGTATATAATGACCTTAAAGAAGACGGAATTGTAATTGACAGTTTGTTTGAAGCAATTTTCGGTTAAATAGCAAAAAAATTGGGGCTGTTTTACAGCCCCTTAATTATTTTGAGAATTCATTTTTGATTGCATCAATTACAGCGTCAACATCAGACTTAACAACAAGCATAGCTATTTCTATTTCTGAAGTTGTTATCATTCTGACATCGGCATCAACGCTTGAAACCGCTTTGAAAACCGCTGCGGAAACACCGGGTGTGCCTCTCATTTTTTCTCCGCTGACGGTGATTTTACAGTTACCGCTGCTTACGCTTATCTTTGTTTTGGGTGATCTGTTGCGAACTTCCGAAGCAATGGAAAGAACGGGAACAAAATCATTGTCACTAACCGTAAATGAAAATCCGGAATTAGCTCCGCTTAAAGGAAACTGTGAAATCATATCAACATCAATTCCGGCATCTGCGATAAGTTTGAAAACTTCAGCCATATGTGAGATATCAGCAGGAGCATCGCACAGCGAGAAAAGAGTAACATCTTCAGTTACAAATATATTGTCAACAAGTTTCATGGTTATTCCTCCGCTTATTTAAGCATCGCAGACATATCATAAAGACCTGCGGCTTTACCGCATATAAATTCGGCTGCATTGATTGCACCTGTTGCAAAAAGTTCTTTGCTTCGTGCACTGTGTGATATTTTGATTATTTCATCATGTCCTGCGAAAATAACTTCATGCTCTCCGGTGATTGTACCGCCTCTTACGGCGTGAATTCCGATTTCATTCTTTGCTCTTTTTTCACGCTTTGAATGGCGGTCATATTCATATCGTATATCATCTTCAAGTTCCGATTTGATTGAATCTGCAATCATGAGCGCAGTACCGCTGGGTGCATCGATTTTCTGGTTATGATGCATTTCAACAATTTCTATGTCAAAAGAATTGCCGAGTATCTTTGCAGCTTTTTTTGCTAATTCACAAAGAAGATTTACGCCAAGCGACATATTTGCGCTGAAGAATACGGGTATTTTGGTTGAAGCGGCTTTTATGAGATTAATCTGCGAATCATTCAGACCTGTTGTTGAAATAACGGCAGGTATTGAATTTTTAACCGCAAATTCGAGTAATCCGGAAAGAGCGGCCGGATTTGAAAAATCAATTATGACATCAATTTTGTCAATTAAATCTTTTGAAATAAGAGCCGGTGACGAATAAACGGGATAGTCAGAGTTTGTTTCTGTAAACAAATCAACTCCAGCAATAATGTTGCTATTGTTTGATTGTGAAACAGCAGCAGTGATTACTTTACCCATTTTTCCGTTGCAGCCGCATAATAAAATTCCTGCCATTTGAAATACCTCTGTATCGGTTAATTATACGAGACCATGTTTTGCAAGGCAAGCTCTGAGAGCTTCTCTTGCAGTATCAGTCATTTTATAAAGAGGAAGTCTGCAATCGCCGACATCCATACCCATCATGTTCATTGCTTCTTTGACAGGAATGGGATTAACATCAATGAAGAGATTGTTGCAAAGGTCGAGATAATCAAGCTGAAGCTTGCGGCTGCCTTCATAATCGCCTGCAAGGAATTTTGCGGGGATTTCATGAGCAACCTTGGGAAGAATGTTTGAAAGAACAGAAATTGAACCTTTGCCGCCGAGTGACATAAGAGCAGTAACCTGATCATCGTTACCTGAATACATTGCAAAATCAGGTCCGCAAAGTGAAATTGTTTTGGCAACAGATGAAATATCGCCGTTAGCTTCTTTTGCACCGACGATTCTTTCGTGCTTTGAAAGCTCAAAATAGGTTTCGGGTTTGATGTCAACACCTGTTCTTGAGGGAACATTATAAAGAATAATGGGAACACTCACTCTGTCTGCAATGTAGTTGAAATGTTCAATAAGACCTCTCTGTGATGTTTTATTATAATATGGTGTAACAGAAAGAAGTCCGTCAACGCCTGCCTTTTCGGCTTCGTTTGAAAGTTTGACAGCATAGTTGGTGTCGTTACTTCCTGTTCCTGCGATAACAGGAATTCTTTTGTTTACAACTTCAACTGTAAATCTGATTGCTTCTGAATGTTCTTCGTGGTCAAGAGTTGAACCCTCGCCGGTTGTTCCGCAGATAATAATTGAATCTGTTTCGTTTGCAATCTGAAATTCGATAAGTTCTGCAAGTTTATCGTAATTGATTTTGTTGTCCTTTGTGAAGGGTGTTACAATTGCAACGCCTGCTCCTGTAAAAATAGGCTTCTTCATTGTCGGACTCCTTTCATTAGTTGAACTTGGGTGTGATGTAGCCCTGTTCACAGAGCTGTTCAGCCATAAGAACGCCGCCGCCTGCAGCGCCTCTTAATGTATTGTGTGAAAGACAAACAAATTTATAATCAAACTGACTGTCTTCTCTTAAACGACCGATTGAAACTGCCATACCGTTTTCAAGATTTCTCTGAAGCTTTGTCTGGGGAAGGTTATCTTCTTCGAAGTAGTTGAGGAAATGTTTTGGAGCACTGGGAAGCTCTACTTCCTGAGGATAACCCTTGAAGTTCTTCCAGATTTCCTTCATTTCTTCTATTGAAGGCTTGTTTTCAAATCTTACGAAAACTGCTGCCATGTGACCGTCTGATGCGGGAACACGAAGGCATTGTGCGGTAAAGTTGGGTGTTGTTGCAGGAACGATTTTATCATCCTCGATTTTACCCCAGATCTTAAGAGGTTCGATTTCTGATTTTTCTTCTTCGCCGCCAATATATGGGATAACATTATCTACCATTTCAGGCCATGTTTCAAATGTTTTGCCTGCTCCTGAGATAGCCTGGTATGTGCAAACAAGAACATCCTTAACGCCGAATTTCTCATGAAGAGGGAAGAGTGCGGGAACATAGCTCTGAAGTGAGCAGTTTGATTTAACCGCAACAAAACCTCTTTCTGTTCCGAGGCGTTTTCTTTGTGAATTGATGATTTCAGCGTGTTCGGGATTGAGTTCGGGAACAATCATGGGAACATCGGGTGTGTGTCTGTGAGCGCTGTTGTTAGAAATAACGGGGCATTCTGCTTTAGCATAGGTTTCTTCAAGAGCTTTGATTTCATCTTTTTTCATATCTACTGCGCAGAAAACGAAATCAACCGATGATGCGATTTTTTCGATGTCTGCTGTAGCATCCATAACAATCATATCAGCCATTTTTTCGGGAATGGGACTTGTCATCGCCCATTTTGAACCAACAGCTTCTTTATATGTTTTGCCGGCGGAACGGGGACTTGCAGCAAGAACGACAACGTCAAACCAAGGGTGGTTTTCGAGAAGTGTTGCAAATCGCTGACCAACCATACCTGTTGCACCAACGATACCGACCTTATAATTTTTCATTGTTATTCAACCTCTTTTCAGAAATAATCTTTAAATATTTGTTTTTGTTCACTAAAAATTTAAGTTATTATGAACCTTGACAAAAACTTATAATAATATTATGATGATATCACAAATGGCATTAAGAAGTCAAATAAATAATTATACAAATATAATTAATTTTTAAAGAATAATTTGAGGATTTTTAATGAAAACAAGTGATTTTTACTATGATTTACCTAAAGAACTGATTGCTCAGACACCTCTTGAAAAAAGAGACTGTTCAAAAATGCTTGTAATGAACAGAAAAGACGGTGAAATAAGTCACAGAATTTTTAAAGATATAACTGAGTATTTCAGACCGGGGGATTGTCTGATTCTTAATAACACCAAGGTTCTTCCTGCAAGAATGTACGGAGAAAGAATTGATACGGGTTCGGTTGTTGAATTTCTGCTTCTTAATCAGAAAAGCTATGATACATGGGAAGTTATCACGGGTCCCGGAAAAAAAGCAAGAGTCGGTCATAAATTCACATTTGGCGGTGGAATTCTTACCGCTGAAGTAATAGAAGTTTTGCCTGACGGCAACAGAATTGCAAAATTCGGCTTTGAAGGTAATTTTTTTGAGGTTATAGACAGAGTGGGAGAGTTACCTCTTCCTCATTATATAACAGAAAAGCTTGAGGATAAAACAAGATATCAGACCGTATATGCCAAGGAAGAAGGCAGTGCGGCAGCTCCAACGGCCGGTCTGCATTTTACTCCCGAGTTAATTGAAAAAATCAAATCCATTGGTGTTGAGGTAGGATTTGTCACTCTTCATGTCGGGCTCGGAACATTCAGACCTGTCAAAGCTGAAGATATAAAAGATCATCATATGCATTCCGAACATTATCATCTTCCTGCGGAAACTGCAGAAATAATAAACCGCACCAAAGAAAACGGCGGAAGGGTTTTTGCTGTTGGCACAACATGTTGCAGAACTCTTGAATCCGTTGCTTCTTTTAAAGGTGAGATTTGCGAGGATGACGGCTGGACTGATATATTTATCTATCCTGGATATGAATTTAAGTGCATTGACTGTCTTGTTACCAATTTCCATCTTCCCGAAAGCACGCTCATTATGCTTGTCAGTGCTTTCTGCGGTTATGAAAATACGATGAATGCATACAGAATTGCCGTTGAAGAGAAATACAGATTTTTTTCATTAGGCGATGCTTGTTTATTTTACACAGAGAGGTAATTTATGTATAAACTAATAAAAAAAGAAGGTAACGCCAGAAGAAGTGAATTTGTTACTGTTCACGGAACCGTTCAGACACCTGCTTTCATGAATGTAGCTACCTGCGGAGCAATTAAAGGTGCACTGTCATCTGTTGATTTAAAGGAAATCGGTTGTCAGGTTATGCTTTCAAACACATATCATCTTCATGTCCGCCCAGGTGATGACCTTGTGCGTGATATGGGAGGATTGCATAAATTTACCGGCTGGAACGGTCCTATTCTTACCGACAGCGGCGGATTTCAGGTTTTTTCTCTTGCTTCTTTGAGAAAAATTCAGGAGGAAGGCGTTTATTTTCAGTCTCATGTTGATGGCAGACATATTTTTATGGGCCCTGAAGAGAGCATGAGAATTCAGTCAAATCTCGGCTCAACCATCGCAATGGCTTTTGATGAATGTGTTGAGAATCCTGCAAAATATGACTATGCAAAACAATCGTGTGAAAGAACAGTAAGATGGCTTGAACGATGCAAAGCAGAAATGAAAAGGCTTAATTCTCTCCCTGACACCGTTAACCCCCATCAGCTTTTATTTGGCATCAATCAGGGATGCACATTTGAGGATCTCCGAATTGAAAACATGAAACAGATTGCTGAATTGGACCTTGACGGATATGCAATCGGCGGACTGGCAGTTGGGGAACCCAAAGAGGATATGTACCGCGTTATTTCAGCGGTTGAGCCATTTATGCCAAAAGATAAAATTCGTTATCTTATGGGTGTCGGCACTCCGGGAAACATCATTGAAGCTGTTCACAGAGGCGTTGACTTGTTTGACTGCGTTATGCCCAGCAGAAACGCACGTCACGGACATCTGTTCACTAAAAAAGGAATCATAAATCTTAATAACAAGAAATATGAAAGAGATTCTATGCCTATTGATCCGGAGTGCAGCTGTCCCACTTGTAAGAATTTTTCCAGAGCATATATCAGACATCTTTTTAAGAGCAAGGAAATGCTTGCAATGCGTCTTTGTGTAATGCACAATCTTCATTTTTATAATATGCTCATGCAGGAAATCCGTGATTCACTTGATAACGGAACATTTGAAGAATACTGTAATAAAAATGTTGATTTGCTTGATACAAGAATATAATTAAAAATTTGAAATTTACTATTGCATAATCATAAAGATTATTGTATAATATTTGCATTACTTTTTGGAGGTTTTCTCAATGAATTTTATTACTCTTATGGCTCAGATGATGGGCGGAACTGCAGGCGGTGGTGCAGCTCAGGGCGGTCAGCAGCAGGGCGGTATGTCAATGATTATCATGATGGTTGCTCTTTTTGCTGTTATGTATTTTGTTATGATTCGTCCTCAGAAGAAAAAGCAAAAAGAAGAGCAGAATATGCGTGACAACATTCAGGTTGGAGATGAAATAACAACCATCGGCGGCATTATGGGTCGCGTTGTTACTGTTAAAGAAGATTCTCTCATCATCGAAACAGGTGCAGACAGAAACAAGATGAAAATCACAAAGTGGGCTGTATCTGTTAATAATACTGCAAATGAAAAAGCAGAAGCTGAAAGACAGGCTGCAAAGGAAGCTGCAGAAGCTGAAAAGCAGAAGAAAATGGAAGAAGCAGCTGAAAACAGCAAGGCAAAAAGAAAGAAGTCCAAGAAAAAGGACGACACTTTTGATGAATAATCAGTAATATCAAAAATCTCCCTTTCATATTATTTAACAGATAATATGAGGGGAGTTTTTTTATGGGAAATAAACCGAGAAAAGATGATAAAAATAAGTTTTCAATCGGTAAGATTTGTACAATATCGGTTATTTCAACAGTATTGTTTTTCGTTATGATTGCTTTGTTTTCTTATTTTGCATTAAAAAAAGGAATCACTCAGTCGGTTTATTTGCCTGTTGGATTAGCAATAGGAGGATTATCCGGTTTTTCGGGAGGCTTTGCGGTTGTTCGACCGATAAAAGAAAAAGGAATTATGTACGGTGCATTATCAGGCTTTATTCAATCGTTGTTAAGTTCTGTTTTTCTTTTTATTTTTAACAATGGCTCTGCAGGAACAGGTATTCTTATTCTTTCAGGAATAATTATTTTCTTTGCATCTCTCGGAGGGATAACTGCTGTTAATCTTAAAATCAAGAAAAAATATTGATATGAAAAAAATATTTATTGTATTTCTTGCGGTTATTTTTTTGGCATCGTGTTCTGTTCAAGAAAGAATGAGTGCAGATTTATTCATTGAACGGTTAACAAAAAATTGTGAAGATATATTTATCAAAAAGATTATGTATCATAATGAGACGGTTAAAATATGTATTAATGACAGTAAAAGCAAAGAATATTTTATTGAACTTGATTGTGACACATATGGAAATATTTACGGTATTTCATTAATTGGAGATGACGAGTTTGGAGATTTCGTGATTCTTACAAAGCATATCATGAAAACATACTCTCCCGATATATCAATCGAATCCGTTACAGATAAACTGTTTATTGATAATTTTAATTTCGTTGAGACTCAATGGTATTATATTTCATCGGCAAAAAAAGATGAAATTTTATTTTTTAGTATTGAAAATAAAAAGCTTACAGCATCAAAAACAACTGACTTGACATTGAAAAACAATGATATTGCAATAACAAAAGGCTCCGAATAAATCGGAGCCTTGATTGTTAATTCATTTCTGAAAGCTGAACAGGTCTGCCTTCTGCAACTGATTTCTTTGCAGCAAGAGCAACGAGAATTGAATTAAGTCCGTCTTCACCGGTTGTGGGAGTGGGTTTATCCTCGTTAACAGCCTCAACAAACTGGAGCATTTCATCTCTGAAGGACTGCATATATCTTTCAAGGAAGAAGTAAAGAGGTTTGTCAGCAACAACACCATCTTCACCCATAAAAACAACGTTTGTAGGAGTATCATTTGAAGCAACTGCAGCACCTTTGCTGCCGAAAACTTCAATTCTCTGGTCATAGCCATATGCGGCACGTCTGCTGTTATCGATAACACCAACAGCACCGTTTGCAAATTTAAGGCTGATAACAGCTGTATCAACGTCGCCTGCTTCGCCGATTGCCGGGTCAACAAGGCATGTGGCGTTAGCATAAACTTCGGTAACTTCGCTGCCTGCAAGGAAACGAGCCATGTCGAAATCATGAATTGTCATGTCAAGGAACATGCCGCCGCTTACTGCTGAATATTCAGCCGGAGGGGGAGCGGGGTCTCTTGATGTAATTTTGATTATGTGTACATCACCGATTTTGCCTTCGTTAACCATTGCTCTGACGTTTGCAAAGTTATGGTCGAAACGTCTGTTAAAGCCAACCTGAAGCTTTACTCCTGCCTTAGCAACTGCATCAATTACTGCATTAACTTTTTCGGGTGTAAGGTCAACAGGTTTTTCGCAGAAGATATGCTTACCGGCCTCTGCGGCTTCAATGGCGATATCAGCATGAGTATCAGTTGAAGAACAAACAAGAACTGCTTCAACCTCGGGGTCTGCAAGCATTGCTTTGTAATCATCGTAGATTTTTGGAATATTGAGTTCAGCGGCAACCTTTTCAGCATTAGTTTTTAATACATCTGTTATACCCACAACAGTGGCAGTAGGAACATTGTATGTAATTGACTTTGCATGAAGAGAACCGATTCTGCCGGCACCGATAATACCGATTTTAAGCTGCTTCATTTTTTGAGGTCCTTTCTTTGTCTTACGGGATAAATTCCCGATATTTCAAAATTATTTTATCACACTAAAATACTGAATTCAATAAAAATAATATAATTATTTAGAAAATTTTTCTTTTGTTGCCATTCCGCCTCTGATGTGTCTTTCGGCTTTATTTATATCAAGTATTTTTCTGACTTCATTATATAGCAACGGATTAATCTTTTTTAATCTTTCTGAAACATCGTTATGTACTGTGCTTTTACTGATTCCGAATTTTTTTGCGGCATCTCTTACGGTAGTTTTGTTTTTGATAATATACTCAGCAAGTTCGATTGTTCTTATTTCAACAACACCTTTCAATCTTAACCCTCCCGTTGTGACATATCAATAAATAATATGAAAAACGGTAAAAGATTATTACATTTAAAAAGCAGCCGCCGAAGCGACTGCTTGATAGTTTTATCTGTCTTCTCTGAAGTAAGAAAGGCCAAGACTTGCGGGAGGCTGATATTCACGCTTGCGGCGCATACTTATAATAATCAGAACGATAATTGTTGCAAGATAAGGAGTCATTTTGAAAATCTCTTGCATGCTTATTGTGAGGTTGGGGATATAGTTATGAATAATGAAAAGTCCGCCAAAAAGGAATGAACCGAGAATGCTTACGTTCGGTTTCCATATTGCAAAAATAACAAGTGCAATTGCAAGCCATCCTCTGTCTCCGAATCCGTCATTTGACCAGACTCCGTTTGCGTAGTCCATAACATAATATAAACCGCCGAATCCTGCAATAATGCTGCCGATACATGTTGAAATATACTTGTATTTTGAAACATTGATACCTGCAGCATCGGCTGTTGCGGGATTCTCACCGACAGCTCTCAGGTGCAGACCTGCACGGGTTTTGTTAAAGAAAAATGAAACAACTAAAGCAATAACGATTGCAAAATAAGCAAGGAAGCTGTATGAAAGGAATATTTCTCCGAACACGCCGAGCTTATCTGCAAAAGGAAGCGTTACTTTAAAACAGTTGCTTGTCTGAGTAAGGGTTATGGAAGGAACATCGCTTCTGGTTAATTTTATGAGCGAGCCGCCGAAAAAGTTTCCAAAACCAACTCCGAATGTTGTTAAAGCAAGACCTGTAACATTCTGATTTGCTCTGAGAGTAACAGTAAGAAAAGAATATAGAAGACCCATAAACAGCGAACCGATTACAGTTGATAGCATCGGTATTAAAACGGCAAGAAACGGGTTTACGGTTTCAACGGATTGTTCATAAAGGAACGCTCCGATAACTCCCGTAATTCCTCCTACATACATTACACCTGCAGTACCCAGATTGAGGTTACCGCTTTTTTCGGTTATTATTTCACCTGTTGAGCCGAACAAAAGAGGTATACCCTGAACAACAGCACGTTGTATAAATGCAACAATCATTATTTGTTCGCCTCCTTAGCAGAATTTCTGAAAATCAATCTGTAGTTAATAAAGAATTCACTTCCGATAATAAAGAAGATAATAATACCCGTAATGATTTCGGAGAATGAATCGTTCAGACCGTAAATTGTTGAAATTTCAATTGCGCCTCTTTGAAGAAATACTATAAGGAAAGAGGTAAGAATCATATAAACAGGGTTGAATTTTGCGAGCCACGAAACCATGATTGCTGTAAAACCTCTTCCGCCTGCAGTGTTTCGAGTAATTGTATGGTCTGTTCCGCTGACGAGAAGCAAGCCTGCTATTCCGCAGATTGCGCCGGAAAGAAGCATGGTTCTCATAATAACTTTTTTAACATTTATTCCAACATATCGTGCAGTGTTTTCGCTTTCGCCAACAACAGAAAGCTCGTATCCGTGCTTATTATATTTAAGATAAATATACATTCCGAATGTGAGAACAGCAACAATGAGAATATTTATAAGATATTGAGAACCGCCGATTGTGGGCAGCCAACCGGCTTTTGTTGAAGCATTTATAACACCAATCTGACCCGAACCTTTGGGAACTGACCAAATATATGTGAAATAAGAAACAATCTGAATAGCTATATAGTTCATCATAAGAGTGAAAAGAGTTTCGTTTGTGTTCCATTTTGCTTTAAAAAAAGCAGGAATAAATGCCCATACAGCACCTGCAACGATACTCGTAATGATTATAAGGGGATAAAGTGCGAGTGTAGGAAGCTTATCTCCGAAAAGAATCATGCAGGCTGCAGTTGCAAGACCGCCCATGAGAACTTGACCTTCAGCACCGATATTCCAGAATTTCATTTTGAAAGCCGGAGTAACAGCGAGAGAAACGCATAAAAGCATTGCGGTATTTTGCATTAATGACCATATTCTTCTTTCGGTGCCGATTGCACCGTCAATCATTGTTGCATAAACGTTGATGGGATTTTCGCCGGTAAGTAATACAGTTACTCCGGCACAAATAATCAAAGCTGCCGCAACAGATGCGATACGGATAACCCAGGAAAGCCAGAAGGGGAGAGACGAGCGTTTTGAAATATGAAATAAAGGTTCATGTATTTGTTTAGCTTTCATGTGATTCGCCTCCGTTGTGTTTGGTCATAAGAATACCGATTTCTTCTTTAGTTGTTGTTCTTGCATCAACTATACCCGAAATTCTGCCTCCGCAAATAACGAGGATTCTGTCGCACAATTCCAGTAGTACATCAAGATCCTCACCAACGAATATAACAGCAACACCGTTTTCTTTTTGTTCATTGAGAAGATTATAAATAAGATATGAGGAGTTTATATCGAGACCTCTTACGGGATAAGCTGCCATAAGAACAGTTGGTGAAGCGGCTATTTCTCTTCCGACAAGAACTTTCTGAACATTACCGCCGGACAGACGGCGGACAGGAACATTAATATTGGGAGTCACGACCTCCAGCTCTTCTTTGACCTTTTCGGCCAGCAGTTTGGGAGATTTGCGATCTGTGAAGACACCGCGGCCGTCACGGTAACTGCGCAGCATCATGTTGCCGGTCATGCCCATGTTGCCGACCAGACCCATGCCCAGACGATCTTCGGGAACGAAGGCCAGAGAAACACCAGCCTGGCTGATCTGCAAAGGTGTCTTGCCAACCAGCTGCAGACTTTCCTCATGGTGCTCCAGATCCATAGAACGGTAGTAAATGGAGGCACCGGGGGAGATATTCTGCAGACCTGCAATGGCCTCCAGCAGTTCCTTCTGGCCGGAACCGGCAATACCGGCAATGCCCAGAATCTCACCGCCGCAGGCAATGAAGCTAACATCATCCAGACGTTTGACGCCCATGGCATCATATACCGTCAGGTTTTCCACAATCAGACGAGGCTCGGGGTTCTCGGGCTTAGGACGATTAATGTTCAATGTCACAGCATGACCCACCATCATATCGGTAAGAGCCTGAGGAGA
>JAZSCL010000250.1:0-29513 GCA_045602905.1 Acutalibacteraceae bacterium
CTGCAGGCACTTTTCGGCAGCGTTATGAAGGAACTCAGAGGCACGGGTTCTCCCGATGTTATCAGAGCTATGCTTGAAAAAGAACTTAACGGTTAAATTTAAAAGAGCTGTCTCATTGATGAATGAGGCAGCTCTTTGGTCATATACGGACTCAGAACAGAGAAGTTCGTGTGTATGTTGCCTTGTGTCCTTTGAGATTAACGGTTATCGGGAAGTGGTCTTCAATATCCTCGGCTTTAAGATAATTTCCTTCTGCATCGCGAATCCAGTATTCATTTGTTACAACACCTTTTTCTCCTGCATATTCAACATCTGACTGACCGGGCTGAAATACCACTTTTTCTCCGTTCTTATCTGTTCCGGCATAACCCGGGAAGGTGTAGTTTACGGTGCCGTCAGGCTTGAAAACTCTTTGAGCAAAGCTGACATATTCCGCATTGAAAGGCGTATAAACGGAAGGATTCTGATGAATGCGCAGAACAAGAGTACCGCTGCCGACGGTTTCGCAGATGCTTGCGGTAAGCTCAACTCCGCAGAAATCTTTTTTACCCGATGACGATGTGATTTCTCCGTTTGTAAATTCGGCATTGATATCGGTTATGGTGAATTCACTTTCGGTGTCAAAATCCGATATGTATTCGAAGTTTGCCGAATCGAGTCCGTTAACGGAAAAATCGTGATAAATATAACCGTATATTCCAATTACGGAAAGAATAATAACAAGAACGGATAATGCAGTTGCAATGATTGCTTTTTTCATAATAAAATCTCCTTTTAAAAACGTTTTTTTGTTTTCAACTATAAGACGAAACAAAAAACGGATTGGTCTATATCTTTTTATTGAAGAATGGTACGGATTGTGATATAATTCAATTAAAGCAGAAAGGGGAGTAACATATGAAGCTTTATATCAAACAAAAAGTATTTTCATGGGGCGCAAAATTCACCGTTAAAGATGAAGCGGGCAATGACAGATATTTTGTTCAGGGAGAAGTTCTCTCATGGGGCAGAAAGCTTCATGTAACGGATTCCCGTGATAAAGAAGTTGCTTTTATCAAGCAGAAGGTTATGAGCTTTCTTCCGAAATATTTTGTGTATGTCAACGGTGAGGAAATTGCGGAAATCGTTAAGGAGTTTTCGCTTTTCAGACCTAAGTACAAAATCGAAGGTCTCGGTTGGGATATAAACGGCGATTTCTGGTCGCATAACTACATGATTTCACAAAACGGAAATCCCATAGTTTCCATTCAGAAGGAGTGGATGACATGGGGCGACAGCTATGAGCTTGATATAGCAGATCCCCGTAATGAGATTGTTGCTCTTGCGGTGGTTCTGACTATAGATTGTGTTATGGCGGCTCAGGCATCTGTTTCGGTTTCCGTAAACTGACCAAAGGCTCGGTGTCTACCGGGCCTTTTTAACTTGACACTATAATCCTATAATGATATAATAAACTGATTAACTATTACTAATGTATCTAAATTAATTATAAAAGCATTTTCGGGGCAACGGAGGATTGAAAATGAAGAATGTTTATTTTGTTCAGGTTGATGTTTCGGCCTGCATGGGAGCGCAGAATGCCTATCTGCCCTATACGGCGGGCATTCTTGTTGCGTCTGCATGGCAGAGCGAAATCGTAAAACAGAATTATTGCTTCAAGGAATTCATTTTCTTAAGAGAAAGCGTTGACGGTGTTGTTGCAAGAATGGATAACCCCTTTATGGCGGCGTTCAGCACCTACAGCTGGAGCACCGAATATAACAAGCTCCTTGCAAAGGCTATAAAAGAGAAATATCCCGAATGCATAATCGTTTTCGGCGGTCACAACGTACCTGATGATTTCTCCTTCCTCGAAGAATGTGATTATATCGATATCCTCTGCCACGGTGAGGGTGAGGACACCGTCAGAACTCTCATGGAGGCTCTTGCGACGGGTTCACCGCTTGATGGTGTTTATAACATTTCGTTCAGAAGCGAAAACGGATATAGAAGAACAGAAACCAAACTTCAGACAACTCTCGATTATCCCTCACCTTATCTCGAAGGCTGGTTTGACGGTTTGATTGAGCAGTATCCCGAAATTTCATTCAATGCGATTCTTGAAACAAGCCGTGGCTGTCCCCATAAGTGTGCATACTGTGACTGGGGTCTCCAGAGCGTTAAACCCCGTCTTTTCCCCTTTGACAGAATTCAGAAAGAAATTCAGTGGATGAGCGATAACAAAATCGCGTTCATCTGGGGTGCAGACGGCAACTTCGGAATGTTTGACCGTGATATAGAGATAGCAAAAGCGCTTGCCGATGCAAAAAGAAAAACGGGATATCCCGAAAGAATGCGAATGAATTATTCAAAAACCAACTTCAGGGTTGTTTTTGAAATCATAAAGATTTTCAAAGAGGTTGATTTTGACAGAGTGGGTGCAACGCTTTCATTCCAGAGCCTTTCTCCCACGGTGCTCGATAATATCGAGCGCAAAAACATGGACTTTGATTTTTACCGCAACCTTCTTTCGGCTTACAACAAAGAAAACATGAAGGCATATTCCGAGCTTATTCTCGGTCTGCCCGGCGAAACCTACGAAAGCTTTACTCAGGGCATAGGCAAGCTGTTTGAGCTCGGTCAGCACTTTGTTTTTGAGGTTTACAGCTGTATTCTTCTTCCCAATGCAAGAATCGGTCAGAAGGAATTTGTCAAGAAGCACGGAATAAAGACAGTTGACCTTGAAATCATCAGAAGCCATTTTGCAAATCAGGCTTTTGAAATTCCCGAATATAACACAATTATCGTTGAAACAGACACAATGAGCCGTGAAATGTGGATAAGGTCAACAGTGTTCTATTATGTTGCAAAGGCACTCCACGGCAACGGTCTGCTCCGTGCGTTTGATATTTATCTCCGCAACGAAAAAGGTGTTCCCTACGAAAAATTCTATGACGGAATGCTCGATTATTTTGAGGCAAATCCCGATTTGTTTGCGTCAAAGCTTTATTTTGAAATCAAAGAGCACGCAACGGAGCAATCCCTCGGAATCGTTAACAAAAAGCTGTTCTTTGAGCCTTGCGGCGATATGGTATGGGATGATAACGAATATCTTGTGCTCCATATGATATCCCGTCTTGACGAGTTCTATGATAACATGATTCCGTATCTCAGAAGCTTTGATATTGATGATGATATCTTCAATGATTTGCTTGCATATCAGAAAGCAATTCTCCGCAAGCCTGCCGAAACAGAAACAAAAGCGGAGCTTAACTATGATGTCCACAGCTACCTTACGGGCATTTATGTTGATAACTACAAACCCCTTGAAAAGAAACCCCATACCCTTGTCATGAAAGACAGCAACACCGCACCCGATTGGTTCAATTACGGCAAATTCGTTGTGTGGTACGGCAGAATGGGTTGGGCATCCTACAAAGATGATGTAACAGAAGGATAATTTGATGAAGAAAAAGGTCTTTTTAATTCAGATAGGCTCATCTTACTCAACACCCTGGTTTTTACCGTATTCGGCAGGGTGTATTGCCGCATACCTCAAAAAGGATGCAGAGATATCGGAATGCTATGATATCCCTGACATTCTTACCGCAAGAGAGCCGATTGAAAAGATTCTTGACCGATTTGAAAATCCGTTTATGGCGGCGTTTTCATGCAGTGTATGGAATTTTGAATATAACAAGGTCCTTGCAAAAAAACTTAAGGAAATATATCCCAGAATCATAATTGTTTTCGGCGGACCGAATGTTGAAAAAGACGGTAGTCTGCTTGATGAATGTCCCTATGTGGATTTTCTTATGTATAACGAGGGCGAAGAGAGCATGGCAATGCTCCTCAAAGCTCTTGAAAACGGTACGGATTTAAATAATGTTCCCAATCTCTGCTACAGAAACGGCACTGAAAAAATAACAACCGAAACATACATCCCTGAGGATATTTCGTCATATCCGTCGCCCTATCTTGAAGGCGTTTTTGACGGAATCATGGCTGAGTTTCCTCATATCGAATATCATGTAACAATCGAAACCAACCGAGGCTGTCCCTATTCATGTGCATACTGCGAATGGAGCTGCACAAAGAAAGTCCGTCTTTTCCCCATTGAAAAGGTGAAGAGCGAAATCGAATGGGCGGCTCAGCATAAAATCAGCTACAGCTACTGTGCCGACGCCAACTTCGGAATGTTTGACCGTGACGTTGAAATTGCGGAATTTGTGGTTGAGATGAAGAAAAAATACGGATATCCCGGAGTTTTCAAGCCTTGCTATGCAAAGGAAAGCAACGAAAATGCTTTTAAGGCAGGCTACATCCTCAACAAAAATCAGATCGACAAGAGCGTAACCCTTGCTTATCAGACTCTTGATAAGACTGCTCTTGAAAATATCGGCAGAAAGAATCTGACTCTTGAAAGCTTTGCTGAGATTGATGCAAAATTCACCGCTGCAGGTGTGCCGACATACACGGAGCTTATTCTCGGCTTACCAGGTGAAACTTTTGAAACGTTCTGCAACGGAATCTGTACCTTGCTTGAAAAAGGTCAGAATAACTCAATGACTGTTTATGACTGCCAGGTTTATCCCAATACCGCTGTGGGAAACAAAGAATATCAGCAGAAATTCGGGATTAAAACATCCGTTATTCCACAGCTCGGAATTCATTTCACTCCCGAGCTTAACGGAGTGCAGGAATACATTGAAATTATAACCGAAACCGCAACTATGCCCAAGAAAGACTGGGTTAAGGCTTGTATGTTTGCGGTTGTGCTCCAGACCTTCCACCACCTTGGTCTGCTCCGTTATTTTGCAATTTATCTCCACAACGAAAAGGGGATATCCTATCACGAGTTCTATAACAGACTTTTCGATTATATTTATAAAAAAAGCACCGGCTTTGTGCATGATTTCTTTGTCAGCCTTGCCAACAGAAAGTATGACACCGAAACTGCTGACTGGACTTATCAGCGAGATGTTTTCGGCTCAACGGGATGGTATTTTGAGGAAGGCGCATTCCTTGAAATGGCGTATCACTTTGATGAATTCGTAAGCGATATGATGCCGTTTGTGAAGAGCTTCGGCGTTGATAAGGATTTGCTGGAAGGATTGCTTGATTATCAGTATTCCCTTATCAGACTTCTCAACAAAGCCGAGGTTAAGATTGATTCCGATTGGAATTTCTATGCATATTTTGAGAAAAACGAAAAGCTTGAAAAGAAAAAAAGCACTCTGCATATCAAATCGGACAAGCTTTTTGATAACTGGGCAGACTACGCAAGAGAGGTTATCTGGTTCGGCAAACGCTACAGCGCAACCCTTCTTGTCAATCCCAGAGATCATATTGACTACACGGAGGAAAGAATATGAAAAAAATTCTGCTTATTCAGTCTCCGCAGTGGTATCCCGTTTCTCCGCATCTTGCCGTGCCTCTGCTGACGGCACAGCTTAAAAGAGCAGAGTTTGATGTTAAGGCGCTCGACCTCAATGTTAAATTCTTCAACCGTATTCTTACAAATTCGCATCTTGCCGATGCCGATGAAAAAGCACGCAGAATTCTTAATGAACTTGAAGAGAAATTCAAAAATGCCGATTTCGATGAAATCAGAAAAAACGGCAGCTTTGAAGAAAAAAATCTCGGCTTGAAATATCTTACAATCAAAAAGTTTTATTCGGAAAACGCAGAGAAAATAAAGAGGGTTATAAACGGAACAGACGAAGCGGTTTTCACTCTTAAGAACGCTCCCGATTTCTTTGTGCCCGAAAAGCTGATGAAAGCAAAACGCACCGTGCAGCTTGCGTTGCGTATTGCTTCAATGCCCTTTGCGCCGAATGAAATTGATCTCGATAATTACTTTGCAAATCCGCTTTTACGCCTTGACTGGTCAAGCATAAAGCTTCAGTGTGAGGATAAAAGCCTTAATATGTTTTATGATTTTCTCTGCGAAAAGGCAGAAGAAATTGCAGGGCAGGGGAATGAAATAATCGGTCTTTCCATGACGGATTTGAGCCAGCTTATTCCTGTATTCACCCTTGCAAAATTGCTCAGAGAGAAAACCGATGCAAAGATTATTCTCGGCGGTAACTATGCAACTCAGATTTATGAGGATATGCTGAAACATGATGATATTTTTACCGATTACATCGATTATCTTGTTATCGGCGATGCCGAAACAGCCATTGTTGACCTTTGCGGTTTCCTTGACGGCAAGGGCAGAGTGGAGGATGTTGCAAACCTCTGTTATTATTCAGAGGGTAAGGTTGTTTCAACTCATTTCACCTGCGAGCATATCGACCTGAATACCGTTGCGTATCCCGATTTCGGTGACTATGATTTTTCGGAATATCTTACTCCCGAGCCTGTATTTCCCGTTCAGCTTTCAAAAGGCTGTTATTGGGGTAAATGCAGTTTCTGTGATTATGCCTACGGTCAGCTCGGCTATTGCCCCAAACGCATTGACCGCATAATCGACGAAATCAGATATTATGTTGATAATTACTCCGCCTCAAAGTTTATGTTTATCGATGAGGCAATTCCGCCCGTATTCTATAATAAGCTTGCGCTTGCGATTATCGAAGCGGGTCTTGATATAACCTATTATTCCTTTGCACGCCTCGAAAACGGCTACACAGCCGAAGTACTCAAGAATCTTTATGATTCGGGCGCAAGGATATTTATGTGGGGTTATGAATGCGAATCCCTGCGTATTATGGAGCTTATGAATAAGGGCATAAATGCCGAAAGACGACTCGATATTCTGCTTGATTCCCATAAGGCGGGAATCTGGAATAACGGTCTCTTCATTTTCGGCTATCCCACCGAAACTCCCGAAGAAATTGAGCAGACGATGAATATTATCCGCAACAACAGGGATATTATCAATTCCTGCACTCTTTCCAATTTCTCTCTAAAAAAGCATTCACTTCTCAAGGAATCCGTCGGCTCAAACGGAATTATAAGCTACACGGAAAACGGCGAATTCTTCACATCCTACAAAGATGTTATGGACGGCGTTTCCCAGTCGGACAGACGCGAACTCCGCAGAAAATTCCAGTTTGAATTTACGGAAGAAAATAAAAACTCTTTGTGGTCGGTAGTTTTCTCCGATTTCGACCATCTTCTTCTTTATCTTTCGGAATACGGTTGCGACTATGTGCGCAACTACAGGTCAGATGAGCGTATCTGCCCCGAATTCAGGTGAGTTTATGAATTTTGAAAAGGTTTCAATCTATATAGGTGCAACCGACGAAAATGAGGGTCTCAAGAAAACCGTTGACTACATCATGGAAACCTGCGATATAAACGATATCGACAGAGTGGTTATGGTTTATCCCAAGCGTGCGGCGGAGCAGTGCGTTGATGCAATTGAAATGCTCAGCCGTAAGTATGAGGGCAAAGTTTTCGGTATGATGCAAACAAGACCTTATATAGGCGGCGGAATCCGTGACGGTTTTGATTCCGCAACATCGTCACACATAATGCTTCTGCCCGGTGATTTAGGTGTTTCGCTTGACTGCATTCCCCGAATGATAGACGGTGCAAAAGCCGAGCCTGAAACAATAATCAAAACTTCACGCTGGATAAAGAAAAACAGTTTTCACGAATACGACCCCACAAGGAAAATATTCAACAGACTTGCCCAGATTTTTCTTAAAATACTTTTTATTTCGGATATAACGGATTTTACCCTTCCCGTTCAGACCATGCCTACCAAGCTTTATAAATCAATTGATTTCAGGGAGCTTAATTTCCCTTTTCTCATTGAGCTGGTTGTTGCACCTCTCCGAATTGGTGCAAAGTTCAGAGAGATTCCCGTTGAATGTATGTCAAGAACAGAGGGCAAATCAAAAAACTCATTCAAACAAACAGCACTCTATCTTAAAACTGCTTTGAGGGTCAGATTTTCCTCAAAGAAAAAACTAATCAAGAGGTAAACGCAATGAAAATTCTTTTTACCGCCGTTCCCCAATGGTATCCCGCAAGCCCTTATCTTGCAGCGGCATTGCTTGTCGGTCAG
The DNA here is from genome assembly GCA_045602905.1 of Acutalibacteraceae bacterium. Classification (GTDB taxonomy): domain Bacteria; phylum Bacillota; class Clostridia; order Oscillospirales; family Acutalibacteraceae; genus CAG-177. The sequence continues at coordinate 8,003 of JAZSCL010000250.1, forward strand.
CTCAGGGGCAGAGGATTCGATGCGGAAAGCTATGATTTCAATATTGAATTTTTCAATGATATTCTGAACAGTAACTATGCATCAAAGAGCCTTGAAAAAGCAAAGGAATTCCTTTCATCGGCTGAATTTGAGGCAGATTCGGTTCTTTCCGATGATATCAACGAAAAAAGAAAGAAAACCTTTGAAATCCGCAAACGTATTGTGGGTGACTACATAAAATATGACGGCGAGAAGGCTCAAAAAACAATCAATAAGATTGATTGGGCAATGAGTGTAATCAAAACAAAAGAGCTGTTTTATGACCCCGAAAAGCTTTATGAAGCCAAAGATATCATAAATTCAGCCCTTGATATGGCATCTCTGCCTTATGTGCCTTCAAGAATTATGATTGATAATTTCATTGCAAATCCCGTTATGACATATGATTTTGCCGATGTTGATTATCAGTGCAAAAACAGTGATATGAATATGTTTCTGCCTTATTTTGAGCAGAAACTCAGCAAAAAGGATTTTTCCGTTTACTCCCTCATAAATATTTCGATAACAGACCTCAGCCAGATTATACCGGGTCTTACCCTTGCAAGATTGCTCAAAGAAAAGACCGATGCAAAAATCTGCCTCGGCGGAAACTATATCTATAAAATTGCACCCGACCTCAAGAAAATTCCTGCGATTTTCAGCGAATACTGTGATTTCTTTATTGTCGGTGACGGCGAAATTGCATCTGTTGAGCTTGCGGAATATATCTGCGGAAAAAGAAAAATAAACGAGGTTCATTCCCTTGTTTATGCCGATGAAAACGGCGTTGTTATAACAAATGAAACCGCGCCTCTGCTCGATATGGATAATATTTATTATCCTGATTATGATTGCTTTGATTTTGATAAATATCTTGCTCCCGAGCCCGTTATTCCCGTTCAGTTCGGCAAAGGATGCTACTGGTCAAAATGCACCTTCTGCGATTTCTATACGGGTCAGCAGAAGTTTGATATGAAAAGTGTTTCAAGAGCTGTTGATGAGGTTGAATTCCTTGTAAATAAATACGGCTACAGACACTTCAATTTCGTTGATGAAGCTGTTCCGCCCGCATTCTACAATGCCTTTGCAACGGAGCTTTTAAAGAGAAATCTCAAGATTTATTACAGCTCCTTTGTGCGTCTTGAAAAGGCGTTCACAGCCGATGTTCTTCAGAATATGTATAATTCGGGCGCACGCTATATGATGTGGGGCTATGAATCCGAATCTCCCCGAATCATGGAGCTTATGAACAAGGGCATTGATCTTTCGGAGCGCAAAAGAATTCTTGCAGATTCCGCAAAAGCAGGCATATGGAATGTTGTAACCTTCCTTCTCGGCTTTCCCACCGAAACCGATGAGGAACTGCAGTCAACGATTGATGTTATCTATGACAACAGGATTGTTGATACCTGTGTTCCCTCTAATTTTGCGCTTAAGAAAAATGCAATTCTCAAAAATAAGGCGGACAGCGTTGACATAACCGAATTCCACGAAAACGGTGAGCTTCATATTTCTTATAAATACAGCTCACTCACAAGCACCATGGAGGAGGTCAAGGCAAGACGCAACCGCTTTGAAAAGAAATTTCTTGAAGATACTGCCGACAGACTGTGGCCTCACACCTTCACCGAGGGCGATTATCTTATGTTTTATCTCACTCATTACGGCAAGGATTATGTCAAGAACTACAGGCTGAAATATAAGAAAGATATACCCAAATACTGATAAAGTGAGTTGAAGTAATGAACATACTTCTTATAAATCCCGCAACCGTGGGTTATTCCCGCTCTGTTACCGCACCGCTGGGATTGCTTTCAATTGCAAGCACTCTGCAGTCAAAGGGTCATAAGGTAAGGCTTTATGACAGAACGGTTGAAAAGGTAAAAACCAAAAAGGTTTTTGAGGAATTCAAGCCCGATTTGGTAGGAATTTCGCTTGTATCCTTCAAATCCGTTTATGATGCACTTGAACTTTCCGAATATGCCAAGAAATTCAGCTTGCCCGTTGTATGGGGAGGACCTCTTGCGTCGGAGATTCCCGAAACCGTGCTCAAACATAAATGCGTTGACCTTGTTTCAATCGGCGAGGGAGAAGCAACCTGGGTTGAGCTTGCGGAAAAATACGCAAAGGCAGAAACCGATTTTTCCGTTGTTGCAGGTATTGCATTGCGAAACGGAAACGGCGAAACCGTTCTGACTTCGCAAAGAGATTTTGTTGATTTGGCTGAATTACCGCCCATTGATTGGTCCTTGGTTGATGTTCCGAAATATTTTCAGTCGTCATATGAATGCAGTAAAATGCTTTATCTCTACTGCGCAAAGGGATGCCCTCATAACTGCGCATTCTGTTATAACAAGGATTTCCACCGCTGTACTTACCGCAAACGCCCTCTTGATATGGTGCTTGACGAAATAAAATATCTCGTCGAAAACTACGGCATGGACGGTGTATATTTTGCCGACGAAATGTGGGGCAGAAACCGTACGGAAATGAGACAGATTTGCGATAGTTTAAGAAGCCTTAATCTGAAATTTGTTTGGGGATGCCAGACAAGAATCGGCGTTTTCACCGAAGAAGATTTCAGATATATGTATGATTCGGGCTGCAGATGGGTATTCTTCGGCGTTGAAAGCGGAAGCGAAAGAATTCTTGAAAAGATGAATAAAAGAATTCCTTTTGACCGTATTGAAGAAACCTTCAGCAATTGCAGAAAAGCGGGTGTGATTGCCATAGCATCCTTCATAGTGGGATTCCCCGATGAAACCGTTGAGGATGTTGCAAAAACCGTTGAGCTTATCGAAAAGCTTGAAACTCCGCTTATAAATCTCAATTATTTTGCTCTTGTTCCCGGTTCGGATATCTATAACAAAATGCTTGAAGATGGCAGATATCCGAAGATAACGGATTTGAGTCAGCTTGCGGATATAAGACCTATCGAACGCAACGAATACAGTTTCACAACCGTGCCCGAAAAGGATTTGAATGTTATCCGTTCATGGTATATGTGGCGAAGCTTCTCCGCAAAGAGCATTTCAAAGAATACGGAGAATTTCTCCTTTGCAAAAAAGGTTGCAACAGATGCGATAAAGCAGCTCAAACGCAGTAAACTCAAGGATTTCACGCTTTCCATGATAAGCTCGGCATTCGAGCTTTTCTCGGTTATCTGGTATGCCCACGCATATCCGAAAATCATGAAGAAATACGGAATGGGCAAGAGATTCAAATAAAAATAATGCCGTACCAACAAAGGTACGGCAATTTTTTTATTCGTCATCAAGATTGATGTTATATTTTTTGATAATCGACGGGAAAAAGTGTGCGTAGAAATATATATCAAGGAATTCATAAGCCGAAATCAGAATAAGCTGAATTGCAAATCGGAGATTGTGACCCTTGAACTGTTTGAGCACGTCAACGATATCTTTCTTTGCGATGTCATATGTTCTTGAGGTTTCGGAGAAGTATTTTCTTGAAAACCCTTTCCAGAGGAAATATGAACGCACAACCTTCAAATCCTTTGAGGGGATTTTTGAGAAATTCGGTTTCGGCGAATAGAAAAAGCGGATGTTGGTGTAATCCCTGAAGGTTTTGGGAGGCTTATAGCGTCCGCTTGCAACAAGCTCATCATAAAGCTCCGAGCCGGGACCCGGCATATAGAAAAAGAATGTGCGCTGAGTGGTTGCAATCCTCATTGCCATATCGATGGTTTCTCTGAATTCCTCTTCGGTTTCGTCGGGGAAGCCGATAATGAAGTTTGCAAGTGAAACAAGGTCAACCGCCTTGCAGTCAATGAATGTCTGCTCGATTTTATCAAAGGGAAGATTCTTCTTGATTTTCTTCATCATCGAGGGAGAGCCGGTTTCGATTCCGAATGCAATCCAGATGCATCCCGCATCCTTCATGATTCTGAAGTCATCCTTTTCAAAAATGCCGACTCTTGTTTCAACGCCCCATTTGAATTTTATTCCCGATTCCTTGAATGCTTTGCAGATATCAAGCATTTCCTGCCTGTTTTTGCAGAAAAGCTCGTCCGCAACATATATGCAGTCAACGCCGTGGTTGTTAACGAGATATTCAACCTCCTTAAGGAAAACCTCAACGGGTCTCACACGGTAGCACTGACGGTGGAATCTTTTGTTGAAACAGAATGTGCACTGACCGAAACAGCCTTTTGAAAGATAGAGCAGAGCTGTTCTTTTGCAGCCGTACATTGAGCCGAGATATTTGTCAACATCGATAAGAGTAAAATCAATGGGAGGGAGAAGGGATAAATCCATAAACTCACGCTCGGGAGTATAGATGACCCTGCCGTCTTTTTTATATGCAAGACCTGCAACCGAATAGGGGTCACCGCCCGATTCAAGAGTTGTAACAAGGTCAAGCCATGTTGCTTCGCCCTCGCTGATTGAAATGAAATCTATATCAATGTTGTTAAAGGTGAATTCGGTGTCAAGCGAAACGAAGATACCGCCCCATACAACCTTTGCACCGAAATTCTTAGCCGCATTGCTCACTTTTTCGGCATCGGTGAATGCTTTGAGAGAGAAAACCGAAACGCCGACTATATCGGGTCTGAATTCCTCAAGCTCTTTTTTTATGTTTGTTGTTTTGATTGTACGGTCAAGGATTTTAACCTTATGGCCGTTTTCCTGAAGATAAGTTGCAATGGACATAAGACCCAAGGGGAATCCGACCTGACGGGTATATCGCTCCATTGCGGGGTTAACGAAAAGAACTCTCATCTTATTTCCTTTCTTTCAGATCAAGACCGTATTTCTTGATGATTCGGGGGAAGAAGTTGCCGTAGAAGAATATATCAAGGAATTCATAGCCGCTGATGAAAAACTGTTCAACGCCGTTCTTGAATCCGTGACCCTTAAGGCTTCGGAGTACGTCAAGGATATCCTTCTTTGCAACGGAATAGTTGAGCTTGCCGTTTTCGATAAAGTTTTTCTTGGTGAAACTGCTCCAGAGGATGTGGCTGCGTACAACTTTAAGGTCAAGAGATTTAACTTTTGAAAAATTCGGTTTTGGAGAATAGAAAATTTTTGTTTTCATGCACTCTTTCATTGATTTTGCGGGAGTGTGTCTGCCCTCGGCAACAAGCTTATCATAAGCCTCTGAGCCGGGAAGGGGACTGAAATATGAGCAAACAAATTTTGTGTAGCTGATTCTGTTGACAAGGGCGCAGGTTTCGCGAAGCTCTTCTTCGGTTTCATCGGGGAAACCTACAATGAAATAGCAAAGTGAAATTATGCCTACATCACGGCAATTCTGCAAATCCTCTTCAACACGGCCGGGTTTATATCCCTTCTTCATGCGTGCAAGAGTTGTTTTTGCGCCGCTTTCGATGCCGAATTCAAGCCAACGGCAGCCTGCATCGTGCATGAGCTGAAAATCTTCTTTATCAAAAAGACCGATTTTGGTCATGCCGCCCCAGTGAATTCCAAGGTCGGCTTCGATGAGCTTGTTGCAGATTTCACGCAGAGTTTCTTTGTTATATCCGAAAAGCTCATCGGCAAAGGCAACGGCTTTGAGTCCGTGGTTTTCCTTGAGATATCTGACCTCTTCAATGAAAAGGTCGATATCACGGGAGCGATAGCAGTTTTTATGAAACGCTGTGTTATAGCAGAAGGTGCAATGCCCCGTGCATCCCTTTGAGAGATACATTCCCATAATGCCGTTGTAATCGTAGTTTTTATAGAGAGTTTCCCTTACGTTGATAAGGTCATAGTTGATTCGGGGCAGCTTTGAAAGGTCGGTAAAGTCTCTTGCGGGGGTGGTAATCATTTTGCCGTTTTTTATGTATGCAAGACCCTTGATTGAATAAAGGTCGCCGCCTTTTTCTGCTGTATCAAGAAGTTCAAGCCATGTTTCTTCGCCTTCACCCATTGATATAAAATCCATGCATCCGAGCTCAAGAGTCAGCTCGGGAGAGCAGGAAACATACGGACCGCCCCAGACAACGGTAATTCCTCTTTTTTTAGCCGCTTTTGAGCAGAGTATGCAGTCTCTTACGGACATAACCGCAAGAAGCGAGCAACCGAGAAAATCGGGTTTGAACTCGTCGAGTTCGGCATTGATATCCGTTGACTTTGTTGCTCTGTTGAGCACTTTGACGGTGTGTCCGTTTGCCTCAAGATAGCTTGCGATGGATAAAACACCGAGGGGAGCACATCTTGCTCTTGTGTAGTGCTCCGGGGAGGGATTTATAAGTAAAACTTTCATGTTATATCTCCTGTGATATTATTTCATCGAGATAGATGTTGCGGCTGTCTTTTCTGCCGTACCATACTATGAAGCGTGCGTAATCCTGCCATGAATTGCATCTGACGGTTTTTGCAACCTTATTCAACAAGCTTTTTTTCTCAAGAACTGCAGGCTGACCGCAGAGCAAATCCGAAAAATAGCTTCTGAAATCATAGCCGCATTCAAATTCAATATTATCAACAAACGGAAGCTTGACGGTTTTTGTCTGCCAGAGGAACAAATCCTCAAAAGCTTCGTCGTCTGCGAAGAATGTTTTTATGAAATCCTTTGTTTCGGCATAGAATTTATCGCATTCGAAGGCGGCGTTGAGAAATGCGTATTCCTCTGACGGCCAACCCACATCTCCGAAGCGTCTGTCTTCCCATACTATTCCGGCTTCGCCTCTTGCAACGGCATCAAATCTTTCTTTGAGCTTTGAATAGATTCTGCCGCCGACTGTATCGGGATTTGCAAACATATGATTTATGAATGCATTATAAAAATCGGAATATTTTATGTTTTTTTCATTATGAAGATAAAGAGCAAAAAGCATCAGCAGCCCCTCATGGTGGAATGCCTGAATTGTTGCTGAATAGATATTCATTCTGACCCAGTCTTCACGGCTCATTGTGTTGGTTTCAACGATAAGACGGGAATATTCGCTGATTTCTTCGTCTTTGTTGAGAATGGTGTGTGATTGATTAAGAGGCACAAGAACATATTTTATTCCGTGCTTTTCAACATATTCGGGATTCCCCATTGCCGAGCAGGGGAGCCATTCGCAATCGTGGATATAGATTGAGTTGTGCTGCCCTGAATCAAGAAGAATATCAATGCCTTCAACGAAGCTTTCGTATGTTTCTCCCGGCAAACCGAGAATCAGCTCTGAATATGTGGGAATTCCTGCCTCGTTATATTTGTTGAGAAGGGCAGTGAAGGTATCAACGGAAATATTCTTTCTGTGAATATTTTCAAGCACAACGGGACTTAATGACTGAAAAGAAAGGGTTGCACCCTTGTCCATTCCGCAGTCATTGAGCTTTTTGGAAATGCTGAAAACACGGTCGTTGCTGTTTTTTGCGCTGGATACCTGAAAACCTTTGAAAACTCCCTCTTCGTTGTGCAGGCGAACCATTTCGTCAACAAATTTTTCATCACGCTCAAACATTCCGAAGTTTGCATCAGCACCGCCGAAACCGCTGATATTATGGTCGCTGAGCCATTGAAGTTCCTGCATTATTTTTTCTTCGGGGAAGAATCTTACTCCGCAATGAAGGCTTCCCCAGTCGCAGTATGCGCAGTTATAGGGGCATCCTCGGTTGGTTTCAATAACGGCATGAAAGTCAATTTCGGGATAATGAGTGAGTATCGAATCGAAAACTCCCGTGAGATAGGGGGAAGGATAGTTTATTCCTTCCGATTTCTTATGGTATGTATAAACGGGTTTTCCGTTTTTTCTGTAGGCTATGTTTGCAACAGAGTCAAGCGATTCACCGTTTTTGAGGGCAAGCAGAAGTGATGAAAAGGTTTCTTCGCCCTCTCCGAAACACATGATATCGATGTATTCATCATTCTCCATCAGCGATGTATCGGGTGAAATATGGTGACCGCCGAAAATGATTATGCAGTCGGGATATTTCTCCTTGGTTCTTTTTGCAAGCACTCTGTTATATTCATGATTCCATATGTAATTTGAAAATCCTACGATATAAGGATTAACGATTTTTGAAAGAGATTCTGCGATTCCTTCTCTTATAAAGAGGGGCTCTTTGAATTCATAATAAGAATCTATCTCAGCGTTTGCTCTTGCATTTGCGATTAATGTACCCGCCGCATAGGGCAGAAAGGTGGATTTACCGTGGAGGTAATTTATCTGTGCCATATAAATATTTTTCTTCATCGATTAACCCCCTTTTAATACAAATTATATCACATTACATTATAATACGCAAAATCTGTTAAGTCAACAGTCTGAATTATATAATTTGCAGGCGTATCTGCAATGTTGAATAAAAAATATTTACTTTTTTGGAATAAAATGTTAATATATAACAAATAAGTTGTGTTGCATTCACAGAAATCAACAGCTTAAAAGGAGAGAAATATATGAAAAGAAAGCTTAAGAAAACCGTTTCTGTTTTAATGGCAGTTGTTATTCTGCTTACGGGCACAGGCTTTGCATCCGCAAACGATTCCGCTGCGGCAGACAACAGCGGAATTATGTTTTGTTCCAACGCAATAAACGGGCTTCTCAACGCCCTTTTTGCCGGTGTCGGAGCTCTCTTTCCGAAGGATTTCAAAACGGTTGATGAGTACTACGCTTCAGAAAGCGAAAATTTTTATGAAGGCACAAAAGGTTTCCTTGATAAGCCTGCAGAAGACGCAAAATGGCATCTTGGTTTCGGCAAGGCAAGCATGGTGCCCGAAAATCTCAGAGACGGCTCGAAGGAATATTACACGGGCGGTTATTTCACCCAGAAAATAAACGGTGTTTATGATGACCAGGGTGCAAATGCGGTTGCAATCAACGATAATTCGGGAAGAGGCACGGTTGTTCTGGCGGCAATTGACGGCATCGGTGTGTGCAACGAGGATATCCGAGCAATCCGTGCAGAAGTTGAGCGGAAGCTCAGGGATAAAGGAATAAAGAGCGATATTGCGGCAATAAACATCAACAGTACTCATTGCCACACCGTTATCGATACTCAGGGCTTCGGTCTTGCAACTCTTATAAAATCCATTTTTCAGAATATGTTCTCATGGCTTCCGTTCGTTGAAAAAACAAGAAGCCTTGACAGCGAATTCTATGAGCATATGATTAAAGGTGCATCCGATGCGATTGTTGAGGCATATGTGAATATGGAACCCGGCGATCTTCTTTATTTTGAAACGGCGGGTGTCGGCTACAGTGAAAGAAACAACAATTATCTTGACGATGAATACGGCTACATCTTCAACAAGAGATATGATATGGAGGGCTATCAGCATACGATTGCCTGCTTCAAATTCGTTCCGTACAGAAAGAGCGCCGTTCCTACCGTTTTTTCAAATCTCGGCGGACATCCGACAACAATAAACAGAGAAACAAAGCTTCTTTCTGCCGATTATCCCAACTATATAGAAGAAAAGCTTAATGCGGCAGGCATGAATTTTATGTTCATTCAGGGCGCGCAGGCACCGATTTCCGTTAACGCCGGCGGAGTTGAAACTCAGGAAATTCTTGATGAAATTGAGGCTGAAATTGCCGCTGATCCGAGAGTTGAAGATTATGAGAAGGCAAAGAAGCTCGGATATGAGTTTGCAAGAATTATCATCGACGCACAGAAAAACGCAAAACCGGTTGCTCCCGTTCTGAATGTCAGAATGCAGGAGATAACAGTTCCTCTTGAATACGGCCTTATGTATCTCGGTGCGGTTTCCGACCTTCTCGGACTTACAACCGTGCACGATAAGAGTGCACCGAGCAGATATTCCGTTATCACCGAAGTCGGTTATATGGAATTCGGAACGGATATAGTTGTTCTTGCCGTTCCCGGCGAACTCATTCCCCAGCTTGTTTACGGCGAGGTCGTTGATAAAACACAGTCGTATCTCGGCACAGACTGGGAATATGAATACACCGCAGATATCATCGGCAGAGATAAAACCGTTCTTGTTATGGGCCTTTGCAACGATGCAATCGGCTACATCGTTCCCGATAATGATTATGCTCCGTTTATTGCCGATTCGCTCTGGAATACCGACCTTGGCGAAAAGCTTTTCGGCGAGCCTCAGCGTCATTATGAAGAAATGCTTTCGCTCGGAAGCGAGGCGGGTTCAAGTATTATAGGAGCACTTAATTCTCTTGCAAAAGAGTATAAATAAACAGACCGATAAGGTCAAATTCTTCCTCTTTGCGATGTTTACCGTTATTCCCGCAGTAACGGGCTCGCTCGGAATTATTCCGATGCTGTTCTATGACCTTGATAATAGCAAAAAAGAAAAAATGTATGCCGAATTGCTTGAAAGACGCAGGCTTATGAACGATGCTGTTGAAAGTGACGGCAAGGATATGCTCGAACTTGCGGTTAACGCTCAGGTGAATGTCGGCAAATAACCTCGGATGAGGAGAAAAGATTATGGAAGTAAGATTTATCAAACCCGATGAAGCGGCTGATTTTCAGAAGGTTTCCGCCGCATCGTTTATCTGGAAATACAACGCTGAGGAAAACAACACGGTTAAAACGCCCGTGCTTGCCGCATTCAATAACGGTAAACTTATTGCGGGGGTTGAATTGTTTGATTTCAGAACTAACTACTGCGGAAAATTCCTCAACTCCGTTGTCGTAAGCGGAGTTTGCAGTTTGCCCGAATACCGCAGAATGGGCGGAATAAGAGAAATTTTCAAAAAAATAGGAGAAACGGCAGTTGAAAATGATATAACCGTTGGATTTCTGCATCCGTTCTCAATTACCTATTATGAAAAATTCGGCTACGCAAATCTTAACCGAATGTTTACGATAAAGGTTCCGTTTGAAAGTCTGAACAGCATACCGAGGAATAATGATGTTATTCTTTATACGGGTGAGCAGTTTGAGGAGCTCAGTGCACTCCATGAAAAAGCTGCTCTCAGAGAAAATCTTGTGATGCTCCGTGATGAAAAAAAGCATTTCTGCGCCACGCCTCTTGAAAGCATGGAATACACATATTTCAGGCGTGATGCCAACGGAAATGCAGACGGATATATGCGTTTTACCGTAAGCAGACCTGACGACCTTTTTGTTGAGGACTTGTTTGCGCTTTCTCCCGAAGCACTTACGGGATTAATAGGATTTATTCGCAACTATGACGGAATAGCTAAAAATCTTATAGTCAGACTGCAGTATCAGGGATCGGATTTTTCCTGCATGGCAGACAGATTTGATAACGTTACCTATTTGGATAACGGTGTTACGGCGGCAAGGATATATAATCTTAAAAAGCTTCTCGAATGCAATTCGTATCCCGAAGAATACGGGAAATTCAGTGTTCTGAGTATTGATGAGTTTGAGCAGAACAAGGGCGTTTTTGAGGTTGAATATCAGAACGGAAAAGCAACCGTCACACACAAGGTTGACGGCGATTACGATATTTCGCTGACCGCTTCCGCCGCTGCAAGGCTGATGCTTGCGGGCGAGGGTCATTCTGCCCGTACAGCCGCATACATAAGCGGTGTTGAAATCAAGGGCGATGCTTCGGATTTCTTCAGAGCATTTCCTTACCGACCTACACGTTTTGTTGACAGCAAATGGTCGGTATAGGAGAGAATAAAATGATTCGTACTTCATCTTGTTTTAAAAGGCAAATTTGAAGAATTTATACCCGGATAACCATCTTTGAAGAACCCGTATGGGATGCAATCAACATGCAATTGCGCTTTATAAGGCTCTTGAAAACATATATTTTTCAACATATTATATCAAAAACAAAGCGGAGATGCCGAAACATCTCCGCTTATTTTTATCCGAATATGAGACTGAATAGTTTTCTGACGGGAGAAAGGATTCTGTCAACGGGACTTCCGCCGCCGAAGAGGAAAAGACTTCCCTTGCTCATCGCATAGGTTATATCTTCAAGAATCGGGTCAAGCTTTGATTCCTTTTCGGGCTCAATGTTTTCGTAGCCGGGAGCACCGACCTTGTGAAGAATTGCAATCAGTCTGCTTTCCGCAGCTTCGGCCCTTGGCTGGTCGGCAACGGTTAACTTAAGAACAGCCTCAGCCTCGGCAATTGCGGCATTGAGCTCCGCTTTGTCCTCCTCGCTGAGATTTGCTTGATCAACTCTTTTTGCATCGGGAAGTTTCCAACGGCGGATGCTTTCTGTGTAGCAGGGTCCGTTGAACTGGGGATACATTTCAGGGTTGTCGTTAACATCGGTAACTTCGCCAAGGAAAATTGCCTTTGCGAGATTGAGAACAACATCGTTGTAGCCTACCTCGTGATGCTGATTAAGGAAAATCCATGTGTTATCGGGAAGGATTGCCGTTGAGGTGTCAACCATATTGTCGGGTGAAACATGGTTGTGGTCGGGATTCTTGCAATATTTATTCTTTTCATAATCGACGTTGTCAAGAGTGTTTTTGCCTGCGGCACCCGTTGCACCGAGAGTTGTTGACGAAAGATTGACGATACCGTCGGAATTAACCTTTTCAGCCGATGCAACGATGTTGAAATATGTATACATTTCTTCGCCGAGATCAAGATTTGCGCCGGCGATGGAGTTAACACGGACTCCGTCGGCAACTGCTTCAAGAATGTTTTTCTTCAGATTCAGTCTTGCTTGCTGGAAACGGTCTGTTCTTGCTCTGAGAACATCCTTTTCGCCGAGATATCTCTTTGCAAGAGCGTCGTATCTGTATGAGGGAATCATTGCCCAGAACTGAGGACAGTTGAGCATCAGAGTGTCAAGTATGCCGCTTATCGCACCTGAAAGAAATGCATTGATGCCCGAGCGGGGGATGATATGGAGAAGCGAGTTGATAAGATATCCGAGTGTTGGGCTGCCTTCGGATTCAACGAAAATATTCGTTATGAACTGATGATAGAGATATTCGTCATCAAGACGCCATTCTCTTGCAAAGAAATCCGCAACGATGTCTGTACCGTCAAGGCAGGCAACGGCGTTGACAATCTGATCAATCTTACCGTGACCGTATTTATCAAGATAAGCGGTGAGAATTGTTCCGCCGAGGCTTACGGGGAGAAGAGAAACCTTATCGTGACCCGTCTGCTTTCTGACCATCTCGATATATTCTTCAAGGTCGTCTGCGGAATCCATGGGGTCGCCCACAAGATTGAAGGTGAAGAAATAAACATGGTCTTCGCCGATTTCATCAACAAGAGATTTCATTGGCACCATTCTGTAGGTCCAGTCAAGGTCTTCGTCGGACATTTTTTCAAGCGAATAGTTCCATCTCTGTGTTTTGAGGTTTTCAACGTGGTTGCCGTTGTCATCGCATCTCTGGAATTTGAAAAGGTCGGAAACAAGGTTATATGCAATTTTGTCAAGAGCGATGTTTGTCTGCAGGGTGATGGTTGCAAGAACGCTTGCAACCGCCTTTACTATGATACCTGTTGAAAGTGCGGCTTCATTGAGGATGAGAAGCGTGCCTCCGACGTGATTGCCGTTATACGTAACAGGCTTATCTTCTTCATCATAAAGATAGGTGGGCGAATGGTTGATGCCGGGAAGAACGATTATAGGCGAATGCTTACATTTTCCGCCGCAATCCGTTTCTGTTGCCGCAGATGCACCTGCAGCACACGCTGATGCAAGCATTGACGCACAAACCATAAAAGCGATCACTCTTTTCAATAAATTTTTCATCTTTTCTCTCCTTTTCTGTATCTGCAAAGAGCTATCAGAGAGGAAATGATTCCTGCAACCTGAGCAAAAACGGCAGTTGAACCGATTATTGAATAGTAAACCGTCCATGTTGTGAGGTTAACAAGAAGCATAAGTCTGATATTCTGCTCTTTTTTTTGAAATACGGCAAGCATATAAAACAATGCTGCAAAAACAGAAAGCAAATCAAGCGGAACTTTAACTCCGAGCATTCCGCCTGCAACATAAAGAACAAGAAAAAATATTTTTTCGGGAAGCTTTATATCCGTATTCTTTATTTCGTGCCAAATTGACACCAAAAGCTGAACAACAGCCACACAGCAGACTATAACTCCCGAATTGAAGCTGTCAAGCAGAAGAATGTTTGCGGCTGACAGTGCATTGACGGCAAGTGATACAATCAACATCTGTTTTCTTTTTTTCATCTGCTGGGTTGCGATTACCCCAATGGTAACCAGAACTCCCAGAAACTGTGCTATGTAATAATTCATAACTTCACCACGCCAAATGCGAATATTCTTTTTTTATAATATCATATTCTGATTCGATGTTCAATCACATACGGGAAATTATTTTGAAAACGAAAATGGGCTGTCTCACGGAGAGAAAGCCGTTTTCCGATGATAGGCGTATGTGTATATGTCAAATCGGAAAAAACGGCTAAAAAGAAACAGAAATAATCATTCTTAATTCCATAATGCAATCAAAATGGCTTGCAAAGGTTTGATTCCCTCTGCAAGCCATTATTATTTTATTCCGTTTCTTTTTTCTTCGCTTCGTGAGACAGCCCCTTGAAATCAAAGGTTGGCTATATATTCTTCAGCGTGATGCACAGCAACTGCACCGTCAGCAACTGCGGTAACAACCTGACGAAGCTCTTTTGTGCGAACATCTCCAACCGCATAAACGCCGCCGATATCGGTTTTTGTTGATTCGTCAGCAATGATATATCGGTTACCGTCAAGCTTTACCGAGCCGCCGAGAAATTCGGTTGCAGGTTTTCTTCCTATGCTCACAAAAACACCGTCGCAAGGAATTTCGGTTTCGGTAAGCTTGCTTTTGATTCTTACACCCTTTATTTTTCCGTCAACTGCGAATCCCGAAACGGTACTGTTCCAGATGAATTCAACATTTTCGGCTTTCATAAGAGGCTCGTGATATATTTTTGTTGCTCTTAGAAAATCCCTGCGGTGAACAATGTAAACCTTTGAGGCAAGGTTTGAAAGATAAAGGGCATCCGCCGCTGCAGAGTTTCCTCCGCCAACAACAACTACGGTTTTGTCCTTATAAAATCTGCCGTCGCAGTGTGCGCAGTAATGAACACCTCTGCCTGTCAGCTCTTTTTCACCTTCAACGCCGAGCTCACGGGGATTTGCACCTGTGGAGATAACAACGGATTTTGCATAATAATCGCCGTTTGTTGTTTCAAGTTTTTTGATTTTATCGGAAAAATCAACGGAAACAACCTCAGCATATTCTGTTTTTGCTCCGAAACGTTCAGCACCCTGCTGCATCTTCATTCCGAGAGTAAAACCGTCAATGCCTTCCTCAAACCCCGGATAATTATCAATGTCGCCCGTAAGAGCCATCTGACCGCCGGGAGAAAGCTTTTCCAGCAAAACAGTGTTGAGTCCCGCTCTTGCGGCATAAAGTGCGGCTGTGTATCCTGCAGGACCTCCGCCGATTATTATCATATCGTAAATGTGTTCCATAATAAGCCTCCGTCTTTTTTATTGACTTATTTTAAATACTGCGATAGAATTACTGTAAATTATTTTCTCATTTCCGAAGGGAGAAATCAAGATGAACTGCGAAAATTATGAATCGGTATATAAAGAAATTTTTCCGTTCTGGAACAGGATTTCCGACGGAGATAAGAATTATATCTGCCAAAACTCTCAGACGGTTGAATATCCGAAGGGCACCAACGTGCACGACAGCTCCGAATGTTCGGGAGTTTTCTTTGTGCGTTCTGGATGCCTGCGTGTTTATATCATGTCGGAGGAAGGTAAGGATATAACTCTTTACCGCCTGCATACGGGGGATATGTGTATGCTTTCCGCCTCGTGTGTGCTGCAGACCATAACTTTTGATGTGTTCATTGATGCCGAAGAGGACAGCGAATGTTTTGTTGTCAGCGGACCTGCATTCAAAGCGGTATCCGAACGCTGTCCCGATATAAAAATCTTTTCTCTTGAGCTTGCGGTCAGCAAGTTTTCGGATGTTATGTGGGTTATGCAGCAGATTCTTTTTATGAGTATGGACAGAAGACTTGCAATTTTTCTTTCCGATGAATCCGCAAGACTCAATTCCGATGTTATATCGCTCACTCACGAGCAAATCGCAAAATATATGGGATCTGCCCGTGAGGTTGTTTCAAGGATGCTTAAATATTTTTCCAACGAAGGAATCGTTGAGGTGTCAAGAAAAGGCGTTAAAATTATTGATAAAAAACGCCTCCGTGATTTAACCCTCTAACATTGCAAGAATCTGAGGCTTGGGTCTTGCACCCGATGCCTGATTGACTACTTTGCCTCCTTTGATTACGAAAAGAGAGGGGATGCTGACAACTCCGAATTCGGATGCAAGCTCAGGCTCGTTATCAACGTTGACTTTTGCAACGAGGATATCATCTCTCTCCCTTGCGATTTCGTCAACTATGGGAGAAACCATACGGCACGGTCCGCACCAGTCGGCATAGAAATCAAGGAGCACGGGCTTTTCGCTGTTTCTTACAAGATCAAAATTATTTTTATTAAGATTGAGTACTGACATATTCATTACTTCCTTTCTCTTTGTTGTGACTTTATTATAGCCGTTTTTTTGCTGTTTTCTGTGATTAAGTCACATTTCTCTGAACACAGCGTTACTTTTGCTTCAAATCGGATTTGTCACGGAAATATGTGATATGCTTAAAAACCATAATGTCAACTGCAAAGAAAACGGAGGATTATTCCGTTGCTCTTCCTGTCATAAAAGAAGGGTTAATTTGTGCCCGTATTTTTTTGAATCGGGATTTCTGTGCATTAAAATCCATGATATAGCCGTCGCATCAAGATTTTCCGAACAGAAGGGCATGAATCCGCCTCCTCTGATTTTTGCTCATAGCGGTGCAATCTGTTTTAAAATAAAAACTTGACAAAAACGAAGAGCGTGTTATAATATATTAAATCAATATATAAAATTAAGGAACCAGCTGTCTGCAGAGGATGTTGGTTCCTTTATGTTTTTCTCAACAGAATTATACATTGTCATAAAGGAGAAGCGTTATGGAAATACAACTTCAGGAACTTATTGAGCAGATAAAAAAAGACGGCGTTGAAGCGGCGGAAGCTCAGGCTGAAGCTATATTGCTGTCTGCAAAAGAAGAAGCCGAAAAAATCATCTCCGATGCAAAAATTCAGGCGGATAAGATGATTGCCGAAGCAAAAAACGAAAACGAAAAAACCGTTAAATCTAGCGAGGACGCAATCCGTCAGGCAGGAAGAAATCTGCTCATATCTTTCAGAGAGAGTGTGGCAAGGGAGCTTAAAGCTATTGTGAGCGATAATGTAAATGCCGTTTATTCTTCCGACGAACTGGCAAAGCTCATAGTCAGCGCTGTTGAATGTCAGACAAAAAATCCCGATGCAGACGATATTTCCGTTGTTATGAATGCCGCCGACCTTAAAAAGCTTGAAAACGTGATTCTTGCAGAGCTTAAATCGAAGATGCTCAAGGGCGTTACCCTTAAGGCAAACGATAATTTTGACGGCGGATTCCGTATTTCCGCAAATAACGGCGGGGCTTATTACGATTACTCCGCTGAGGCTGTTACGGATATGCTGTCAAACTATCTTAACCCCGGAATTACGGCTCTTATGAAAGAGGCTGAATAATTATGGCTGAATATTATCTGATATCACAGTTGCCTTCTCTCGACGGACTTTCGGAGAATATGCCTCTGCCAATTACGCAGGAGCGTTTTCTGGAGCTTTGTCAGCGTTTTTCAGGCAAAAAAACACAGACCGAGCTGGCAAAGTTATCTCTTGTGCCGACAAAAAATCATGAAAAATCTTATTCCGCACTTATCAATTCATGGAACGAGGAAGAACGCAGTCTGCGTTTAGCTCTTGCAAAACTCCGTGCCGACAAAATGAACAAGCGGTTTGATACGGAAAACAAGGTTTTTCACCCTGCTCTTATGCAGGCGGTGCGCAATGCGGTTGAAGCTGAGAGTCCTATGGAAGCGGAAAAAATTCTTAACCGCTACCGTCTTGATTTCCTCGAAACTCTCAGACCGACAGATTCGTTTTCAGAAGAGTATTTGTTCTATTACTGTCTTAAACTGAAGCTTATTCTGCGGATTAAACAGTTTGATACGGAAAGCGGAAAAACCGCATACAGAAAAATCTATGACTCCATTATGAATACAGACAGAACGGAGGTTATTCAATGACCGAAAACAAAGGTAAGGTTGTAAGCATCAACGGCAACCTTGTATCCGTCAGATTTGAAGGCAATGTTTCAATGAATGAGATATGCTTTGTTAATGTTGACGGCACAAAGCTGAAAAGCGAGGTTATCCGAATCAAGGGTAACATCGCACAGATACAGGTTTATGAAATGACGGGCGGTATCAAATGCGGTGACGATGTTGAGTTCACCGGCGATATGCTCTCCGCACAGCTCGGACCGGGTCTCCTCGGACAGATATATGACGGACTTCAGAATCCTCTGCCCGTATTGGCTGAGCAGGCAGGCTGGTTTCTTGAAAGAGGAATTTATGCGGACGGACTTAATGCCGAAAAGAAATGGGAGTTTACTCCCACCGCTAATGCCGGCGATACACTCCGTGCGGGCGAATATATAGGAACGGTTCCCGAAGGCCCATTCACACACAAGATTTTTGTTCCGTTTTATCTTCTCGGCAATTATACGCTGAAATCAATCGTCGGCAAGGGCGAATATACAGTAAACGAAACCGTTGCCGTTCTCACCGATGAAAGAGGCAGGGAAATTCCTGTTTCCATGTCGTTCAGATGGCCTGTCAAGCGTGCGGTAAAATGCTACAGCGAAAGACTTGCGCCCGTTGAAACAATGGAAACAAAGGTGCGTCTTATCGACTCATTCTTTCCCGTTGCAAAGGGAGGAACTTATTGCACTCCCGGTCCGTTCGGAGCAGGCAAAACCGTTTTACAGCACACTACATCGAAATACGCAGATGTTGATATAGTTATTATTGCGGCTTGCGGCGAGCGTGCGGGCGAGGTTGTTGAAACAATAACCGAATTTCCCGAACTTACCGACCCAAAAACCGGCCGTTCTCTTATGGAACGAACCATCATTATATGCAACACTTCTTCCATGCCTGTTGCATCCCGTGAAGCATCGGTTTATACTTCGGTAACGCTTGCCGAATATTACCGTCAGATGGGCCTGAATGTTCTTCTTCTTGCCGATTCAACATCCCGTTGGGCTCAGGCACTCAGAGAAATGTCCGGCAGACTTGAAGAAATCCCCGGCGAAGAGGCCTTCCCTGCATATCTTGAATCGTATATCGCTGCTTTCTATGAAAGAGCAGGTTATGTCCGTCTGCCCGATGGCAGTACGGGTTCCGTAACAATCGGCGGAACGGTTTCCCCTGCAGGCGGTAACTTTGAAGAACCCGTAACTCAGGCAACTCTCAAGGTTGTCGGTGCATTCCACGGATTATCCCGTGAACGCTCGGACGCAAGAAAATATCCGGCTATTGACCCGCTTATTTCATGGTCAAAATACAAGGGCGTAACAGACTCCGTGAAATCGGAATTCTGCAAAAACATCCTTCTTCACGGCTATGAGGTAGGTTCAATGATGAAGGTTGTAGGCGAGGAAGGAACAACTCTTTCTGACTATACTGTATATCTGAAATCCGAAATGCTCGATGCGGTTTATCTTCAGCAGAACTCTTTTGATCCGGTTGATGCAAACTGCGGTACTCTCCGTCAGCGATACGTTACAGATAAGCTTGTATATGTTCTCGGAAGCGGATATGCACTTGATAACAAGGATGATGCAAGAAGCTTTTTCAACCGTATGCGTCAGAAGTTTATCGACTGGAACTATACGGAATTCGGAAGCGATGCCTTCAAGAAGGCAGAGAATGAAATAGATATGCTTTATGCACAGGCTCAGGGCAAAACAAGCCTCGAAGCTGAACTTTTACTGAAGGGCGGTGAGTGAGAATGAACAAGGTTTTTAACAGAATCGAATCCATCGTCGGAAATGTTATTACCGTTAAAGCGGAGGGCGTGCGATACAATGAGCTTGCTCAGATTAATACCCGTTTCGGCAAATCACTTGCACAGGTTAACAAAATCGACGGCAATACGGTTTCTCTTCAGGTGTTCGCAGGCGGACAGGGTATTTCAACGGGGGATGAGGTGCGTTTTCTCGGACACGAAATGAGAGTGTCTTTCAGCGAAGACCTTCTGGGCAGAATTTTCAACGGTTCGGGTGAACCCAGAGACAAGGGTCCCGCTCTTACGGATAACATGAAAACCATCGGCGGACCTTCCGTTAACCCTACAAAGCGAATCCTCGCAAACCGTATGATGAGAACAAATATCCCCATGATTGATATGTTCAACACTCTTGTTGTTTCGCAGAAGCTCCCGATTTTCTCGATTTCGGGTGAGCCGTATAACAAGCTTTTAGCCCGCATAGCATTGCAGGCGGAAGCAGATGTTATCGTGCTTGGCGGAATGGGTCTCAAATATGACGATTTTCTTTATTTTAAAGAGGAACTTTCAAACGGCGGAGCGCTCAGCAAAACGGTTATGTTTATCCATACCGCATCCGACCCCACCGTTGAATGCATGATGATTCCCGATATGTCTCTTGCGGTTGCCGAGCAGTTTGCTTTGCAGAACAAGGATGTTCTTGTTCTTCTGACCGATATGACTAACTTTGCAGATGCCATGAAGGAAATTGCCATCACTCAGGAACAGGTTCCTTCAAACCGAGGATATCCCGGTGATCTGTATTCACAGCTTGCTTCCCGTTATGAAAAAGCGGTTGACTTTGCCGATTCCGGTTCGGTAACCGTTCTTGCGGTAACAACAATGCCCGGAGATGATGTAACCCATCCCGTTCCCGATAATACGGGCTACATCACAGAAGGTCAGTATTACCTTAAAGGCGGAAGAATTGAACCCTTCGGCTCTCTTTCACGACTCAAGCAGAACGTTAACGGCAAAACAAGAAAAGACCACCGTGCACTCATGGATGCCATGATCCGTATGTATTCTTCCTATAAAGAAACATTGGAAAAGAAAAACATGGGCTTTTCCATGAGCCGTTGGGATGAAAAGCTGCTTAAATACGGCGTGCTTTTTGAAAACAAGCTTATGGATTTATCCGTAAATCTTTCTCTTGAGGAAGCTCTTGACCTCGGCTGGGAAATTCTTGCCGAGTGTTTCGAAAAGGATGAAACCGGCATCAAATCCGATCTTACAGACGAATTCTGGAAAGTCAGGTAAGGAGGATTGAAGTGGCAAAAATCAAACTGACTAAAAATGAGTTGAAGATACAGAAGGATGCTCTCAAAATGTATCGGAGATATTTGCCTACTCTGACACTCAAAAAACAGCAGCTTCAGGCTGAGATACGAACTGTTGAAGCCAAAGCCGAGGCTGTAAGGAAAGAACGAGAAGCGCTTGAAAAAGGCTTTGATTCATGGATTGCCGTTTTCAGCGAAACGGATGCTTTCCCCGACGGTATCATAACCGTAAGCAATATCCGTAAAGGTACGGGTAACATAGCAGGCGTTCCGATTCCCGTCTATGAAGGTGCGGATTTTGCACGGGGAGACTACGATTTGTACGAAACACCTCTGTGGGTTGATATTGCTGCAAATCAC
>JAZSCL010000251.1:0-4629 GCA_045602905.1 Acutalibacteraceae bacterium
CTAAAATCAGCTTTCAAAGCTGCGACACTGTAACATTAAAACCGTAACTGCGGCTGTTAATTGGCTCAGGTGCCGCCCGCTGCCGGTGGCAGATTCAGGCGGTGACTGAGCAGGAAGAAACAAGGAGTATCACGATGCGCTTCGAGCGAGTGAAACGACTTTGTTTCTGACCGATGGTGTCACAGGTTCGAGTTCTGTTTGAGATTGATTTGAATTTGATATTCATTATTGAAAAATGCTGAAATAATTGTATAATTATTTTATGGTGATTAATTATGAAAATGTTGAAAAGTAAGACATGGCAATTGGAAGCAACCGGAATTGACGGAAATGTTCAATTGTTTGGTGTTAATATATTCGATTTTGATTGGATTGACACCCGGAACAGAGCAAAAGTTAATGATTTATCTTATGAAATTCCTGTTTATCAAGTTGTAATTGATGGCGTTGATTATGAGTTTGCAGCCGTAGAGAGAAGCAATTGTGTGTGGAATTTCTATCTTTATAAATTTTAATTAATTTTGTTTATAAAAAATAATTGAGGTGATTCATTTGAATATAAATGAATTTTTTGATTTGTTGCAGGAATATACTTTGGATGATGAAAATTACAAGCAATGGCGTGAAATACACGGCAAAGCTTTTGGTAAGATTTTTTTATCAGCTTTTGAAGAGTCAGAGGAAGCTCAGATTCATCTGACGGCTTCTCTGATAAAAATATCAAAGCGGGATTTTAACGGTGGGTTAGCGATACTTCTCATACTGGAGAACGCATGTTTTAATAATTTTGACTTTTTTGCGCTTTATTATTTTATCGGTCTTTGTTATGAATTACTTGAAGACGAGAAACAGATGAATAAATATTACAAAAATATGCTTGAATATGATGAGGATTATTCGTTTAAAATTGGTTTCCACCCTTATTATCGTACGGCCAAATTTGCACAGAGAAAATCAGAAAACATAAAAGCTTTAAATTATTATAAAAAAGCTCTTGGATTATATTCCGAAAATGAAACTGAAACCTTAAAACTTGAAAACATGGGTCAGATATATTACGATATGGGCACAGTTTGTTTATCTTGTAAAGATTATGAGAATTCACGGATTTTTCTTGAGAAGTCTTATAAATACAGTCCTGCAGATAATCCTCAAAGAAACTATGTGATGGCTATTTTATATGCTGTTGAGGGAAAATGCAGTGAATCCAAAAAGCTTGTTGAAACTTTGCCCGATTTTTTAAAAGCAGAATGCGAAAAGATTATATCCTCTTTTAAACACTAAACCATTATTGTTTTAAAAAACACGGTAATGAGTGGTTTGAGTTCTTTGATTGTTTTTCAAGATAGCAAAACAGAATCTTCCCTCGGGATGGTTCTGTTTTTTATGTGTTTTTGTATTGCTTGACTTGATTCAATGAATACATTATAATTAAATAGTTATTTTGTTTCAGGGGGTGGAGAAATGAGCAAGTGTGCAGTGCTCAAAGCTGACAGTTATAACGCAGATGAGATATATAATATTGTAAAAAAACATTTTGAACTTCACGAAATTGAAAAAGAAATTCCGAAAGATGCAAAAGTGGTTATCAAACCGAATCTGCTCTCCGACAAGGAAGCATTTTTTTCAATAAACACTAACCCCGCTTTTGTTTTTGCTATTATCCGCTGTCTTAAGGATATCGGAGTGAACGACATAACAGTTGCCGACTGTCCGGGCGGTTCGGTGCTTCTTTTTACGCAGATGCAGGAAGTATACAGAAGAGCTGAGTATGATTTTCTGACCGAATACGTTAAACTGAATCATGATTTTGAAAGCTCAGATGTTTACGGCTCTGCGGATTTTGTCAACAAGAAATTCAACATCATAAACACAATCAAAAATGCGGATTATCTCATAAATGTGCCCAAGCTAAAAACTCACAGCATAACCGGAATAACCGCAGGTGTAAAGAATCTTTTCGGCTGCATACCAGGACTTCAGAAGCCTGCTTTTCATGCAAAATATCCCAAAGCAGACGATTTTTCCAATATGCTTGCAGAGCTTGCGGCAACGGTGAAGCCTGATTTTACAATTGTTGATGCTGTTGATATTATGGAAGGTAACGGTCCTGCGAACGGAACAAAAAGACATCTCGGAGTAACTTTTTCGTCGAAGGATGTGTTTGCACTTGATGCGTTTATTGCAGAAAAAACCGGGGTTTCTAAGGATATGGTGAAAACCCTTGTTGCGGCTGAGAAAAAAGGTTTTGTATCCGAAAAAATCGAGGCTGTGGGTGACACGGATTTTTGCGTTGACAGACCTCTTGATCTTCCGGGACCTCTTAAGGAAAAAACATCGATGAATAAATTGGCGGCTAACTTTAAAATTCTGCTCGACAGAATCGATGAGCGATTTTTCAGAATATATCCGCAGATGAACGAAAAATGCGTTCTTTGCCGCAAGTGTGTGACAACCTGTCCCATGCACGCTCTTTCAATCGAAAACGGCAAGGTTCTTTTGAATAAAAAAAACTGCATAGGATGCCTGTGCTGTGACGAAATCTGCCCTCAGGGTGCGGTTGATATAATGAAAAAGTTTGATATTCGCAAGGTGAAATAATGAAAATACTGTTTGTTCAGCCGAAGGCAGGCTTCCTCATGAGGGGAACAACCTACCCCGTGTGCAGAAGCATGATGGTAACGGCAACATATATGAAATCGCTCGGTCACGAGGTGCTTGTTTACGATAAGTGTATCGATTTCAGAAAATCGGCAAAGGTTCTGAATTCATACAAACCCGAATTGGTTATGGTTTATGTTCCGCCAACGGCGTCTTTGGAGGATTCCGCAGAGATATCCCGTATGTCAAAGAAGCTCGGCGCTGTTGTTGTGTGGGCAGAAATGCTTGCATCGGCATTTTCGGAAAAAGTTGTTGAAAAAGGTCTTGCAGATTTTGTTATCATCGGCGAAACAGAGGCAAAGCTTGTATCACTCATTGATGAGCTTAACGGCGAAAAAAACTTCATGAACATACCGGGACTCACCTTCAGCGACGGAAAAAAGGCTGTAACAACAGCCAACGAAAACAACTCGGATATCGAAAATCTGCCGCCGATTGACTGGGATCTGATTGATGTCAAAAAGTGTTTCCGTGAGTTTCCGCATTGCAAAAGGATGCTCTATATGTATACATCGAGAGGCTGTCCGAATAAGTGTGCGTTCTGCTTCAACACGATGTTTTATAATTCGTGCCACAGAAAAAGACCTCTGAAATATTTCTTTGAGGAAGTAAAATATCTTGAAGAAAAATATAAGCTTGACGGCGTTAATTTTTCGGATGAGGTTCTGCTTCTGACCGAAGAGGAAATTGATGAGTTTTACCGTTTCAGAAAAGAAAACAACCTCAGCTTTGTGTGGGGCGGTCAGACAAGAGCAGATGCATACACAAGCGAGGAAACTCTCAGAAAAATGTATGATGCGGGATGCAGATTTCTCCTTCTCGGAATTGAGACGGGAAGTGCCGAAACAAGAAAGCAGATCAACAAACCCATGAATCAGGATATGATTAAGGATTTTGTTGACAAATGCACGAGAGCTAAGATTACAACATTCGGCTCGTTTATTGTTGGATTTCCCGATGAAACCGAGGAAAACCTAAAAGAAACCGTTGAGTTTGCGCTCTCGCTTAATCTTGATGCATTCCTGGTGAATTATTACGGAGTGATTCCCAAAACTCCCATGAGCGATAAGCTTGTTGAGGAGGGCAGGATTGATTATACGGATATTCTTGAGGGGGATAAGCTTCTGAAAGTGCTCCCGACCCTCACGAAAAATTATTCCGTGATACCTGACAGAGAGCTTAAGGTGGTCAAGAGCTGTTTTGACTGGATTACTTTCACGAGAAAAAAAGAGGAATCCCAGCAGAAAAATATGTTTATCAGAAAAGCGATTGATGTGCTGATGAGCTTTGCAAAGGTGGATTTCAGGTCTGCGGTTGAGAATATTTACTCTGCAGGAAAAACCTTTGTAACGGTTGTTTTTTATTCCCACGCATTCCCGGAAATAAGGAAAAAATACGGGCTGTATAATATTAACAAAAAGAAAAAATAGGAGAATTTTATATATGAAAAAGAATTTGAAGGTTGCAAACATAGGCATGAAGTTCGGAATGTGCCACGTTGAGGGTGCGGTTAGCTATGGCGCGGAAATTGCCGCAATCTGCGATTCAAACGAGGAAAATCTTCGCTTTGCAGGTGAAAGATATAATATTCCCGAAGAAAAAAGGGTAAGGGATTACAGGGAGATTATGGATAATCCCAATATCGATGTTGTTACCGTTGCTATTCCCGACCAGCAGCATGTTAAGGTTTCGTGCGATTTGCTCCGTGCAGGCAAGCACGTTCTTTGCGAAAAGCCTCTTGCCCTCACCCGTGAGGATATCGAAGAAATGATAAGGGTTGCCGATGAATCGGGCAGTAAGTTTATGGTAGGTCAGATTTGCAGATTTACACCTTCTTTTGAAAAAACAAAGGAGCTTATCGAATCGGGCACAATCGGCGATATATATTTTATTGAATCGGAATATGCACATGACTACATGAAGCTTTGCGATGACTGGCGTGCTGACCCCAAAAGACACGGTGTTATC
>JAZSCL010000252.1:0-2946 GCA_045602905.1 Acutalibacteraceae bacterium
CAGCAGCATCATAATCAGTCATGTTTATTAAATCATAGGCTTCTTCGCCGTTGAAAGCACAGTCAACGCTGTATCCCGACGCTTTAAGCTGCTTTGCAATTATTCTGTTAAGGTTCTTTTCATCTTCTGCAATCAGAATTCTCATAGGACCACTCCTTTCAATCTGTTATCAATATTAACAGATAATCATTAAAAAAAGATTAGAATGTTTAATTGTTAACGGATAACAAATTTATCGCTTTCTTTCAGGTTAAGCTTTGTGATTATATCTTCAAAATTTTCTTTCGCACAAGACAATGCAGAGACTTTGTGTGAATCGCTTCCGAGATAGAATTTGCATCCGCATTCTTTTGCGATGATATAAGGACGGAGAAAAATTTCTTTTTGTTCATCTGTCATATTAATTGTTTTAACATTCAGCTCAATGCCGACACCCTTGCGTGAACATTCGCTGAAAATTGAATACATTGTTGCATCGGAAATCAGAGAAAGCGCTTCTGCGGTTTGATTTTTCAGTATGTGACCCGTAGTAAGATGAGCAACTCCGACTTTATGAAAAGGCAAATCCTTAACGAGCAGGTTTTCAATTTTATCAATCCAATGGAAAGCCGCTTCATCGGGAGTTGTGATTTTTGTTCTGACGGTGTTCCCGTCAAGATGCAGATGGGTTGTTGCAACAATTATAAAATCAAACGCATCAAACCTTTCATCGCTTATGCCGAGCACATTATTGAAATCCATATCGGTCTCACAGCCGAAAAGGAACTCAACATTTTCATCTTCCGGCAAAGGCAAAACGGATGAAACATAAGAAAAATTATGTTCGTCAATCCACTCCGCTTCACTTCTGACCTTATCATCCCAGAAATGATTTGTTATGCAAATTCTCTTTAATGCGTTTTCCTTTGCGTAGTTTAGTATCATATCGGGAGTCTGCTTTTCATCGTGACAGCAACGCGAAACAGTTGAATGAATATGAAAATCGTGGTCTGCAATATATCTCATACCGACACCGCCTTTGAATCTGATATGATAATTATAATTCTCTGTTCAGATTATGTCAAACATACTGTGGT
The DNA here is from genome assembly GCA_045602905.1 of Acutalibacteraceae bacterium. Taxonomy (GTDB): domain Bacteria; phylum Bacillota; class Clostridia; order Oscillospirales; family Acutalibacteraceae; genus CAG-177. The sequence goes on from JAZSCL010000252.1 coordinate 1,077, forward strand.
ATTTTGCTTCTTTTCTCATGCTTTTTATCAATGTGGAATATGAAACGATTGCAGAGTTTATCAAGAACAAAATCGGAAACGGTATATTTTTTTTGAGGCAGCCGTGCTTGATATAACATAAAATCGTTTCTGTTTCAACAGGGAACAGAAATCAAACTGATATGAATCAGCTTTATGATTATTTATCTGACAAAAATCACTCATAAAAATCACCCGATAAGTTCCACGCAAAAAACGGTATACCTTGATACTTAAGTCTTCCCGGCTTTCGTAATTTTCAGAAAAAGGGCCATTTGCAGATTTTTTAAGAAAATAAAAAAGCTGAAACCATTGTATATCAACGATTTCAGCCTTTCTGAAGATGGTCCGAGTGGCGAGACTTGAAAAAGTCACCGGACTTGTTGCGGTTTTTCGCAAATTCTGTAAACCCTTGTATATCAACGGATTTCAGGTGTGATTCCTTGTTATCTTTGATGTTCTCTTGCGATTTTTCTTGAAAATAATGTCCAAGAAATGTCCCAAAAATCAACTCGGTTAAAACGATTTGATAAGTTCAACCGTTCCTCTTATCCATTTTATCGCTCCGTTCAGGCGGTAGCCCTTGAAACCTGAACTAACGAGAATTTCATTGACTTCTTCGTCGGTAATATCAAGATTTATGAGCTTTGTGAAATCGACACCCTCTTTGGCGATATCACAGATATAATCGTAATAAGTGCCTGAGTATCCGAAATTTGTTGCATACATTTCGATGTTCTCAACAGCATTCTCAACGGTTTCTTCGGTATCCTCATAGAAAAGACTGCGTCCGTTATCGTAAAGCGGATAGAAGCTTTCACCTTCGGATGTCACTTTGACCGCCATGTTTGAGAGATGTCTGTCATCCTGCCTTGTTATGAAATCAAGCAGAATCATTCGGATAAAACCATCCTTATATTGAGGTCTGACAGCAAGCAGGTTTTCATATTCGTTATCGGAACGAGCACCGTCAAAAAGCCTGCGGAAGTGTACGATATATTCATTTGAGAAATCATAAAGAAATTCCGAAAAAATTGTGTTTTTATCGTGGAGATAAACGGGACAGCAAGTCACACCGAGCTTCTCTGCGAGTTTATAAACAGCGATTTCGGATTCAACATCGGTCACAAGCGGACTGATTCTCTGCTTATAAATACCGTATTTGCCATCCATCGCACCGTAGCGTTTGATGTTGTAGCCTTCGGGAGTGTCAACGCTGTCACCGACGAGATCAATTTTTTGCAGAAAGACAGATTCAAAAACCTCTGTCATTATCTCGTCGAGAGTTTCGTCCTTGCCGTGAGCAATCCATATCAAATCCTTGGGATGAATGCCTCGTGTAACCTTGGCAATCCTCAAAACATCGTATGCAGAAAGTCCGCATCTGAACAAGATTTTCTCAATATCACGTCTGTCACGGCTTACAACTCTTTCGGAAAGAAATCCGACAAACTGTTCGTGAGTCCAATCACTCTGACCGTGAGTATAAAGCTTCACAACCTCATTATATTCGGGACTGATGAAATGAACATTGTAAGCGGAGTCGATAAGACCGATAGTATCGTTACCCCATTTAAGATAAAACTCTGACTGACCGACGGGATTTTTCATTCTTCCGTCAGTCGGTTTTCTTGCATCAACAGGGATTCTGTAGGTCTTGCCTACAAGCACCGCACCTTCAATTTTGCCTTCTTTGCAAATGGTGCGCACTCGTCTGTCGCTGATATTCCATTTTTCTGCAGCTTTGGCAGTAGTCATAAAGTCCATATCATCGCCTCCAAACGTAGTATAACATATTATCGGAACAATATCAATAGTATTATTCCGATATCCCTTTCATCACTCCGAGATT
>JAZSCL010000253.1:0-4728 GCA_045602905.1 Acutalibacteraceae bacterium
GAAAAGGTCACTACGGGCACGAGTATATTTTTTACCTATCAGATATGCAAGCTCAATGCCGTACATAAGAGCATCAAAACGCATTGCTTTCGGGTCATCCTCATCCGGTGTGATGAGTGGCGCAAGCTCTTCTCCCATAATGAGAGTATCTTCGTAGGTAAGGCTTGTGTAATTATCGGGATTTGAATACAACTCAACATATTTCAGATGCTGACGAACTGCAAAATTCTCTTTGTTAAGCTCTCTTACCTTGCGAACCATATCCTCAACAAGTGCTTTGCGGAAAGCAATTAAATCTTCAGTCTGATATGCCAAATCCTGAAGTTTAAAGGCAATCTGAGATTTAAGGCTGAAAATTGCACCTTGTAATGCAATCTGATTTGCAGTAGGCTTGCCTTTATTCATACGGAAAAACTCAAAGTTTCCACAGAAGTCAAAAATATAGAACATCTTCTTATCTTCGCCATCCAAAAGACCTTCGCAAAGGCGAGTTCCTCGACCGATCATCTGCCAGAATTTCGCCTTGCTCATAACCTTTTTGAAGAACACAAGATTAACTACCTGGGGAACATCAATACCGGTATCAAGCATATCAACAGAAATAGCAATCTGCGGTAATTTCTTTGGGTCGGAGAATTCATCAATAGCAGTCTGCGCATAGTTGATTTTATTATCAATAACCTTTGCATAACCGTTAAGATGGGGATACTCTTTATTGAATACCCCGAATATTTTTTCGGCGTGCCTGTGGTTTTTAGCAAAGATAATTGTTTTACCGATTTTTTCGCCATAATCAATTTTAATGCCGTTGGTCATTAAAACATTAAGAACTTCTTTAATTGTGTCTTCATTGAAAATCCATTCATTGAGAGCGGATGAACCGATGCTTTCGGGCAGTTCGCCATCACGGGAGAAGGTTGCTTCATAAGCCTCTTTATCCTCATCGGATAAATCATCATAAACAATGCCTTGCTCAATGAATTTGAGCTTGGTTTCAACAGACATAAAGTCAACAAGATAACCATCCTTAACGGCATCTGCAAGCTCGTAGCCGTAAGTAGGAACACCGTTTTCAAGCTCAAAAACCTCATAAGTGTTCTTGTCAATTTCATCCTTGGGCGTAGCCGTAAGTCCCACCAAAGGTGCGTCAAAATAATTGAATATATCACGGTATTTGTTGTAAATTGAGCGGTGAGCTTCATCGCAGATTACCAAATCAAAATGACCGCAGGTGAAAAGCTTTCCTTTTTCATCCTTAACAGAATCGATGCAGTTCATCATTGTCTGATAAGTTGAGAAAACACAGTGAGCGTTATAATTATCTTTTTCTTCGCAGAGATTTGTAACAGATAAATCAGGGAGCATATAATAGAAGCTGCGCTTTGCCTGAGTTACCAAAGAGTTTCTGTCAGCAAGGAAAAGGATGTTTTTTACCCAACCGTGTTGCAACAGAACATCACAAAGTGCAATAACAGTTCTTGTTTTACCCGAACCTGTTGCCATAACAAGCAATGCTTTTCTTCGGTTCTTTTTGCCGAAGCTGTCGCAAACCGCTTTGATAGCACCCTCCTGATAATATCTGCCTGCAATTTCTTTATTAACCATTACGTGATTAAGGCTTGTTCGCATAGTCTGAAGATTAAAGAGCTTTTCAAGATCACGCTTTGAATAAATGGTTGCACATTTACGCTCGGGGTAGAGGTTATCTGTGATTCGGGTATCAAAGCCGTTTGTAAGGAAAATCACAGGACGGCGACCAAATTTCTTTTCCAATAAATCGGCATATAGCTTTGCCTGTTGCCTGCCTTTTGAAACATCAACGCAGGTGCGCTTTGCTTCAATAACTGCCAAAGGCTTGCCATCATCACCAAATAAAACATAATCGGCAAAGCCAACCTCGGATTTATTGGGCATACCGGGCAATTCATATTCATTAACCCAATCCTTGCCCTCAACCCAACCTGCATCCTGAAGCATTGAATCAATATAAATTTTACGGGTTTTATATTCAGAAATATCAAGGGGTTTCGGAACATAAGTCTGTTGCTGACTTTTACGGCGAGAGGTTAATTCTGCTTTAAGGCTTTCGTTCTCAGCAATCAACGCTTTAAGGTCAATGTCGATAAACTCAACCTCTTCAACCTTTTCTTCTGTACTTTCTTCCAGAAGACCAAGATTGAAATCACCCTGAACATATTCTTCACCATAGCAGCAAGCGATGAAATCCATAAAGATATAAAGGTTTTCAAGGCAGAGAGTTGCCTGCTCAACAGAAAACTTTTTACCTTCATGAGCTGCATTATTACCTAATTCACGGATAAGCTTCATTCTGCGCCAGATATCATTGCCGACTATATCCCTGAAATCCTCGTTATTCATAAGGCTGATAAGGCGTTCATCATAAGGCAACTCAAGAGAGCCGTCAACGGAATACATCCATTTAACAGCCATCTCCATCGCCCTTCGGCAATTTATAATGCAGGTTGACAGGTCAATATGTAAAGTCTTTTCCGCCGCAACAGCAATGCCCGAAAAACTATCAAATTGCTTGTCCTTTGTCAAAAAATCAAAGTTGGTCATTTAAATACCTCTATTCGAAATCTGAATATAATTTGAATTCTAAAACTCTATTAAATCAGCGTTTTTTATTTTGAATATTACTTTTATTTTTCGTTCCTATTGAAGAAATAGCATCAGCACAAATTTGTGTCAAAGGTTCGCCAATAGCAGCTTTATAATTAAACCCAAGAAGTTGCATAGTTTTCAATGTGTCAACGCTAACCAATTCTTTGATTTGTTCATAGCTCTCGACTTGCTTGGTGACTTTTTCTACTTCATCGCTCCCTTTTATCATTGCATTAGCAATTTGGAAGGTTTTAATAATCTCAAGCAATCGTGATACTGTGTTATGTAAGTGCTCAATGTCCTCGTCGCTGATAATAATTCTTTCTAATTCTGACTTATATGCTTGTGCAATTCTAACAGCCTCTTCACGTTCAAGAAGTATTTCATTAACAATTTCGTCGTAAGTTGAACGCAACTTTTCAGCCTCTTTTATTTCTTTTGCTGCTCTGATTTTTTTTGATACCGCAGAAGTTGTTCCCTTTACGGCTAATTCCGCGAGTGATACACCCATCTCAACTAAAGACTGTGCATAAACATCGTTCATATAAAAATCTCCTTTATCCGAAATATTGTTGCATTAATGCTTTTTTTAGTGTTTCGAGTTTTTCAAGACTTTGCTGAACTTCAAATTTTGATTTGTCGATTTGGCTTACAAAGTTAGCAAACTCGTTTTGAAGTTCTATTGGTGGAATAAAACAAGGATAGGAATTTAGTTTATCGATTTGGATACCATCTTGCCCTGCAGTCCTCTGAGAAAAACTTTCAAGATAACGGAGTAGTTTTTCATCTTTTAAGAAATATCTAAAATACTCCACGTTGAATTCATTTGTAGGAACAGCTTTCATCAGTGCAACATTATAAGCTCCTTCAATGCCACCCAAAATTTGAAAAATCGGTGGTCCATAACGACCTATCATTATGTCTGATTCCGTACAAGTTTTTCTCGCCAATGATTTCGGAATATACGTAATGAACCTATCCGATTTATAATCTCTTATTTGAATTAGACGGATATTATCATCAGTTTTCTCATATTGAAAATGACTTTTATCGGGTTGAGCGCCGCCAATAAACTTGCAACACTCATCCATCCGTTTCATCGCAAACCCATTGACATTGGTTTCGACTTCTCCAAACAGCTCGACAAATCGGGCTTTGACGAGTTCATCAAGTTTCGATAGTTGCTCTCTTCGTAAAGCAATTAAATTATAAACTTTATCAAGTTTACCAACAATTTCTTTTTGTTCTTTTAAATTAGGTAAATAAAACTCTATTGCACATAACTGCTTTATACTTATATTCGGTTGAGCACACCCTACCGATTGTTCAAGAATATAATCCATAAAAGCAGGGGATGAAACAAAATAATATACATACTTATTTTCGACACCATTTTTCCCTGATATGGATGCTACTCGTTGATTTAATAAAAGTTTATTAGAATGCTTGTTGATGCAACTCTTACCAACAGTAGCTCCTGACATTGCAACTAAAACATCATCTTTATTAATACGATAATTTTTGTTTTTATTCCAAAAACTTTCATCAAAACAAATATCATTATCAATTTCAAGACCATTTTCAGTTATATTACCAATTCGGATAATTGGTATTTCATTCTTTGTGAACATTTCGCTTTTAAAAGCATATCCGCTTTTGATGTTGCAAACATCTCCTAATCTTGCCATTATCCCACCCCTTTCAAGAAATTAAAAACAATCTCAACCAACGGTATAATAGCAACAACTGCAGTAAACAAACTTAGTAATTGCTCTTTATCATTCATTTGGTCAATCTCTATTGATATCAGCCTGAAAAGCCTTGAATACAAAAACGAAAGAATTGCTAAAACAGATAAAACAATATAATGGTATTTTTCAAAATCAATTTCCGGGTGATAAAACATAAATCCAATAAATAATATTGATGATATCAGTGTTGAGTGTTTTAAGAAATTGAAAAAGCCCACCAATAATGTTTGTAGAAAAATCGCAGAAAAAGATGTTTCTATTTTCTTGTTTTTAGAGAGAAACATTAATTTAAAGGAAACCTTTATCCTATTTCCAAATGTCAAAAACTTTTTTGCTATTTTGTTTTTATTTG
>JAZSCL010000254.1:0-13958 GCA_045602905.1 Acutalibacteraceae bacterium
CCGATTGAGCCTTCGGGATTAATCAGGTCAATAATCTGATTAACGGCAAATCTTGAGCCTTCACCGCCTACGCATTCAAATGCATGGTCGATTTTAAGGTCTGCAGGCACATGGTCAACATGATAAACACCGTCTGCAAAAGCAAAGTAAGAGAGCTTTTCGTAAACGGTTCCGAAGATATAAAGCTTTGCATCGGGATAAACCGCTTTGAGAACAAGAGCTGTTATGAATCCCACGTTGCCGTCGCCCCAGATACCGATTGAATCCTTCCTTGTGTGAGAGAATTTCCCGAATCTTGAAACCGCATGAACGCCAACGCTGATAAGCTCGGCAAAGGATGCGATTCTGGGGTCAACACCATTGGGCACTCTGACGAGTCTGTCAGGCGGCATATCGATATAATCCCTTAAAAATCCGTCATATCCGCTGGAGCAGAAGTGGCTTGAAGGGAGATAGTTTTCGGCAATAACCTCATCTTTTTCCGTTGGCATATTGGGAACGGGAACAACAAGTTCACCGGGCTTGTAATTGCCTGTAGGGTCAAAAACAACCTTTGCAACACACTCGTGAATGAGTGCCATGGGAAGCTTTGCCTTCAATGCCTCACGGCTTCTGTTGCCGAGATAATAGCGCTGGTCCGCCTTACAGATTGAGAGATAGACGGGGCGCATAATAACGCTGTTTGTGATGTCCGGCTCGGTGCAGGCAATGTCAATCATGCCGGGTGCAATGAGCCTGTAAACTGCATTAATCATCGCAATCCTTGCCTTTCAGTAATGTGTGGGCAACCTTCAAATCATAGGGATAGGTGATTTTGATATTGAAAACTTCACCCTCAACCATGTAAACATCTTTGTTCTTTATTGAGAAAATCTTGCAGGCATCGGTGAGAATTGCTTTCTCATCTTCTGTGAGGCTTGCAAGAACTCTTTCAAGCTCCTTAAGACGGAATGACTGCGGGGTCTGACCCTGATACATCTTGCTTCTGTCGGGAATTGAGGAAATAATCTTTCCGTCACGACTTTCAACGATTGTATCGGTTGCGGGAATAACAGTGTCGCAAGCACCGTACTTAACGGCAGCCTCAACATTTTCATCGATTATTCTGTGAGTAAGGAAGGGCCTTACGGCATCGTGTGTAACGATTACTGTATCTTCTGTTACTTCACAGTTGCTCTCGATGTATTCAATTGCTTTTTCAAGAGTGCCGTTTCTTGTTGCACCGCCTGAAATAACGGTGATTTTCTTGCCGACGGGCAGGTGTTTTTCAACGAGTGCCTGAGTGTGGGCAACCCATGCCTTGGGGCAAAGAACAAGAATTTCGTCTATTTTATCGTTTACAAAGAACTTTTCGATTGTGTGGATGATAACGGGCTTTGTGCCAAGCTCAAGATACTGTTTGGGAGTGTCGGAATTACCCATGCGGCTGCCGATACCGCCCGCAAAAACTGCTGCGAAAACCATAAAATCAACCCTTTCGCTTTATTTTACACCCTTGACCATGTCATCGTAGAGCTTGCAGATTTCTTTTGCATCGCCCTGAGCAATAAGCTTGCCGTGGTCAAGGATAATTGCCTTGTTGCATATATTAAGCACCTGCTGAGTGCTGTGGGAAACAAACAAAACCGTTGTTCCCTTATCGAACATTGAACGAACTTTTTCTTCGCTCTTTTTTCTGAATTTTGCGTCGCCTACGGAAAGAACTTCGTCAAGAATAAGAATTTCGGGTTCAACCGCCGTTGCAATTGCGAATCCGAGTCTTGCTCTCATTCCCGAAGAATAGTTTTTTACGGGCACATCAATAAAATCCTTAAGCTCCGAAAATTCAACAATCTCTTCGTATTTTTCTTCAATGAATTTTCTGGAATAGCCCATGGTTGCGCCGTACAGGAAAATGTTTTCCTTGCCCGAATAGTTCATATCAAAGCCTGCGCCGAGTTCAAGCATAGGAGCGATAACGCCGTTGACCTTGATGCTTCCCTTGGTGGGCTTGAGAACACCGGCTATAACCTTGAGAAGAGTTGATTTTCCCGCACCGTTGAAGCCGAGAACGCCCACTCTTTCACCTTTGTTTACGGTGAAGGTTATGTCGTTAAGTGCCCAGAATTCAGTGAAATGAAGCTTTCTTGTGAGAAGCTTTATAAAATATTCTTTTAAGTTGTCAACCTTTTCTTTGTTAAGATTGAACATCATGCTCATATGGTCAACAACTATTGCAGGTTTACTCATAAGATTATCCTTTCATCATATATGAAGAATGAATTTATCCTGTTTCTTGTAGAATGCCCACAGACCGATAACAACAGTAAGAAGGCTGAATCCCAGAGCGTACCAGAAATGATTCATGTTGAACATTTCGCCGTAAAGAACGCAGCTCCGGAACATATTTGTTATCGCATAGAGGGGGTTTGCCATAAGAGCCATTTTGATGAACTTGTTGCCGATATTAAGCTGGTCAACATGGTAGAAAATCGGGGTCAGATAGAAGAGGAGCATACAGAACACCTCATAGAGATATTCAACATCCTTGAAGAAAACTTCAAGTGTGCTCAGAATCAGACCCACACCCACGCTGAGGATAAGCAGAATTATAATCGGAACGGGTGAAAGGAAAATGCAGCCGTTGATAATAGGCGGCTTGTCCGTGAAGAAGTAGAAATAGATTATGAAGCAGGCAAGAACGGTCAGCGAAATCAGGAATGTTACGAAGTTTGCGATAACATTCGAGAGGGGATATATGTATTTGGGAACATACACCTTTTTGATGACCGACGCACTGAGTCTTATTGAACGCATTGCTCTTTTTGTTGATTGGGTGAAGAATTCATAGATAAGACGTCCGCAGAGAAGGTAAATGGGGAAATTCACCATTTCCGCACGCTTATTGCCGAATACTCCGCCGAAAACAAGAACAAGAACAATGGTTGTCAGCAACGGCTGCAGGAAGGTCCAGAAAATTCCGAGAACGGAGTTTCTGTATTGCAGCTTTATGTTCTTGCGGACTATTTCGTACAGAAGATATCTGTATTTATAAAAATTTTTGAGATACTTCATATTTATTTTCCGTTTCCCTAATTATTTCAGACCCCATTTTGAGAAATAATGGAGCATTGACTGAATCTGAATAAGTTTAAGCTTGAAATTCTTTTTGGATTCACGGCCCCATTCGTGATAAACCGTTGCTCGGGGATAATAAACGGTTCTGCATCTTGAATTGACTTCAAGAGTGAGGTCGCTGTCTTCAAAATACATGAAATATTTTTTGTCGAATCCGCCGATTTCCTTGAAAAGCTTTGTTCTTATGAACATAAAGCAGCCTGTGGCATTGGAGATATCAACGGGTTTGGATAAATCGCAATCCATCATTGCATATTCTTTGAGAAGCTTGCCCGGCTCGCCGTCGCCTCTCATTCTGCTGGCAACAAGATACCACGGAGTGGGGCGGCGTTTTCCTAAAATCTGGAGTCTGCCGTCGGGGAATCTGATTTCGGGTGAAACCATACCCACATCGCCGTTTGCATCAAGGAAAGCCGCAAGCTTTGAAATAACATCATCTCTTACGATGATATCGGGATTGATGATTGCGTGGTAATCGGAATCAAGCATATCCATTATGAGATTGTGTCCCGCACCGAAGCCGATGTTTTCGCCGCTTCTGATGAGAGTTACCTCGGGATAATGCTTTTCTATATGCTCAATCGTTCCGTCTGTTGAGCCGTTGTCAACAACAAACATTCTGAACGGAGCCTCGGTGCATTTTAAAAGTGAACCCAGAGCATTGTCGATGGTTGCAATGTTATTGTAGGTCACTATGCAGCCGGTTACGGTTTTATTCATTTATAAATTCCTTTCCAAGGCACATATTGGAAAAAATTATTTTATCCTTGCCAATGACAAAAGCATCTGCAAACGCCATTTCATTTTCTGAACGGCACTTGTCTTACCGCCGGTTACGTTATCTCCGTGCCTTCTCCACTTAATGAGACTTTCGTTGAGAAGAACGGTTTTATAACCTTTTTTTATGGCAACAAGTGCAATCCACCAGTCATGCATGGGAAGCTCCCCGGGGAATGGGAGCGACTCTTTCATGACCTTACGGGTGAATGCCATGCAGCATCCCACAAAGGAATTCTTTATGAGATTTTTAGCAAATGAAGCATTTGAGCCTCTGACTTTGAAAAATGAAGGTTCTGTTATATTGAGGACACCGTCGGTTACGGCGGCATCGTGGAGTACAAGGTCTGCACCGCTTCGGATTACGGCAAGAACCTTTTCAACCTTATCGGGCATCCATACATCGTCCTGGTCACACAGAAAGATGACATCGCCCGTGCAGGCGTTGAGGGCATTCTCAAAATTACTGACAACGCCCTTGCCCTGCCCCTCAATATATCTGATTCTTTTATCACGGATTCCGATGACTGCCTCACGGGTTTTGCCCGAAGGGAAATCGTCGGAAATAATTATTTCGTCATTTTCGCCGAGCTGAGGAAGAATTGAATTCAGCTGCTCGGCTATATACTGCTCACCTTTATAGGCGGCGAGTGCAACCGAAATTTTCATATCAGTCAAGAGATTTCATTGTGGGGAACAACAGAACATCTCTGATGGCTGATGAGTCGGTAAGAAGCATACACATTCTGTCGATACCGAAACCGATACCGCCTGTGGGAGGCATACCGTATTCGAGAGCCATGAGGAAGTCTTCATCGGTTGTGTTAGCTTCTTCGTCACCCTGTGCAAGCTGAGCTTCCTGAGCCTTGAAACGTTCTCTCTGGTCAATGGGGTCATTGAGCTCAGAGTATGCGTTGGCCATTTCCCAACCGTTCATGAAGAACTCAAAGCGTTCAACATAGTTGGGGTCTTTGGGCTTTTTCTTTGTGAGGGGAGAAATCTCGATGGGATGGTCGATAACGAATGTGGGCTGGATGAGATGCTCCTCTGCAAATTCTTCAAAGAACAGCGCAAGGATATCGCCCTTGCCGTGTCTCTTTTCGTATTCAACGTGATGCTTGTCGGCAACTGCTCTTGCATCTTCAAGCGTTTTGATTTCGTTCCAGTCAACGCCTGCGTACTTCTTGACGGCATCAACCATTGAAATTCTTTCGAAAGGCTGACCGAGATCCATTTCAACGCCGTTGTAGGAAATCTTTGTTGTACCGAGAACAGCCTGAGCAACATGACGGTAAAGGTTTTCCGTAAGGTCCATCATGCCGTTGTAGTCGGTATATGCCTGATAGAGCTCCATGAGTGTGAATTCGGGATTGTGACGGGTGTCACAGCCTTCGTTTCTGAAAACTCTGCCGATTTCATAAACCTTTTCCATGCCGCCGACGATGAGTCTCTTAAGATAAAGCTCAAGAGAAATACGGAGCTTGAAATCTTCGTTGAGAGCGTTGTGATGGGTTTCAAAGGGTCTTGCGGCTGCACCGCCTGCGTTTGAAACAAGCATGGGTGTTTCAACCTCAAGGAAGCCCTGTGAATCGAGATAGTTTCTGATTTCGCGAAGGATAAGTGAACGCTTTACGAAAGTGTCCTTAACCTCAGGATTCATGATGAGGTCAAGATAACGTCTGCGATAGCGTGTATCGGTGTTGGTGAGACCGTGGAACTTTTCGGGAAGGGGGAGAAGTGACTTTGAAAGAAGGCGAAGCGATTTTGCGTGAACGGAAATTTCTCCTCTTCTTGTTCTGAAAACAAAGCCTTTGACTTCAACGATATCGCCGATATCCCACTTCTTGAAGTCGGCAAAGGTTTCTTCGCCGATTTCATCAATCTTAACATAAACCTGCATTCTGCCTGTGAGGTCTCTTACATCGATGAAGTTTGCCTTACCCATATCTCTGCGGCTCATCATTCTGCCGCAGATTGAAACGTCGGTATTTTCGAGTTCCTCGAATCTTTCAACGATTTCTGCATTGTGGATTGACTGCTCTGCAAGTGTAATCTCGAAGGGATCGTTGCCTGCAGCCTGAAGTGCTTCGAGCTTTTCAACACGAATCTGACGTAGCTCGTTAACGTCCTGAACCTGCTCCTCCTGAGGAGCGGTATTTACATTCATTTCTTCAGCCATTTTGTAAATTCCTTTCTCTAACTAAAAATGTCAAAAGCGACAGGCGGAGTATCTGTTCTCCGAAAAAGCCTATCGCTGCATATTTTGAAATAAAGATTATTTGGAGATTGCAAGAATTTCCATCTTGAATACCTTGCCGTTGGGAGCGTGAACTTCCGCAACATCGCCAACCTTTTTGCCCATGATAGCTGAGCCTACGGGTGAAAGGTCGGAAATGATGCCGTTTGCTATATCGCTCTTGCCGAGAATTTTGTATTCAACTTCTTCTTCGAAATCCATATCATAAAGCTTAACCTTTGAACCGATTCGAACGAATTCGTTGGTGAGCTCTTCTTCATCAAGGATTGTTGCGTTGCGGAGGTCTGCTTCGAGCTTGGCGATTTCGGCTTCCATTTTAGCCTGTTCGTTCATCGCCTCATCGTATTCAGCGTTTTCGGAAAGGTCACCGTGTGAACGAGCTTCCTTAATCTTTTCAGCTATTTCATCTCTGCCCTCGGTTTTGAGTTTGTTGAGCTGTTCGCTTAATTTGTTATAATCCTCACGGGTAAAGACTGTGTTTTTTTCCATTTTGATATATCTGCTTTAGCTTGATATTATACGAGTCCAGTATCTGCTATATTATATATAATATAAAATAATATGTCAAGTATTTATTCATTAACAAAACTTTTAAAGAGCTTTTCGGCTGAGATGTTTGCGCAATCGGCTGCGATTTCCGAAAAAACGGAGTTTCTGTATCCGGCATAGCCGCAAAGTTCGGTTACCGCTCCCGCAAAGTCAACCTCATCGATTCCCTCGGGAATTATTTTGAGATGTTCGGGTGAGAGTTCGATTCCGCTTCCCGAAAATAGCATCTTTCCGCCTGTTTTTCTTTTGCAGGCAAACACGGCGGCGTTTTTCATCGATGATGTCACCGCACCGTCGGCACAGATAACGGCATCGGGTTTCGAATTTTCTTCATATGAGGGGCGGATAATCAGAGATGCGCCGAATTCGTTGAGAGCGTTTGTGCAGGCGGCGGAATAGCGTTCGGGGAAGGTAGTTACAATTCTTATCTGCGAAGATAAAGGGAGCAGCTCGTGAATTTTCGAGTAAAAAACGCCGTTTCTGTCGGTTAATGTGATTGAAAATTTATCGGGAGGAAGTTCCGATTTTTCTATTATCATTTTTGCGGTGTTGAAGGTCAGCAGAGGATTCATTGAAACAGGTACAAATCTTTTCAGACCGCTTTCATCGGGGAGAATCAGATTTCTCGGTGCTACTATCCTTGATGCGTATCTTCCGCATTGGTTAAAAACATTTTTCCAGTCAGTGCCTCTTTTTTCTTCAAGAATATCCAGAACACAGAACGGCAGACACTTTTCGATTCTTACTGTGCGGAGTCCGCAGGAAGAAAGATATTTTTTCTGTCGGCGGCGATTCATCGGACCGCTTACGGGTTTTACCGTATTAAAAACAACAAACACATTATCGCATCCTTTTGCATAGTTTATTTAAAAGCTATGCAAAAACAGATACAATAATGTGTTGATTTTCACTCGTCTATAAATACCAATTCAAGCTCTTCATCGGTCAATTCTCTGCATTCGCCCTCTGCGAGAGAGGCGTCAAGCTTCAGAGAACCGATCTGAATTCTGCGGAGCTGTTCAACATTGTTTCCGACGGCATGGAACATTCTTTTTACCTGATGATATTTGCCTTCTCTTATCCTGATTTCTGCAGCGGGGAGACCGTCTTTTGTAAAGGTCTTTACCTTTGCAGGCAGACATTCGGTGCCGTCTCCGAGAGTTATTCCCGCCTCTAATTTTTGAATGTCGTTTTCGTCAATCGGGTAGGATAAAACCGCCTGATAGGTCTTATAAACATGGTGTGCGGGGCTCATGATTCTGTGAGCAAAAGCGCCGTCATCCGTTATAATTAAAAGACCTGTGGTGTCTCTGTCCAGTCTGCCGGCAGGGAAAATGCTCTTTCTGCGAAGGCTGTCGGGAATGATGTCAACAACCGTCTTTTTGGCAGGGTCACGGGTTGCGCTGACGACGCCCTGAGGTTTGTTGAGCATGATGTAAACATGGTCTTTTATTGTAAAGTTATATCCCTTTACAGATACATCGTCAACCTCAACATCAATCAGTTCTTCTGCACGCAGAACAACTCTGCCGTTGACCGACACTGCAGCATCTTTTATGAGCTTTCTTGCATCTTTTCTGGACACATTACAGTTAACCGCTATTAATTTATCAAGACGTTTGAGACCCATAACAAACTCTCCGTTCTTAAGGAAAAAGGACCGGCTGAAGCAACCGGTCCTTGATTGAATTCAGATTAAATTATGCAAGTTCAGCGAAGTACTTGATTGTTCTGACCATCTGGCTTGTGTAGCTGTTTTCATTGTCATACCATGAAACAACCTGAACCTGATAGAGGTCGTCAGCAATCTTTGTTACCATAGTCTGAGTTGCATCGAAGAGTGAACCGTATGTGATACCGATGATATCGCTTGAAACGAGTTCTTCTTCAGTGTAGCCGAATGAAGCTGATGAAGCAGCCTTCATAGCAGCGTTGATGCCTTCCTTGGTAATGTCGCTGCCCTTAACAACTGCAACAAGGATAGTTGTTGAACCTGTGGGAACGGGAACTCTCTGTGCTGAACCGATGAGCTTGCCGTTGAGTTCGGGGATAACAAGACCGATAGCCTTTGCAGCGCCTGTTGAGTTGGGAACGATGTTTGCAGCAGCAGCTCTTGCTCTTCTGAAGTCACCCTTTCTGTGAGGACCGTCAAGAACCATCTGATCGCCTGTGTAAGCGTGAACAGTTGTCATGATACCGCTCTGAATGGGAGCATAATCGTTGAGAGCCTTAGCCATGGGTGCAAGGCAGTTTGTTGTGCATGATGCAGCGGAGATGATTGTGTCATCAGCTGTAAGAGTGCCTTCGTTTACGCTGTAAACGATGGTGGGAAGGTCGTTGCCTGCGGGAGCAGAAATAACAACTTTCTTTGCACCTGCATCGATGTGAGCCTGGCTCTTAGCCTTTGAGGTGTAGAAACCTGTGCATTCAAGAACAACGTCAACACCGATTTCTGCCCAGGGAAGCTCTGCAGCGTTAGCCTTAGCATAGATCTTGATTTCTTTGCCGTCAACTGTGATGCTGTCTTCGCCTGCAACTACTGTATCAGCAAGAGCATATCTGCCCTGAGCTGTGTCGTACTTGAGAAGGTGAGCGAGCATTGCGGGATTTGTAAGGTCATTGATAGCAACGATTTCGTAGCCTTCTGCACCGAACATCTGACGGAAAGCAAGACGGCCGATACGACCGAAACCGTTAATTGCAACTTTAACTGCCATGGTAAATTACCTCCAAAAAATTAATTTCTTTTTTGACCGTATTTATTTTATACATTTTTGAGTAAATATGCAACAGTTTTTTGACGATTTTTTTGATTTTTTTCAAGTTTTGGTAAGTTGACCAAAATTATGAAAATCTATGAAAAAAAGGGTGCAAAATGCCGAAGATTTTTTGTCAATCGGGAACATTTTATCGATATGAACGGATTATTTGTGATATTTTCCGCCGCTTGAAATCATGAATGAGCGGTAAATCTGTTCAAGAAGCATAACTCTTGCGAGCTGATGGGGAAAGGTCATGGGGCTCATTGAAAGGCGGAATTTTGCTCTGCTTTTAACTGCGGGTGAAAGACCGTGAGAGCCGCCGATGACGAAAGTCAGAGTGCCGAATCCCGAAACGGCACATTTTTCAATCTCTTTGGAAAGACCCTCGGAAGAAAGCTCCTTTCCTTCAATGCAGAGTGCAAAAACGGCTTCATTTGCGGAGATTTTTGAAAGAATTCTTTCGCTTTCGTCGCTCAGCGCGGCATCAATCTGAGCCTGATTCGGATTATCGGGAAGCTTTGACGGAGTAAGCTCCGTTATCTTCAATTTACAGAATGCGCCGAGCCTTTTTTCGTATTCGGCACAAGCCATGCGGAGATAATCTTCCTTGAGTTTTCCTATGCAGATAATGTTTATGTTGATCATTTCAAACCTCCGTCATTAATTAAAATAGAACATCATAAATTATTATGGGAGTGATTGGATTGAAGCTGTTGAAAGAAAGGTTGTTGGTGCTGGTGTTCTGTATGTTTACGCTTGTTTGCTGTATAGTCGGAATAAAAATTGCGGAAAAGCCGGAACAGGCAACCGCAGTAGTATCAGAAACGGAGAAATATATAAAATGGGTTGATTTTTCGGTTACATATAACGCTTTGCGTGATACGATGGAGCTTGATGTTTCAACCTACGGCTCACAGCGCCATCTGTCATGGATTGAAACGCTTTCGTATCTTGCCTGCAAAAACGGCGGACACTGGAGCGGATATAAGCCGTCACAGCTCGATAAACTTGTTGAGGCACTCGGCAATGATATGACACCCGATGACCTTATGTCTGAAAACGGATATTACGCTTTTTACAAAGAAGCCTACGGTGCGGTGCTTTCAGGGATTCTAGGAGAATACACAAAGGCGGCACCCGACGGTGAAGGCGGAATAAAAGTTGTTGAAGGCTACGGAATGAAAGCCTATTCACCGGTTGCCGAGGGTTTTTGGTTCAGCCATTACGACGATTTCGGCGACTCCCGTTCATACGGATATAAACGCAGTCACCTTGGCAACGATTTAATGGGTTCGATAGGCACTCCGATAGTTGCGATAGAGGGCGGAACCGTTGAGGCGCTTGGCTGGAACCGTTACGGCGGATGGCGGATTGCCATACGCAGCTTTGACGGTAAGCGCTCGTATTATTATGCACATTTAAGGCGTAACAGACCATATGCGGAGGGTCTTGAAATCGGCTCAAAAGTGAAAGCTGGTCAGGTTATCGGTTACCTCGGAATGACGGGATATTCAACCGAAGAAAATGTTAACGGCATGACCGTTCCGCACCTTCATCTCGGTATGCAGCTTGTTTTTAATGAGGTTCAGAAGGAGGGTACAAATCAGATATGGATTGACATGTACGCCCTTGTTGAGTTGCTCAATAAGAATAAAGCAACGGTTATAAAAGACGAAGAAAGCGGTGAATATAAACGGGTTTACGATATTTTTGATGAGTCATATCCCGATGATATGCGGCATATAACCACAGTTGAAATCAAAGCGCAATAACGGGATTCAGATCGCCTGCAACGGTCAGAAGATAGTCGATATTTTCTTTTGCACCTGCCATTGTCATGGCGGCATGGGTTGTTTCATAAGCGAGAGAGGGAATGTTGTTTTCTTTGCTTAAATGCCCCAGAACAAAGCGTGTTGTTCCCGATTCCATGAGTCTTACGGCAGTTTTTGCGCAGTTTTCGTTGGAAAGATGTCCTCTGTCGGAGAGTATTCTCTGCTTGAGAAAATACGGATACGGACCGTTCTGAAGCATACCCACATCATGATTGGATTCAAGCAGAACAAGGTCGCTGCCGTAGATTGCATTCATAACGGTGTCGTTCATGCAGCCTATATCGGTTGCAACTGATATTCTTTTGCTGTCACAGGTGACGATTGAATATCCCGTGCTTTCACGGCTGTCATGAGGTGTTCTGAATGAACGGATAAACATTCCGCCTGCCTCTATTCCGTTTTCGGGCATAACATAGGCATGGGTTTTGGCCGTTAATACACCCAGTTCATCCATGCCTGCAAGAGTGCCGTCGGAAGCGAGGATTTTAGTGCCGTATCTCTGTGCAAAAACACGGATTCCGTTCACATGGTCGGTATGTTCGTGAGTTACAAAAATCGCTTCGATGGAGGATGGGTCAACTCCGATGCCGTTGAGTGCGGCTTCAGTGCGTTTTGCACTGACTCCGATATCGATAAGTATACCGCCGTGGGAAGTGCCGATGTATGTGCAGTTTCCGCTGCTTGATGAATAAAGAGAACAAAACTTTGCCATAATTTATCCTTCTTAATTTAAAGCGGGCTGTTCAATCGAGAACAGTCCGCTTTTATTATATACATTATATTTTGTAAATCAACCTGCTGTGGTGAGCGCATCGGGTTCAGGAAAATAGGTGCGCTTGATATCAGCACCGAGACCCTTGAACTTCACAACAACATCCTCATATCCTCTGTCGATATGAAGAATGTCTTCAATTTCGGTTGTGCCGGTTGCGGCAAGACCTGCAATAATCATTGCGGCACCTGCACGGAGATCGTCTGCCTTGACGGGCGCACCTTTGAGTTGTTCAACACCCTGAACAACGGCAAGCTGACCGTCGGCTTTGATGTTTGCACCCATTCTGTTGAGCTGTTCGGTATATTTGAATCTGTTGGACCAGATGCTTTCGGAAATAATGCTTGTACCCTCTGCGAGAGCAAGAAGCACCGCCATCTGAGGCTGCATATCAGTCGGGAATCCGGGATGAGGCATGGTTTTGATGTTGCACTTTCCGGGTCTTTTATCAAGGGATACTCTTACTGCGTCGTCAAACTCTTCAACAATTGCACCGCATTCGATGAGCTTTGTTGAGATTGATTCAAGGTGCTTGGGAATAACATTTTTGATAAGAACATCGCCGTAGGTTGCGGCAGCAGCTACCATGTATGTGCCTGCCTCAATCTGGTCGGGGATGATTGAATATGTGCAACCGTGAAGCTGTTCAACGCCTCTGATTTTAATAACATCTGTACCTGCGCCTCTTACATCCGCTCCCATTGAATTAAGGAAGTTTGCAAGGTCAACGATATGAGGCTCTTTTGCGGCGTTTTCGATGATTGTCAAGCCTTCTGCCTTTACAGCGGCGAGCATGATGTTGACAGTTGCGCCGACAGAAACCATATCAAGATAAATGGGGCTTCCGATGAGCTTGTCTGCTTTGGCATCAACAATTGCGTTATCCTCAACGGAAACATTAGCTCCGAGAAGTTCAAAGCCCTTGATGTGCTGGTCGATGGGCCTTGCACCGAGATAGCATCCGCCGGGCATTGCAACCTTTGCTCTTGAGAATCTGCCGAGAAGTGCACCGATGAAATAATATGATGCACGCAGGTGCTTCGTCATATCGTGAGAAATAACGTATGAATTGACACAGCGTGAGTCGATTTCGATTGTGTGTTTATTGAGAACCCTGACCTTTGCGCCGAGGTGATGAAGAATCTTCATCATATAGTTAACGTCACTGATTGACAGGGGAAGGTTTTCGATAACGCAGACGTCCTGCGAAAGGATTGCGGCAGGGATGATGGCGAGAGCGGCATTCTTTGCGCCGCTGATTTCAACTTCGCCACGAAGCGGAGTTCCGCCGTCGATGATAATCTTCTCCAATGCTCTCCCTCTTTCACTCTGAAATTTATTTATACAAAAACAAAAAGTTATATTCAATATTCCATTCCAAGGAATTATAGCACCTTTTTTCTCGTTTGAAAAGACCTAAATACAAAAAAAGTAAAATTTTTTTAAATTCCTTATTTGCAGTGTGGTTTTGCAAGCTTCAGCATTAACTTTTCGGCTTTGAAACGCACGCAAATTCCCGTTTTAGTATGCCTTGAAAGCAGACGGATAACACATATAAAAATCGGCAAAATCAACAAAAAACGTTGCCGTATTTTTGCCGGAAAACGATAATAATTCTGCTTGAAAGCTGTCATCAAAATTACACAAAGCTTTGCGGCAATTTTTATGTATGCCGAAAAACGCTCGCATAATTGACAAAACAGACGGGCAGAATTTGTTAATATTTACGGATTTTATGTCTTTAAAGCATCAAGAGAAAAATGGTATTTGACAGGCGAAAATGTGTAAAATTTGGTAAATATCAATAAAATATGAGCAGAATTCACAATAAATTCAAAAAATTTTTAAAAAAATCTGCTCTTTTCTCTTGCAAAAAGCTTCGCTGTTGTGTA
>JAZSCL010000255.1:0-8755 GCA_045602905.1 Acutalibacteraceae bacterium
ATATACATTATAGCACTATTTAAATGCTTTTTAAAGATAACAAAACCAACTAAAAAGACATTGGATTTTTGGTTGATTTGCCAAAATAAAGTCAGAATTCAAATTTGCCTGCGCCGATTTCGGTTGTTTTTCCGCCGATGATAACGGTTGCGGTTGCACCCTCGGGGATTTCAACGCTGTAGACGGTCTTGTTGTTTTCGGTTTTCCAGCCTGATTTAACAACACCCATGCGTGTTTCGATGCTTGCGTTAACATAGGAAAGCCTTGAATCCGTAACGGGTCTGATGATGATGTGCTCAAATCCGGGCTTTGCCTCGTCGATGTTGATTCCTGCCGCAACACCGTAAAGCCAGTCTGCAACGCTTCCGTATGCATAGTGGTTGAAGGAATTCATTGATGTGCTCCACATTGTGCCGTCTTCACGCACGCTGTCCCAGTGCTCCCATATGGTTGTTGCGCCCATTTTAACAGAGAAGAGCCATGAGGGATATTCCTCACGGAGAAGGAGACTGTAAGCAGTTTCCTCATAACCGTTGTTGCTCAGGGCATGAAGCAGATAAGGAGTACCTACGAAGCCGGTTTTGAGGTGTCCGCATTCGGTAACAAGCTCGTTGAGCTGCTTTGCTGTTTCCGCGATGTCATCGCTGATTCCGAAATGCACTGCAAGCACGCAGGCAGTCTGAGTTGCGAATTCAGGCTTGATTCTGCCGTTTTCCATGAATTCACGGCGGAATGCCTCAATTGACTTCTCTCTTTTTGCCTTTAACTCCGAAGCATCCTCTCCGAAAAGCTCCATGGATTTGATAAGGATGTTGCTTGAATAAATATAGTATGCGGTTGCGATAAGGCTCTTTTCCGTGCCGTTTGAGCAGTCTTCGGGACTGCTTCCGTCAAGGTTGAGCCAGTCGCCGAAATGCCAGCTTCTGCTCCAGATACCGTTATCGCTTCTGCTTTCGATGAATTCAATGTATTCTTTCATCGAGTGAAGAGAATCTTCGATAATCTGTTTGTTGTTATAGGTCTGATAAATCTGCCACGGACAGATTGTTGAAGCATCCGCCCAAGCAGAGGAGCAACTGTCATCCACACTGAAAACATTGGGGATAACAGAGGGAATTGTGCCCCAATCGGTCTGGTCGGCTCTGAGGTCGGAGAGCCATTTGATGAAAAATCTTTCAACATCGAAGTTATACGATGCGGTTTTAACGAAAACCTGAGCATCACCTGTCCAGCCGAGACGCTCGTCACGCTGAGGACAGTCTGTGGGCACGTCAAGGAAGTTGCCCTTCTGACCCCAGATGATATTCGAGAAGAGCTTGTTGACTCTTTCGTCGGAGCATTCAAAATAACCCGTGCGCTTCAATTCGGAATGAACAACAACGGCGGTGAAGTTTTCTTTTTTAACTTCATCGCTCCAGTTTTCGAGTCTTATGTAGCGGAAGCCGAAGAAATTGTGCTGAGCTTTATGGATATGCTCTTTTCCGTCGCAAACAAAAATTGCCTGAGCCTTTGCGCTTCTGAGATTTTCGGTGTAAAAATTGCCATCTGCGTCAAGCACCTCTGCATGGCTGATAACAGCTCTTTCGCCCTTGTTGCCCTTGATTCTGAATTCAACATATCCCGTCATATTCTGACCGAAATCGATAACGGTTTCGCCCTTGGGAGTGATGATGATTTCCTTTGCTTCAAGACGCTCGTTTTCGATGATTCTTTCTCCCTGACGGTCAAGCAGAATTCCGTTATCATGGGGGAAGATTATTGCCTTCACGGGCATAACGTCAACAAAAGCGGGGTTATAGATATAGCCGTTGTAGAAATGAGTGTAAACATTTTTGCCGAATTCGCAATTCCAGTCGCTTCCGCTGGTGATGATTCGTTTTTCGCCGTTTGCGAATTCCATTGTCAGAGCGCAGAGCATAGCCGTTTCATTCTGACCGAGACAGGTGTCGCTTCCGTTTTTGCTGAAATGATTATATCCCTTCCAGCCGGGTGCAACGCAGACCTTGATTTCATTGTTATTCTTTATAAGGTCGGTTACATCGTATGTTTCAACCTGCAGACGCTTGTGATAAGATGTCCAGCCGGGTGCAAAGATGTCGTTTCCCACTCTCTGACCGTTGATTTCGGCAAAATAAACACCGAGGGCGGTTATTTCGAGACTTGCTGACACCAAATCTTTATCAATATCAAATTTTCTTGTGAAATATAGTTCTTTGTAAAGTGCGGTTTTGGGGCTTTTTATCCATTGAGCATTGAGAATGTTTTTCATGTTATCGCTCCTTTCAGGTTTATTCTATATGATGTCAGAAAAAATTGCAATAAAAATTAATATTTTCCGTCTTGATTGAAAGAGAAGATATATATATAATGTAGGAAGAAAGGACTGATAATATGAAAAAATTCCTTAGTATATTTTTGGTGTTCGTTCTTATTTTCTGCTTTGCATCGTGCAAAACAAAAAAAGACACAGATGCTTTCTCAACCACAACAACCATTGCTCCGCCCGTAATAAAAGAGCAGAGCCACCACAAGGATTTTACCGATGAAAACGGCAGAATCGTTTATGTTGTTGATGTTGTTATTCCCGAAATTTCGGAATACGAAAACAGTGCCGTCAAGGATTATCTTAACAAGGTTTCTTTTGAGATATTTGAAGAAGCCTGCAAAAAAGCCGGAAACAACATAAAAAATGCGGCAAATTCAATGGATTATCTTGAAACCGATAAGCCGTGGAAAAACCATATCGCTTTTGAAACAACCTACAGCGACGGCAGGTTTACCTGCTTCCTCATCAAGGATTCTCTTTCCTATTCGGGCGGTGTTGGCGAGCCTGCATACATAACAAAATGCTTTGACCTTGCACAGGGCGCACCCTGCTCGGCGCTTCAGTTTGCGGTTGCGGATTTTTCCGAAGAGGATTATCAGTCAATGCTGGTTGACGGTCTTATAAAACCCATGGCAATGCAGAATTTTTATCCCAACAACCCCTCTGCCATGACGGAAGAAACTCTCGGAGCTTTCAACGAAAACTTTTCCGTCAGCAACTTCTATCTCACGGAAAACGGCATGGCATTTTATTTCAACAAATCCACTGTTGACCCGTCTCTTACGGGAGTTTATGTCTGCGAATTTGACTGGGCACAGCTCAGTGCGATTTTCGCATCACCGATTGATATCCAGGTGATTGAAGGATAAGAAAAAACGGCTTGAACAGATTTTTACCGTTCAAGCCGTTAACTTTTCTCTTTGCACTTTGAACTCTGCATTTTACATAACCTTCGCCGTGCAGATTGCAACTGCGGAAAAAGCTGTTGTCAGTGCGAAGAATGCGGATGTGATAATTAAAGCTGTCATTTTTGTTTCCCCCTGAAATTCTTAAGCGATTACCGTGTTTTCGTCTTTTGCCATAAGCACTACTGTTGAAATTGTGAGTCCCATTACGATTGATGCAAATACTAACATTTTTTTGTCCTCCGTTTTTGGTGTTGCACGCCGACATATACATTGAGCAAGAGAGGCTGTCGGCGTGCGGTGTACTACCATCTTATATATTGTGCGGTTTTGTCCCCCTCACGTTATATAAGTGTTGCAGAGTTTCAAAATTGTTGCAACAAAAATAAAAAAATTTTTATTTTTTTGATTTTTTTATCCAAATCGTCGAAATTATATACATTTATATATTGTAAATTGGTTTTCGCTGTGATATATTGAAAATACAATCTCATAAAAAGGAGAGAAAATTATGAAAATAACCTTCATGGGTGCAGGAAGCACCGTTTTTGTACGCAACGTTATCGGCGACTGTATGTGCACACCTGCTCTTCGCGACAGCACTATCGCTCTTTACGATATCGACGCAGAAAGACTCGAAGACAGCTACATAATCCTCAGTGCACTTAACAAGAATGTCAACGAAAACCGCTGTAAGATTGAAAAATACTGCGGAGTTGAAAACAGAAAAGACGCTCTCAGAGATGCAACCTTCGTTGTTAACGCAATTCAGGTCGGTCTTTATGACCCCTGCACAATCATCGACTTTGAAGTTCCCAAGAAATACGGTCTGCGCCAGACAATCGCAGACACCCTCGGCATCGGCGGTATCATGAGAGGTCTGCGTACCATTCCCGTTCTCAAGGATTTTGCAGATGATATGGAAGAAGTGTGCCCCAATGCATGGTTCCTCAACTACACAAATCCCATGTCAATCCTTTCGGGATATATGCAGAGATACACCAAAGTTAAAACTATCGGTCTTTGCCACAGCGTTCAGAGCTGTTCAAGAGATTTGCTCAGAAGTCTCGGCATGGAAGATAAGCTTGAGGGCAGAAAAGAGCTTATCGCAGGCATCAACCACATGGGTTGGCTGCTTGAAATTCAGGATAAAGACGGCAACGACCTCTATCCCGAAATCCGCCGCCGTGCCGCAGAGAAGAATGCAAACGAAAAGCACAGCGATATGGTAAGATTTGAATATATCAAGAATTTCGGCTACTACTGCACCGAATCCAGCGAGCATAACGCCGAATACAACTGCTTCTACATCAAGTCAAAATACCCCGAGCTTATCGACAGATACAACATTCCTCTTGACGAATATCCCCGCCGCTGTGTCAATCAGATTGCAGGCTGGAAGGCAGAGAAGGAAAACATTCTCAACAACGGCAAAATCACTCACGAGCGTTCGGGAGAATATGCATCATATATCATGGAAGCTCTCGTTACGGGCAATCCCTATAAGATCGGCGGCAACGTGCTGAACACGGGTCTTATCGACAACCTTCCCGCAGATGCCTGCGTTGAAGTTCCCTGCCTTATCGACGGCAACGGAATCCATCCCTGCCATGTGGGCAGACTTCCCGTTCAGCTTGCGGCGATGAACCAGACAAACATCAACGCACAGCTTCTTACAATCAACGCAGCAGTCACAAAGAAGAAAGAGGATATCTACATGGCTGCAATGCTTGAACCTCACACCGCCGCAGAGCTTTCAATTGACGAAATCAAAGCAATGGTTGATGAGCTTATCGAAGCCCACGGCGAATACATGAAGGATTATAAATAAAAATTATCCCCGATTCCACAGCGAATCGGGGAATTTTTTCAGATAATAGAGAATATTGAACAGATAATAAATAACAGATATTATTCTGTTAATTTCACAAACTGATTTTTGGGGTGAATGCCGAAATGTTGATAAATATTAAAAACAATTTCAACACTCATTCTCGGAGGTAATTCACCTTTTTCAATTTTGTTCAATGTTCCGACACTTATGCCGAGAGTTTTTGCCATTTCTTTCTTTGTTAATCCGTGTCTTTTTCTGAGCCGGGTCACATTAAACATAAAAATCTCTGCATCTGTAAATTTCAACTTTTCTTCCATTTTTCCACTCCTTACACCTTATTGATGTATTTTATTGATATCTTACACCTATCAGATGTAATTGTCAATACACCTTTCAGATGTAAGCTATAATAAAATAAAAGGAGCGGGTTTTATGAACAGAATCAGGGATTTGAGAGAAGACCGTGATTTCACACAATCTGAAATTGCAACGGTTATTAACACAACCCAACAGCAATACAGCAAAATTGAAACGGGAAAAGCAGATATCAGCGGTGAAAAATTAAAGCGTTTAGCTTTGTTTTATAACATTTCTGCCGACTACATTCTCGGTTTGTCTGATGAAGAAAGACCTTTGAAATAAAATTAACCCTCGGTTACGCACCGAGGGTTTTGTTATTTCCTTATTCTTCTGACTACCTCCGCAACGGGGAGGCCGACGATGTTGAAATAATCGCCTTCTATGCGTTCAACAAGGGTACAGCCCCTGCCCTGAATTCCGTAGCTGCCCGCCTTGTCCATAGGCTCGCCCGTTTCAACATAGCTTTCGATTTCCTCTGCGGCAAGCTCATAAAACTTAACCCTGCTCACCTGCGCAAAGCTTTCGGGAACACCGTTTTTAACAATGCAGACACCCGTCACAACCTCGTGTTCAACGCCTGAAAGCATTGACAGCATTGAGATTGCATCCTCTTTATCCTTGGGCTTTCCGAGGATTTTTTTGTTTGCAACAACAATTGTATCTGCGCCGATAACGATGCAGTCTTTTTTATCTTCCGCAACGGCAAGAGCCTTTTTGGCTGCAGTCATCTTTGCCGCCTCAACGGGGTCTGTGCCCTCAGGAATGCTCTCGTCAACTTCTTTCACGCAGACCTCAAATTCAACACCTGCTGTGGTCAGAAGCTCTCTTCTTCGGGGCGACGCCGATGCAAGAATTATTTTTTTCATTTGCCCACCTCTATAATTCCTCTGCGCACCATTTCCGCAACTCTCATGATGAGAGTCTGAGTTTTTCCGTCGGGAATTTCTCCTGCAAGCACCATGTCAACCGCTTTATCAAGAGGAATTTTCTCAACCTCAAGATATTCGTCTTCGTCAAGGTGCATCTGCGTTGACTGAAGCTGCGATGCGGCATAGAGGTGGATTATCTCTCCGCAGTAGCCGGGAGTGGGATAAAATTTGCCCAAATCATAGTATTTTCCGCCGACAGTGCCTGTTTCTTCCTCAAGCTCACGCTTGCCTGCGTCATAATCAGGCTCGCCTTTTTCAAGCTTGCCTGCAGGCAGTTCAAGAACGACCTCGCCGTAAGGATATCTGAACTGGCGCACAAAAATCAGCTCGCCGTTATCCGTCAGCGGCGCAACGCAGACTCCTCCGTTATGCTCAACAACCTCACGCACGCATTCCGTGCCGTCAAGGTGAGCCGCCTTATCCTTGCGAACGTTTATGATTTTGCCCTCATAGACGTAATTTTTTTCAAGCGTTTTTTCAAAAAGCTCCATAAAACCACTC
This sequence comes from Acutalibacteraceae bacterium, assembly GCA_045602905.1. Classification (GTDB taxonomy): domain Bacteria; phylum Bacillota; class Clostridia; order Oscillospirales; family Acutalibacteraceae; genus CAG-177. The sequence goes on from JAZSCL010000255.1 coordinate 6,856, forward strand.
CTAAAAAACGGGAGGGCGCACAGACCCTCCCTGATTTGCTGTTGCAACTGAAAATTTGCTGTTATTGCGGCTGTCAACCGCCCGTTTTTGCAAACTGTTTTTCGGACAGCCGCAAGGGCTGTCCCTACGGTGTTGCAAAACAAACTGCGTAGCAATATAACTTGCCGAATTACAGTGATGTTTTCGTAGGGGCGATTCACGAATCGCCCGTTTCGGGCGGATGATATCCGCCCCTACCCCGATTTTGTTGGTATTATTCAACATCACGGATAGCTGCGATATTTGCCTGAATCCACGGGCGACGAATCGTCGCCCCTACATTGTAAATTCACAACCAATAATTGCGCATTGCGAATTACGAATTGCGAATTAAACGAGTAAGGGCGTTGCCGTGGATTTTGTTACGCTGTTTGTGCTTGTTTATTTTGTATACTTTTACTAAAATATATTGAATATATTGAATTAATATGGTATAATTGAAAAATAAAATGCAGAGGAGGTGCCTCGTGGAAGAAAAAACAACTCTCACCGCTGAAGAACAGCAGGGTGCGGCATTGATGATTGACTACGAAAAAGGCGTCAAAAATCCGCTTATGCGCAACAGGCGATATATAGGCAATAAGGAGCGCATTGGCTATATTCTGAACGAAGCCTCGGTAACCTTTAACATTGATAACTTCAAGGAACGATTTATCTATGACGTTGTTAAGATTGATTTTGACTTCCTTGCGCTGTTCGGTTTGTTTTCGGGCATATGGGACACAATCAACGACACGTTCATCGGCGTTCTTGTTGACAGAACAAGAACCCGCTGGGGCAAGTTCAAGCCCTACATACTTCTGGGCAAGATTCCGCTCACGATTCTCGGCCTGTGGTATTGGTTTTTGCCTGTTTTGTTCAGCGGCACAAGCACAACCAACGTTGCAAAGCTGACCTTTTATGCCGTTTTTTCAATCATCTGCGAAACGGCAGGCACTTTCACCTCAATCGCAAGCGCAGGCTTTATGTCAACCATAACGCCTGACCCGCTGGAAAGAACGGGTCTGATAACCTCGGCAAAGCTTCTTGCAGGCTATTTCGGCGCTCAGATTCCCGAGCTTTTGTTCGGCGTTCTGATTGACCTTGTCAATAACAACGTGGTTGCGTGGAAAAGCCAGAACCTTTTTATCGGCTTCGGCGTGGGAACGGCTGTCATAAGCTGCGCAATGTCATTTTTCTTTATCTGCATAACGCAGGAAAGAGTAACGCAAACCATTGAAAAACCGAGCATTGTGCAGGGTCTTAAAGCAATTGTTACAAACAGACCGATTTTACTTTACACTCTTTCGGAATTCCTTGCAGGCTTTGCAGTCAAAAAGAGCAGAGTCAACTATTTCATTGACGTTCTCGGCTCGGCAACCTATCAGACCATCGTCGGCATACCTGCATCGCCCGTAACAACAATCAGCTATGCGTTCATTGCTCCGCTGCGCAAGCGGTTATCAACCAAAGCTATCTGGATTCTTGAGGATATATGGACGGATATGTGCTGGCTCGTTGTTTTCGGCGTGGGTTCAATCGGCGGCGCAAAGAAGGGACTTTATAAGAATAAATGGGTAATGCTGCCGCTGCTGGCGGTTGAAGAAGTCTTTGAAATGTGCGTTTACGGTCTGCGAAAGGTTATCCCCGATGAAATTCTGAACGAATCCATGGACTATTGCGAATGGAAAAACGGCTACCGTGCAGAGGCAATGACGGGCGTTGCAAGAGGCCTTGTAACAAAGCTGCAGGGCATAGCAATGACGTCAATCCAGAATTTTATGATGAAGCGCATAGGCTATATTCAGGGCAAAGCCATCGGCACACAGGCGGTCTCCACAAAGTGGTGGATTTTTGCAATGGGCACGGGCATTCCCGTTAT
>JAZSCL010000256.1:0-24351 GCA_045602905.1 Acutalibacteraceae bacterium
TTATCTGTATATATCCAACGTTTTGTTAACGATATCGTTCCAATTAAATTTGTTGCAGACATAATCTGCACTTTTTGATTTGAATTCTGCGATAATCCCGGGATTATCACACAGATACTGAAGCTTTTCGGTTAAATCCGAAACATCGCTTTTTCTGAATGTTACACCGTATTCACCCATAACCGATGAACACTCGGGAATATCGGATGTCAGGCAGCAGTTGCCGTAACTCATAGCCTCGAGCAGACTCAGAGGCATCCCTTCCACATCTGAAGGAAGAACGTATATATATGCGTTACTGTAAAGCTCTCTCCAGATTTTGCCCTGAACAAAACCGGTAAAAACCATACGGCTGTCTTCCGATGCAGATTTCTTCAGTTCTTTTTCAAACTCTGCGGTATCCGAAGCTCCGCCCGCAATGACAAGTTTTTTTTCGGTTTTTACATTTCTGAATGCTTCTGCAAGATATGAAAGACCCTTTTCGGGAACAATTCTGCCGAGAAATAAAATGTAATCATCTTTTTTCAGAGAGAATTTTTCGGTTATCTCTTCTGCTTTTTCATTTTGCGAACGAGTTATTCCGTTCGGAACAAACACTGTTTCACGGTTATACTTTTCCTTGAAATAGTTCTGAACATTTTCACTCAGCACTATTATTTCGTCAGCAAACCTTACGGCACATTTTTCTCCGAAAAGAATGTACCACGATGCAAACCTGCCCCATTTTGCACGCTGATGGTCAAGCCCGTGAATGGTTGCAACACACTTTTTGCCGAACATTTTCGGAAGCCAGAGCATTGCACAAGGACCTTCTGCATGAAAATGAACAACGTCAAATTTGCCAAAAGCCGCCTTCAACGACGCAAAAAGCGACGATGTAGCGGCAGCAAGTCCACCTTTCTGAACGGTAAAAACTCTTTTGATTTTAACTCCTTTATATTCCGAAAGAAGCTCTGAATCAAACTCCTCTCCGCTAACATGATGCCCCTTTCTGTTGAAGCAGGTAACATCATGTCCAAGCTCTGCCATTCTTGTTGAAAGCTCTTCAACAACTATTTCCACTCCGCCCTCTCTCGAGGGGATTCTTTTATGGCCAAGCATGGCTATTCGCAGATTACCGTTATTTTCCGGTGTCACGTTATTCACCCTCCATACCAAAAACCGCACCTGCGGTTTTAAGTATAATTATAATATCGGTTTTCAGACTGCGTTCCTCTATGTAACGCAAATCGCATTTCATCCAATCATCGAATGAGATGTTATTTCTCTGGGGCTGTACCTGCCAGTAGCAGGTAAGGCCCGGAATAACCGACAGCCTTTGCATCTGATATTCATCATACATTGCAACTTCACGGGGAAGAGGAGGTCTCGGACCGACAAAACTCATATCACCCTTTAATATGTTCCAGATCTGAGGAAGCTCATCTATACAAGAACGACGGATAAACTTTCCGAAACGGGTTATTCTCGGATCATCCTTCATTTTGAAAGCGGGACCGTCCATTTCATTCTGCTCAAGTAATGTATCAAGCATCGATTCTGCATTGGGAACCATTGATCTGAATTTATAGAACCTGAACTCTTTTCCGTTTTTGCCTACTCTTTTCTGAACATAAACGGGTGAAGCTCCCGGACTGTCGATTACTATAATTAATGATATAATAAAAAAAGGAATAATAAGCACAATCATTGCAAGAAGAGAAAAAACGATGTCAAAAACTCTTTTAAAAAAATCATAAACGGGCTTCGGGGTTACCGTAACCTTCTGAACCTTTTCTGAACCGTTCACCGTTATATTCCTCCTCTCACAATAATTGAAATTCTTTATTCTGTAATTTCATAAAAAAGCCTGACAACTGTTTCTTCGATTGATTTATCATCGGGATAAAACTCCATGTGTTCATCACCGACAATGATATTACCGTCAAGCTCACAGATTTCAACAAACTGATATCCCGTTATCTGTTCTGCAAGAGCCTGAAGACTGTTTGCACTGCAATCGGAAACAATATACTCGGAAAGCTTCATTCCTGCATCAACAATAAAGCTGTCATCATTATTTATGCACTCAACGGATTTAGCGTAAAGCGCTTCAAGATACTGACGTTGACGAACCATTCGCCTTGCGTTGGTGCTGTTGTCGAGACCCTTCCTTGTACGAACATAATTGAGAGCATGCTCGCCCATAAGAGTTACCGTTTCGCCCTTTACAAGCATATCATCGATACCTGCAAAATCATCAAGAACAGTAAGCTCTATGCCGCCGAGAAGGTCGTTATAGACTGCCACGGCATCCATCGTTACCGAAACATAGTGGTCAACAGATACGCCCATAAGCATATCGGAAACCGCATCTGCAGTATTTCTGCAGCTGACTTCCTTTCCGTTGCCGTAAGTGTGAGCAAGAGCAATCTGTTTTTCAACAGTTCCGATTTTGTCACCCGCAACACCCAGAACAGCCATTTCGGCAATTGTATCTCTGTTTATGTGCAGAGCGGTACAGCTTGAATTCTTATGGTCAAGAACAAAAAGCATCAGAAAGTCTGCCTGCTTATCGTTATTATATGATTCTTCATCTGCACCTTCAAACTTATCAAGGCCGAGAACAAGAACTGTTTCAATCTCATCCCTGAGTTTGTATTCATCGCCCTTATATCTGAAGTTTTCACCTGCAATTGCTTCCTGCTCAGGGAAATATGCCTGACGGTTTTCCCAGAGACTGAGCAGGAAAAACATCGCAGAAATCACAAGTATGACAGCAAGCACTATTGCCGCATACTTTGTGTTTCTTATTCTTTTTTCTTTTGCCGAATAATGTTTACTCATGCTTCCTGCTTTTTCCTCTTAAGGCTTACAAGAACACCGAGAAGAGCTGCACCTGAAACAACCATAATTGCTGCAGGGATGTAGGTAAGAAGAGGGTTACCTGTATCGGGAACATCCTCTGCCGAAGTATCAACAACGATCGCAAAGGGTGACAGGTCATTGATCGAGAATGTAATTGTTTCTTCTGCAACGTCAAGAATAACATTGGGAATAAGCTCCCATTCACCCGAAGCTGTACGGTGAACAAGGGCAACGAATCTGCTGAGAGTTTCTGATGAAAGTCTGATTGTAATTCTGCCGCAATAATCATGAGGCAATGTGTGATATGCACTGATATCAAAAAGATCGCTTACTGCAAAGTAGAAGGGATTAAGACTCTTTGAGATTGCAACCTCCTTGAGGAAGGGCCAGAGAATGGTAAGATCCTTGTTTGAAGCGATTTCATCATATGCTTCATTCATATCTTCCTCTTTGTCATCATCAAGTGTTCCGCGATCTGAATATGCGGTTACAACAACCTTGGGTTTACATGAGAGAATATCATCATAGGTAACTTCAATGATGATGGGTGCCGAATTGCCTGAGGGGCTTGCGATGAATCCGCCCTTTGCATAGGCAAAAACACCTGCCGAAACAACCATGATGAGTGCGAGACATACTGCTAAAATCTTTTTCATAAAAATTCTTCCTTTCGATTTTGATTTTATCTGATAAAATTATTCGCATAATTTGTAAACGAATCCGCAAAATCATTGCCGAACTTTTTACGGATTGTATTTACCGCATTAAGTAAATCGGGCGGTCTGTCGGTCATATTGTGGCAATCTGTTCCGATAAAGTGAATACGGTTTTTTCTTAACATATTCAATGCCCTGACACCGTGGAATATTCCGTCAAAAAAGCTTGCGTTAACCTGCATCATTACTCCGCTGTCAACAAGCCTGCGGATTGTTTCGGGATGCTGAAATCCGAGATATCTTTCAACATGGGCAAGAACCGGAATTATGTTTCTGCCGCTTGACAGCTCAGCTATTTCTCTGAGCGTATATTCCGTCCATCTGTTTGATGTCATTTCAAGAAGCAACAGACGGGAGTTCTGAATGCACAGATAGTCAAGCTCCTTGAGATGCCCTATCCCACCGTAGTATTTAACCTCTGCTCCGAGCAGAATTTCAGGCATTCCTGCGGATAAACCTATTGAAAGCTTCTGATATGAAATCTGACGGCGGATCAGAAATTCCCGTACAGACTCATCATTTGCATAGAAGTGGGGTGTTGCGATAACCTTTGTTACCCCCTGGCTTGCAAGAGATTTAAGCATCCTTACGCTTTCTCCTGCACTGCGGCTTCCGTCATCCATTTCCGGAAGGATATGTGAATGAAAATCAATCATACACTCACCTTCTTACTTTTTTCTTGATTTTTTCTTTTTCTGTTCCTGCTCAGGTACGGCATTTTCATCCGGGGCAGTGTTTTCTTCCGATTCGGGAACAGTATTTTCTGTTTCGTGAGTTTCGTTTACATTCTCATCACGAGCTGTATCTTCGTTTATACTGTTTTCTGCCTCACTCTTTGTTTCTTTGGATTTGCTTTTCTTTTCTTCTGCAGGTTCTTCGGCTTTTTCAGCTTTTTTATTGGTTATATCCGAAAGCAGTTTAAAATTATCACCGTAGGATTTATAATATTTGTAGTACTTTCTGTATTTGTATTTGCTGTAAGAGCCCTTACCCATTTTATCATCATTGATAACACAGCCGAGAACATTTACATCTGAAAGATCAAGCTGTCTGAAGCATGACTCCAGCTCTTTCTTCTCTGTGTAATCCGCTCTGACAACAATAACCATGCCGCTGATGTACTTTGAGACCGCCAGCGCATCCGAAACAAGATTTACGGGAGGAAGGTCAATAATAATGCAATCAAAGTTTTCTGCAAGAGTACGGAGAACATTTTTCATTCTTGCCGAACCCATAAGCTCAGAAGGATTCGGAGGAAGAGCACCAGACGGCATTATGTACCAATTGTTATAGTCGGGAACTTTGAATGAACTCATCTGAACGGTTGTTGCGCCTCGGAGCAAATCGGAAAGACCGAAATCATTCTTGAGATCCATCTTCTTTGCTATACTGGGAATTCTGAGGTCGCCGTCAATAAGGAGAACTTTCTTGCCGCTTTCCGCCATAACATAGGAGAGATTTACTGCTGTTGTACTTTTTCCCTCGCCTCTCATAGCACTTGTTACACCGATTATGGAGCAGTTTTCACCTTCAGGCAAAGTAAACGAAAGATTTGTTCTGAGAAGCTTATACTGCTCAACCGCCGTAAATTCAAGATTTTTATGCAATGTTTTTTTGTTCTCGGAGGCCGAGAACAAATTACTTTTCTTTCTACTCATATCTAAATTCCTCTAACTTCAATTGGATTTCTGGTAGCTGTTATAATAGGAATACTTCTTTGTTCCCGTTTCAAGCAAATCAGGAATTTTTGCAAGAATGGGATAACCGTAGTTATTGAGAATATATTCTTCGTCGTGAATTGTGCTGTCAAGCATCGAAAGAACAACAAGCACGGCTGCCGAAATAAGAATACCGAGAATAAATCCGATTACGGTATATTTGGTTATGCTCGGTGCAACCTTTTTGGTGTTGGCTATCGCTGAATCAACAACCTCCATTGAGCTTCCCTCAACAATTTCGGAAACACGCTTGGGAAGGATTTTTGCAATTCCGTTTGCAATTTTTTCTGACTCATAAGGGTCGTTTGTTGTTACGGTAACTTCCATGATTTCGGTTTCATTAACCGGAGCCGCCTCAATTTTTTCATAAAGCTCTTCCCATGTATAATTAACCTTGGTATCGTCGATGATTTTTTCGAGAGTTGTTCTGTTCTTAAGAAGAACTGTGTATGTTTTAACGAGACTCTGTGCCGCACTGATTTCAGATGAGCTGATGCTGAATCCGAGGTCGCCGACAGTGAACGAACTGTTATTTACATAAAGCATGATTGAAGATGAATATGTTGGCGATATAAAAAATGCCGCAAATGAAAAAGCTATTGCCGCCGCAAGAACACCCGAAAGTGCAACAACCCATATTCTGTGAAGAATATACTTTGCAATGTGAACAAGGTCAATAACATAATAGTCTTTTAAATTAGCATTGTTTTTTTTCTGTTCCATTTCCGAAAATGTCTCCTTGAACCGTATCTTAAATTACTGTTTGTGGCAATCAGACCTATTAACACAAATAATAATTTATAATCGAATTTATTATAACAAATATTAATAAAAAATCAATACTTTATTTATATAAAAACAATTATATCGCTAAAATTGCACAAAATCCGCCTCATCTGTTCGATTCAGATAAGGCGGATTCTATTTTAAAATATATTTGTGAAAACAGACTGAACTACCGTTCTGTTCATTCTGAAAAGATTTTTAAAGAATGATACTATTTTCTGCCAGAAGCATGAATTTACATTTACCTGCTGTTCGTCTGAAATCTCATTTCCGCTTGCATCCTTAAGAGGATTTCCGTTTTCATCAACAATCCTGACGCTTACGGTTTTTGTGCCGCTTTCAAAAGTCAGGCTGAAGGATTCGCCCTCACCCTGCTTTTCGCCGTCAACATACCAGAAAATCTTTGTGCCTTCAATATTTGCGGTAGTTACGGCAGTCAGTTTTATGGTTTCACCGAATTTGATTTTTGCAGTACCGGGATTGTTTTTTATTGAAATTCTGACATTTTTCTTTGCCTGTTCATATGCGATATGCTCATTATACTCCGTTTCATCATCAAATACGTCTCCGCAGTCAGCGCAGGTATATGAGTTCTTATCAAAAACAGCAGTAAATGTTATATCATATGCGGGCATAGCTGACGGAACGGCAGGAGTCCATCCCGTGAATGTATATCCGTCTTTGACGGGATCGGGAATCCGAACGATGGTTTCACCGTATTCATATGAAATTTCGGTTGTTGCACCGTCAACATTCCATGTTACTTTATAAATACACTTCGAGAATACGGGATTGATTTTCTCGGGAATGTTATCGCCGGCTGTGAGCGGGAATATAACGGCTTCACCGTTTTCATCTGACCAACCGCTGTGTCTGTGCCCTTCGGGAACAGAGGTTACTTCGGGTTCGGAAATCTGCTGACCGTAAACGCACTCAACCGTTTTGCCGTTTATAACAATCTCATAGCTGATTCTGTCAAGATAAACTGCAAGAACAAGCGAGCCGTCCGCTGCAATCACGCCGGAAAGAACACTCTTATCGGAGTTGAGAACAAAACCTTTTTCAACCGAATATTCAGCAGTTACTTCCGAATCTGTTTCACCTGCATAAACACCTGTTTCAAGTGTATATTTTCCGTCTGTACCCATTGTGTAGGTTTCAACTTTATATGTTGTGTCACTGTCGGCAACCCAGACAGCATCAAAGCTCTTGCCGTTAATGTTATCCATTATTCCGACAACGGGATTCCAGCCCGCAAATGAATAACCCTGTCTTGCGGGATCCTCGGGAATTTCAATTTCGGAATCGAACTGAGAACTGATAATCTTTTTATCCGAACCGTCTGCCCATGAACCGCCTTCGGCATTGAATACTGCATCGTAATAATTTGCTTCCCATGTTGCAGAGAACACGAGATTCCTTGAAGGCATGATTTCAGGAACGTCTGTTGACCAGCCTTTGAATGCATATCCCGTTCTGACGGGGTCTTCGGGAGCAGGAATTACCGCTCCTTCAGCAAAGCTCTGAACAGTACCCACACCGTTGACAACCCATGTGATATCAAACACTCTGGGAACAACGGTAACCTTGCAGGTTGCGGTGAATCCGCCGTCATTGGTTGTTACGGTTATATTTGCTTCGCCAACGGAAACAGCGGTAATAAGACCGTTTTTATCCACCTTTGCAACAGAGGTGTTATCCGATTCCCATGTCAGAGTTTTATCCGTGGGATTTTCGGGATTGATAACAGCCTCAAGCTGATATGTTGACTTGTTTTCGATTTCGGCAATTTCAGGAAGAGAAACGCCGATAACTTTGTGATTTCCGCAGAATGAGAACGCAATTCCGTTTGCATCGGCATATGCTTTTGCCACAGTATTTTCTGCATCGGAGCAAATGAAATCAACGGTTTCGGGGATTGCTCCTCTTTCAATTGTTTTAACAGATTCGGGAATATGGATATATTCAAAGCCTGTACATCCCGCAAAGGCTTCAACCTGAACTGCTTCAAGATTTTCGGGAAGCGTTATTTCCGAAAGTCCCGTACATTCTCTGAAAGCACCTGCATTTATGCTCTTGAGAGATTCGGGTAAGACTATATTTTTGAGAGACTCAACACCCGCAAAAGTATGAGTTCCGACAGATTCCGTTCCCTCGGGAATAACAACATCGATAACGGGAGTTCCGCCGATATAGAATTCATCTGCAAAATATGCGGGATTCGAGCCTGCGGTTCTGAACTGAATGCCGCACCAATCCCCTGCCGTACCGTTATATCTTACAGTGAGAAGGTTTGTGCAGCCGACAAAAGCATCTGCATTAACCGAGGTCACTCCTGCAGGAATAACGATATCCCTGATTACGGAACAGTTTTCAAATGCATATGCTCCGATATCAGCTACGGTATCTGAAAGCTTAACGTTCTTGAGGTTTGCACAATCACTGAATGCATATGCCGAAAGACTTGTTACGCCTTCGTTTACGGTTACTTTTTTTATGTCATTTTTAAATTCTGTCCATGGAATGTCAGCTTCATCATAGCTGCCCATTGCTCCCGAACCCGAAATCACCAATTCGCCGTCATCATAGAGCACCCATACGGTATAATCACCGCATGAGCCCGATGCCATAACGCCTCTGTCTGCCGTATGCTCACCGCAAACAACAAAATCATATCCGTTTTCATCGGCATATTCTTTTGCATAGCAATTATCGGTATCCGAGCAAATATAAGCGGTTGTATAATCGATGATATCGACACCGATTTCCGTTGTTTCGGCAGGGATATGAATATATTCAAGATTTTCGCAGTAATAAAAAACTTCGTCTCCGAGGGTTTTTATGCCGCCTGAAACGGTTATGTTCTCAATGGAATTGCAGTTATGGAATGCGCTGTCTGCAATGGTTGTTACGCTTTCCGGAATAATATAGCCCGTCAGCTTACTGTTAACAGGGAACTGGATAAGTGTTGTTTTGTTTTTATCAAAAAGAACTCCCGAACCGTCAGATGAATAATTATTATTTTCGGGCACAACAATTATGTTTTCGGTATAAGCGTTAAAGAATGCAAATTCTCCTATTGTTTCAACACTTGCGGAAACGCCGATATTTCTGAGATTATAAGCGTTTTCAAACGCATATTCTTCAACCGTCGCAACTGTTCCGGGAATAATAAAATCATTAACCGGAGAGACGCATGGATATTTTATAAGTCTTGATTTGTTTTTATCATACAGAACACCGTTTTCATCGCTTGAATAAGCGGTGTTTCCTTCGTTTACGGAGATTGAAGAAAGAGAATCACACCAACCGAATGCATTCTTGCCGATTGATGTTACCGATGCGGGAATATCAATATTCCTGATTCCCGATGCATAAAAAGCATTTGATCCGATCACTTTAAGATTTGCGGGAAGTACAATCTCCTCAAGACTTTCACAATCAGCAAAAGCGTTGCTGCCGATGCCGACGATGCTCAAGGGAAGAGAAACTTCAGTGAGATTTGAGCAATCGTAAAACGCACTGTTACCTACCGTCTGTACACCTTCGGAAACGATGATTTTTCCGATTTCCGAACGCACGGAATACCACGGCTCTTTGGAAATAAGATAGTTATCCATTTCACCGTTTCCCGAAACAGTGAGCACACCGTCATTGCTCAGCGACCATGTAAGATTTTCACCGCACACTCCGTTTTCAGCCGCAATTGCCCCCGAAAAAGGAATCACGCTCAAAAGCATGACCAGTACAATAAGAATCGCCGATGCTTTTTTGAGAATTCTTGACATAATTATTCCTCCCTGCATATATGAACAATAATATCCGATTTTATAGAATATTTATTAATTATATCATAATTTTCGAAAAAATCAAATCAATTTTATATTATTTTCACTTCACCCACACACTTTTTCTCAATCCCGTAAGGTGCATCAAAAATGTTATCGGTTATCTCCGCTTCTCTGAGATATTCAAGATGAATCAGATGCTTCCCTGTTATATTTTTTTCAAAAATATTGCCCGATAAAACCAGTTTTCCGTGGACATATTCTTCTGAGTTTTCATTCATCACCTTGGGCGAATATCTTATCGCAGGTGCACCCGCAAAGGTTTCACTGTAATCACAGTTTGTCACACGGTTGATTCTGAACACTATCTCTTCGGTGCAGCCCGATTCAAACCAGAAATTGCAGTCATCTTCAATAAGAAGCGCAGGACCTTTGAGGTTATGAAAAACATTATTCTCTATGATTACCCTGCCTCTTGTTGTGCAGAGTATTCCCCTGCCCGAAGTTGGTCCGAAATCGCAGCCGGCAACATACAAGTCGGGTGTCCATGTTACATTTTCAACAACATCCTTGCCGATTATTATATCGGGAAGCGGTCTGTCAAGGCAAAGCTTTATGTCGGTATCATTCAGCTTTTCATACGATATAACAGTTGTTTCAGCATACGGAATAAGCGTATCCCACCTGATAAATTCAAGTCTGTCACCTTTTTCAAAAGCCTGCATTCCCCATGTTTCGGGATGCATGAAACGCACGGTTATAATATTTTCACAGTCATTTTTTTCAACGATTCTCAGATGGGTACCGTGAACATTGATATAGTCATCCTGCGCACCCCATGCCTTGCAGTCTTTAACTGTAAGCCTGCCTTTACAGCCAGAAAACTGAAAGAAATCGGCAGTGCTTGCGATTGTTCGTCCCGCTGCGGGAGTCAGGTCACAGTTTCTGAAGGTTACATTTTCGCAAAACTGCGAAACCATTCCCAAGCCGTGCATAAACTTGATTCTCAAGCCTTCAAACACAAGATTTCTGCATCTCTGAAACAGGCTTCCCGTCTGATCACGGACAATATTTCTTGTTTGAACAACATAACCCGCAGGCAGGAAAACATCCTTGTTTTTCAGCATTATTCTGAGCGTATCATCACTGATTTTTTCAATAATATCAAAAGCAAGGTCATCCCGCCTGAAGTCATAGCTCATACATGTTACGGGGTTAAAAATCTTGATATGTCTGCGATTTCCGATATAGCCGTCACGCCAATAAGGATTGCCGTCAGAGCCGTTTTCTCCGAGCCATATAAGTTCATTTCCGTCAATTTCAAACCTGCATTCGGGATTGATTTTTATAACACATTCTCCGCCGTTATTTGAAACAACCGTAAACTCCGACATTGTCGGGCACGCATAGTCAACGGCAAGATTTTTAACGGTTATATTTTCGCACCCGTCAAAAAGCATAGGTGTCATTTTTCCGTGAACGGTGAGCTGCGCTCCGTTGCCGTCAATAACAATATTTTTGAGGTTTTTCAGAAAAACCGCACTGTATCTCAACCCGTCGGGATTCTCATGCTTTTTGGCAGTGTTGGTACAAAAATATCCGTTCACTTCAAAAGAATCATCCTGTCTGACATGATATATTTTATTCTTTTCAAGAACAACGGTTTCGCCGTCTTTTAAATTCAGAAAAAGTTTGCTCAATTCGTTCATTTTCTTTTTTTCCTTTCGGCATTCATCTTCATTAACTATAACAAAACGGAGCTGTTTTTTCAACAGCTCCGTCAAATATTCCGATTATTATTCGTGTGTTATTCTGAACTCACAGAATATTACACCCATTATAGGCTCGCTGAATTCAAGGTCAATGCAGCCGTTTTCTATCACATTTTTGGGAATCACATAGCTTGCGGTTTCAAATCCCGGAGCAAGCATGGCTTTGTCGTATTCCTCGTTTTTCTCGCCGCCAAACTGTTTTCCGTAATATATTTCCGTACCGTTTACGGTTATCTTATGTCCGCTGAGTGCCTCATGCTTATCGCTCTTGTAAGTAACCGTCAGACGGTAATCTCCGTCATAATCAAGCCCTCCGACCTTGCATCTGAATGTAAGATTATCGAACACCTTAAACATAGCAACAGGCATCGAACCGTTGTTGACGTTGGGTCTGTCACCCTGGAAATTCATATAAACCTCGCCAGTCTGCTCAATTCCGCACTCTTCAAGTCCGTTGAGCGCAACGGAAAAATAATATTCGTCACTGCGCACCTTGTTTCTGTTGATAACAGACTTCATAAACTCTGCAGGTTTCGGCATATCCTTTGCGTATTCAAGTCTGCCGAGAAGCCATTTTCTGTCCGTAACGGGTAAATCCATGGTTTCGAGGATTGCACCTCTCTCCCAGTTATCCGCACAGTAATTCTCTATATCAGACTGAAGACCGATGAGCTCAAACAGTTTTCGGGCAAGGTCTGTTATATCGTTTCGCTCTTTTTTATATGCGTCATCAAAATCGGTTTCAAGAATTTTCTCAGCCAATTCAAGATTACCGTTTTCGATTTCTTTTGATGCGAGTTTTATAAGATTCAGCTCAAAAATGCGTCTGTTTCTTATTACCCAATCGCATTTTGCACGCATGAGAAGCTGAAGGAATCTCCAATTCTCCGAAAGAAACGGATATTCCTCTTCAAGCTCTTTGAATAGCTTCAGTGTTGTTTCGATTGTGGGATTTTCGGCAGGGTCGCACTGCCAGTTAAGCTCCAATGCAAATATACCGTCTGCTATTTTTTCTGCATCCGCTCCGTAGAAAAACAATCGGGCATAATCAAGCAGGGTTGTTCTTAAATCGCAGTCAGGGAAATAATCCATATCCGCCCAGACCATTTTGTTGACATCATCGGTTATTCCCTCGGAATAGCTTACCGACCCCACAACATATCTGCGTGTCAAACGGTGAATCTGACGGTATTCACGGGGTCTCGGATTTGTGCATTCACGGCTCAGACCCGTTGTGAGGGCAAAATGCCAGTCATCCCTGTCAAAATGAACGGGATATTCGCATCTTACATTATGAGTTATATCGGGATACAGTCTTATGGGGTACTTTGAGGGCAGTCTTCTGCGGAGAGTTTCAAGAGGAAACGCATGGTTCGGACCGTGAATAACGCCGTCAATTTCTTCGGGAAGTTTTTCCATTTCCTCAATAAATTCTTCTCCCCATGTGGGAATGGAATGGGGCTGCTGTGCAGACGGCCACATCTGTGCATCGGGATGTGTTTTTTTGAGTGCCTTGGATATTTCTTTACATCTTAATATGAATTCATCGGGATAAAATTCTCCGGGATCGCCGCCCGGAGGAAAAACAACGTTAAGACGGGGCATGGTTTTATAAATATCCCCTCTTCTTTTTGCCGCTTCTTCAACAGTTTCTCCGTCATTGTTGGGATGCCACAAAGAAACATCAAGGTCATATTCATCCGCCATTTTTGATGCTTCAACAAGGAATTCTTCCTCATCATATTTCATGAGTCTGTTGCGTTTTGAAACGCCTTTTTCATACGGAATATGTTCAACGGTATTCGTACCGAAAAACATCATATCAAGGCAATAACGACGGTAATCCTCACAGCTCCATGCATCGTACGTGTTTGGAGTTGTGCGATATCCTATCTGATGTCCCCTTATGGATTTATCGGGTGCATAGCTGCCCGAAATATCTTCCGTAAGAACAGGTACGCCGCACACGGGAGCAAGCTTTCTCAAGAACATTCCGAAGCCGTAAATAAAGCCTCTTATCCCCTTTGCTGATACGGTAACAGCATCCTTGCCGCAAAGGATTTTATAACCGTCACGGCAGATTCCGTCATCCGTTTCAAAAATAAAATTGGCTTCTTTTTTATTGCAGAATACGGGAGCTGTATGCGTTCTTATTTTAATTTCATCGGCAAAAAGTTCTGCCGCTTTTTTATTATCGGAATATATTCTGAATTCTTTGAAATCAATCATTTTCAGCTCTCCGTTTCTTCAATTTGTTTCAGTTCTTCACGCTTTGAAACAGACCTCGAATTTCTGTGTTCTTCAAGCTCGGCAAGCATTTTTTCTTTCGTTTTTCCGTGAACATTGAAAAGGAGAAGCGAAAGTCCGTAACCGAATCTTGCAACAGCGGGTGCAAGGCAGAAAATTCCCCATATTCCTTTGAGCACCTTGGGGTCAGAATGAGGAACAACATTTCCGAATGCATCCTGCTGAGGCTTGAATTTAATCCAATCAAAAACAACGCCCGAAAGAAGTGCATGAACGCTCGATGACAGCTTGTTGACATATCCCATTGCGGCATTTACTATGCCTTCGTTACGGATACCTGTTTTCCATTCAAGATAGTCAAACATATCGCCTTTGAGAAGAGGGTCGCATACGCCCATGATGTGATTGGGAAGTCCGCAAACCGTAAGACCGATTGTAACAAGAGCAAAATCGAGCCAATAATTTCCCGTAGGTTTATATCCTATAAAATAAAGAAGTGTGTATGCCGCACCGCTGAATACACCTGCGGAAACAGCCGTTGTTCTCAAGCCGAATTTTTTGATAATTGATGGTGCAACGGGAGTAATGACATAGTTGGGAATACCCGTAAAAAGGCTGCAAAGCAGACGGTTTGAAAGCCTGCCTGTACAGTTGAGCCAGAAGAAATCTTCCGATGCGCCGCCGACGCTCTTGATTCCTCCGAAAAATCCTGAAAGAAGCAGAACGGCAAGCGGACGGCAGGTTATAATCGTTTTCAGCGACTTAAAAAATCCGTTCTGATTTATTTCGTCTTTTGAAGCAAGAGAAACTCGTTCTCTCATGGTGTAAAAACCGTATAACGCACCCAATATTGCAATGATAACAAAAAACACGGAGAATCCGCTGTAAACCTCGGGCTGTGTTATTTTGTTTTTGGTTGCACCGGGCACGAAGTCAACAAAAACGGGCACAAGCGACGGAAGCCACGTAAAAAGATTAACAAACTTCTGAGTTGCAATAAGCGTGCTTCGTTCATTCGTGTTGGGGGTCATATTATAAAGCAGCAATTCCCATCCGCCGAGATATGAAAATCCGATGCCGTAAATAATTGTTGTTATGAGAGCATAGGCAAAGCTCTGCCCCGAAGTAAACGAACCCGGAACCATGTAAAACAGCACAGACGCTATGGCCCAGAACGGCATTGACATGACAAGAAACGGACGGAGTCTGCCCCATCTTGTTCTGCATCGGTCAATTATAATTCCCGACAAGGGGTCGTCAAGAGCATCCCATATTGTGGAAATCGTACCGATAAGACCGAATTGCTTGCCGGTCAGACCGAGAAAGCTCATCATAAAGTACTGTTTGGTTGAGCCTACAAACGATGTGAGATTATTGATGCTGTAAGAAGTAAGAGCATAAGCGGCAATCTCACGGGGACGCACATACCGTTTTTCCTCATAACGGACATCTTTATTTTCAGCCAATGCTGAGTTTTCAGAAACGGACATTTTCTCATCTCCCTGCCGGCACACATCAGCCGGAATTATATTTAAGAAAATAATAGCATATAACCGTTGCATATGTCAACAACACAAGCTGGTGCAAAACGGATTTTGATACTGTAATAAAAATTATGCGTACAGTTCCGAATATGATTGAAAATTCTGATTAATAATGTTATAATATGTATAATTTTTATGTTGGAGTGATTTTCTTGAAAGATAATGCAACAATAATTGCACTTTCGGGCAAAGGCGGAGTAGGCAAAACATCAATTTCCGCTGCGATAGTCAAGCTTCTTGTGCAGGCTTATCCCGATAAAAAAATTCTTGCCATTGATGCAGACCCTGCAGTGGGTCTTTCAACCGCACTCGGTATTGATGTAAAAATGACGATTGACGATATCCGCAAGGAAATCGTTGAAACCGTTGAAGACGGTCAGACAAGAGCGGCAATTGAGCTCCTCGGAGATGCACGATATAAGATTTTTGATGCTCTTATTGAAACCGACGGCTTTGCTTTTATAGCAGTCGGCAGACCTGAAAGTGCGGGATGCTACTGCAAAATAAATACTTACCTCAAGGAAGTTATCAGCATTCTTTCGAATGAGTTTGACTATGTTGTTATCGACGGAGAAGCGGGCATTGAGCAGATAAACCGCCGTGTTATGGAAAAGGTTTCGCATCTTCTTCTTATCACCGATGCAAGCAAAAAAGGCACTCAGGTTATTTCAACCATCAAAAGCGTTGCAGACGAGCTTGTAATGTATAAAAAAATCGGTGCAATCGTCAACAGAATTCCTGATGAAAGCGTTATTCCTCATATAGACACAAACGGCATACCCGTTTTATCGTATATTCCAACAGACTCTAACCTTGCGATTTACGATATTGAGGGTAAAAACATAACAAAACTGCCCGATGATTCAAATGTTGTTGAGGGTGCAAGAAAAGCCCTTGTTGAAATGGAGATTTTAAAGTGAGAGATTTAAAGCATCTTTATGAATTTGAAAATCTGCTTCAGGAAGCAAACAATGCTCTTGTGCAGAAAGCAAAAGCAGACGGCGGAATAGCTCTCGGTTATACCTGCTATCATATTCCAGAAGTTCTTCTTAACTGCGGCAACTGCTTTTCGGTAAGACTGCGTGCTCCCCGTACAGGCTCAATGGATATCGCTACTTACTACATGAGCAACTTTCTCTGCGGTTATTCAAAAGCGATTCTTGAACGTGCAATTGAAGGAGGCTACAACTTTCTTGATGCCCTTCTTGCAAGTGAAACCTGTTCTGAAATGAACAGAGCCGCCGAGCATTTTGAACTGCTCAATCTTGTTGAAAACGATAAGTTTTTCTTAACATTTCTTGATATGCCGTTCAAAATTGCCGACCATACGGTTAAACATTATGTTACGCAGACAAGAAACAAAATTCTCAATAAAATGAGCGAAGTATACGGTGTTGATACCTCGGATGCCGCGCTTCTCAAGGCGGTTGAAGAGCACAACGAAGTTTGCCGCATAATGACCGAAATCGGCAGCTACAGAAAAGAGGATAACCCCAGAATAACGGGTTATGAATACCATATTCTCAGCCTCATTACATATTGCTGTCCGAAATCGCTTATTCTTCCGATGCTCCGTGAAACAGCCGAAGAGCTCAAAACCCGTGAACCTGATGCAAAGAAGAATTTCAGGGCAAAAATCGTTGTTGTAGGTTCGGAAATGGATGACCCCGATTTCACCGCACTTATCGAAGACAGCGGCGCACTTGTTGTTGCGGACAGATACTGTTTCGGTTCAATGCCGGGCAGAGAAGAAATCAGAATCAATCCCGATGAAGATGTGCTTACGCAGATTTGTCTGCATTATCTCAGAACAAGTCAGTGTCCCAGATATATGAGCCACGAAAAGGTTCAGGAACGCAGAGATTTTGTTAAACAACTTGTTGATGAATATCACGCAGACGGCGTTATGTATGAACAGCTCAAATTCTGCGAATACTGGGGCTACGAAAGAGCCCTTGCATCGTATGTTATGAGCAATGATTACGGAGTTCCGACCGCAGCGGTTGACAGACAGTATACAGCTTCTGCATCGGGTCAGCTCCGCACCAGAGTTCAGGCTTTTGTTGAAAGCCTTGAAATCAAGAAAATCCAGAAAGAAAGGCAGGCGAAGAACAATGGCTGATCTCGGAAAGCTTTATTCCGATGACCGGAAAGCCGTTCTCAGACACAGGGAATGGAGAGGCTTCAAGGATACCATGTATGACTACTACCGTTGGCTTGTTACATGGAAAGACATGATTGTCATGGTGCTCAAAGCTCCCGTTTCAACTGTCAGAGGTCTTTGGAAATACCGCTGGATGGCATCATATCTTTCAACACCTTCGTTCATCGACAGACATACCGCAGGATTGAGAGGAACTCATCTGCGCATCGTTCACCTTCATTTCAATATGATAGTAAAACACGCAACGGGACTTATTCATACTTCCTTTGTTGCCGATGAAAAAATCAATCCTAATAATAAACTTTCAAAGAAAATTGTTCTCACCGATGAGATTATTCCGAATGAGATATTCTCAGGATTCCCGAATCTTACGGTTGTCCCTCTGCAGACAATCCCCATTTTTCTCACCTCGATGGTTGACCAGCAGATAACTCCGCCCTATCTTGAAGTTACGGAAAGCTTCGGTGTTCCTGCTGATGTCTGTCCCCTTCCGAGCGCTGAAGCGGGCGTTGCCATTGATGACGATTATCCCAAGATGGGTTGCTGCATGGTTGCAACAAATATGCCCTGCGACGGCTCTGTTATGAACTCAACCTTCCTTGACAGACGCCTCAACCTTCCCGTTCATCTGTTCAACATCCCCCTTCGCTATAACGATGAAGATGTTCAGGAATATGCGGTTGAAGAAGTCAAAGAGCTTATCAGGTTCATCGAAGAGCATACGGGTGAAAAATTTGACTGGGAGGTTTTCTTTGAAGCTCTCAGAAACTCCAACAAACAGCTTGAATATGAGCTTGAAAAATGGGATATCAACAAAACAAAATATCCTCAGATGACAGGCGCCGCATTCTGGCTTTACAGAATCTATTATTTCAATCTTTCGGGCGGTGTTGACAAGCGTTTCCTCAAGGTTGATAAGAAAGTAAACAAGCTTATGATGAAGGGTTACGAGAAAAAAGAACCCGTATCAAAGGAAATGCGCCACCGAGCAGTTGTATGGAGCTGTCCCGCAAACTATTACACAAGCTTTGCAAACTGGCTTGAAAATTGCTGGGGCATGAATGTTGTTATGGATATGGAAACCATGATTTCCTATATCAAATATGATACGGAAGACAAAGAGCAGGCTCTCAGGGATGTTGCAAAAACCTATCAGCGTTCAATTATGCGTAAGCATACAAAGGGCGGCTACAGAAATGTTGTTGACGAGCTCTGGAGAATCGTTGAAGAATACGATGCAGATACGGTTATCATGTATGACCAGATTTCATGTAAAGGCATGGACGGTCTCGCAGGTATTTTCGATGACCAGGCAAGAGAAAGAAACATCAATTTCATATGGGTCAAGCAGGACCTTATGGACCCCAGAACAATTTCAAGAAGAGATATGCGTGAGCAGGTCAACAAATATATGCAGACCGTTCTTCAGGAAGAACCGCTTGACCCCTCACTTGTTGATTTTGAAGACGACTTAGCTTGGTAAAGGAGTGTTGTTATTATGAAATATTTCGGCGGATGTGACGTCGGCTCAACATACACAAAATGCGTTATTCTTGATGAAAACGGAAAAATTGTTGCCAACGTTACCAACAGAAGCAAAATAAATCCCGTTGCAAGTGCTGAAATCGCACTGAATGATGCGGTTGCTCAGGTTGACGGCCTCAATTCGGCAGAAGAGCTTACATATCTTATCGGTACGGGCTACGGCAGAAACAAGGTCCCCTTTGCAGATGAAAACATATCGGAAATCAGCTGCCATGCAATGGGTGTTCATGTTACCAATCCCGAGGTAAAAGCGATTATCGATATCGGCGGTCAGGATGTCAAGGGCATATCGATTGACACCGACGGAACAGTCAAGAATTTTGCAATGAACGACAAGTGCGCTGCAGGCACAGGCAGATTCTATGAAGCAATGGCAAACGCTTTTGAGATGACTCTTCCCGAATTTTCAAAGCTTTCTCTTGAAGCCAAGAACACAATTCCAATCACCGCACAGTGCACCGTTTTCGCCGAGAGCGAAGTTATCTCTCTTGTCGGCGAAGGAAAACCCATGGATGAGATTGCAGCAGGAATTCAGCTTGCAGTTGCCAAGAGATGCTTTGTTATGGCTAAAAAAGCAGGCGCAACAGACAGCATAACGCTCACAGGCGGCTGCGCCAAAAACGACGGTCTTAAAAAAGCTATTGAAAAAGTGCTCAAAATCAAGGTTGTTGAGCTTTCAACCGACCCTCAGCTTATGGGTGCTCTCGGTGCGGCTGAATATGCCCGTCAGAAAGGTCTTGATAAATAATATGGAAGTTATTTTTATAATTCTCGGGGTTATCCTTGCTCTTTTTGTTATCACCTTCACAATCTATTTTCTGAATCTTGATATGAAGCTTATCCGCAAGGTCTATGATCTTCTCGGCAAGCATTACGACACTATGAAAAGGGATAAAAAGCTCTGATGAAATTTTTCGACTCATTGATTTCCGATGCAGAAAATCTGATATCGGCTTTTCCGATAAAAGAATTTTCAAAAGACAAGCCGTGGCATGACTCCGGTCATAATCAGATAATAATGAGGCGTGATACCGCTTTTGAGCTTGAAGGTGTCGGCTTCAATCTTGTTACATCGTCCCCTGTTTCCGACGGAATAATCCTTGTCGGTGATGACCTCCGGGAAATCAGGGAAAACCGCAGATTTGCACGGATTACGCTCGTACAGATTGACGTTACCGACGATGAGCAAAAAGAATACAATCTTATCAAAAAGATTGATTATGTGAAATATCACACCTTCCCGAGCGGCTATATGATGCGAAGCACCTCACGCTCGCATAAAGAAGCCGTGCGGGTATCGGAAAAAGCCGTAAAAGACGGCATCTGTTTCCGTAAAATCGGATCTTTGCTGATTCAGAAATATAAAGAAATTCCCTCAGTCAAAGGTGTTAAGATTATTTTTATAACCGCACCCGATGCGGATTATTTGTCTGCAGAAAAAATCGCAGAGAAAAACTATGCAATTGCAGAAACACTCAATCATGTTATGAACAACATAAATTTTGATTGTGACACCTGCAATCTCAAGGCAATCTGCGACGAGGTTGAGGGCATGAAAGAGCTGCATTTCAACAAAACCGAAAAATAATAATTCAATCAAAACCTTGTAGTACCGTAAAGGTCGGTGATATATTATGAACACTTATTTCAACGAAATAACTTCAACGCCCGTAAATACAGACGGCGGTAAAACACTATACAAAATACCCGCAGGTGCGATGTGCGGTAACGGAGACCTCGGAATTGTTTTTGATAACGACGAAAAAGGGCTGATTATTCATATTTCAAAATGCGATTTCTGGAAATTCGTTTCGGGCGCACATAGAGACGGCGGAATAAAAACTGTCGGAAATCTGAGAATCTGCAATATCGACTTATCGGAATATAACATAAAACAGTATTTCGATAAGGGGCTTCTTGA
The DNA here is from genome assembly GCA_045602905.1 of Acutalibacteraceae bacterium. Classification (GTDB taxonomy): domain Bacteria; phylum Bacillota; class Clostridia; order Oscillospirales; family Acutalibacteraceae; genus CAG-177. The sequence continues at coordinate 21,049 of JAZSCL010000256.1, forward strand.
ATGCAGGTTCGGCAATGCACAAATAGAATTGTTTATTGCTCCCGAAAATATAATTTATTTTCAAATCAAGGCATCTGAGTCTGAAAAGTTTCCGACGGTTGATATTGAGCTTCCCGATACCTGCAATTCAACAAACTCCCAATCTGACACAAACGGATTCAGATGTTTCACCCGAAAATTTGAAGGCAAAGAAGTTGACCGTAAAACTGCTGTTGCTCTGTGCTGCCGTGAGATTGATTCTCAGACTGCCGACGGTAACAAAACAGTACGTTACTGTATTTCTGCCGTTACCGATTTCGATGACAGCGATTATATAAGCAAAGCTGCTGATATGGCTGCAAATTGCGATTATGATGCGGATAAAGAAAAGACGTCGAAAAAATGGAAAAATTTCTTTTCCGCTTCAAAAGTTACTTTAGAAGATAAAGAAATCGAAAGCTTTTATAATTCAAGCCTTTATCATCTCGCCGGATGTATGGGCAATAAAGAGTTTCCTCCCGGATTATTCGGCAATTTCATAACCGATGATTTCTTCCCCTGGGCAGGCGACTACCATATGAATTATAATTATGAAGCACCATATTACTGCATATTTTCTGCTAACCATCCCGAGCTTTTCGACGGTTATATGGCTCCCGTTAACGATATGGCCGAAAACGCAAAGAAATTTGCAAAGCTTTTCGGCTGCAAAGGTTATGCATTCCCCGTAAGTTTCGGTCCGAAAGCACTTGATGTTTATACTCAAAAGGACTGCAAGGAGCACGGTATACTTTTCCTCGGTCAGAAAAGCCATGCCGCATACGCTTGCGTTATTCCCGTTATGCATTGGTATTCAACCTATGATAAAAAATATGCACTTGAAAATTATTATGATTTTGTGCTCAACACCGCTGCCTTCTGGGAAGATTATCTCGTCAAGAAAAACGGCAAATATATCATAAAAAACGATGCGGCTCACGAAATTCCTTATTACAGAGGCCAAAAATTCAGATATATCACCCATAAGGGGCAGATTGAAACTGTCAATGCCATAAATTCTCTCGGACTTGTTAAAATGTTGTTCAACGCTGTTTACGATATGTCAAAGGAGCTTAATCTCAACCCTGAAAAATATCCTGTATGGGAAGATATCATTGCTAATCTGAGCGATTTCCCGACATTCATAAAAAAGGGCAAAAAATGCTTCCGTTACTCAAAAAGAGGTATTCGTTGGAGAGACGATAACACCGTTGGTCTTCAGCATATTTATCCCGCTTCTCAGGTCGGATTTTCATCCTGCGAAAAGATGCTTAATATTGCAAGGAACACCTATTTCATCAACGACAGACGCCTTGACGATAACGGCTCCAACTCATACCTTCCCGCAGGTGCAAGAATAGGTGTTGACCCTGAATTTCTGCTTGAAGGAATCCGCATGAACATCAGGGAATTCGCACTTCCGAACAGACTATTCCGCCATCACGGAGGAGGAATAGAGCATCTCACAACCGTTCCCGCAACAATCAACGAAATGCTTCTTCAAAGCTACGAAGGAATCATAAGACTCTTCCCCTGCTGGGATAAAAAGATGTCTGCATCATTTGAAAACCTGCGCGCAGACGGTGCATTTCTCGTTTCCGCAAAACTCGATAAAGAAAATATAATCTCTCTTAAAATCAAGAGTCTCAGAGGCAGAAAGTGTACCGTTGAATGTAACGGCATAACAGATGTGATAAGAGAATCGGATAATACTGCGGTTTATTTTAAAAAAGAAAACAACACAGTTTCATTTGAAACGCAAGCAGATGAAACATACATTCTTATCTCTGACAGATAACTTAAAAACACCCTGTGCGGCTGCGTTGCGGCAACTGCACAGGGTGTTTTTCATTGAACCGATATCACGAAAAGATTCCTGTAAAGAAATTATATATTACAGATATTGCATTGAATACCGTTCCTGCAATTCTGAGCGATGCGGTAAAAATTTCCGGAATTTCAATATCCTCACCTTTTTCGGCAATAACCGCTTCGGTGCTGCTTCCGAGTCCTGTCTCATAAAGCTTTTCAAGGATGGTTTTTGCAATGATTTCATTTCCCTGCGAGCTCGGATGAATTTCATCGTCGGCATAGTTTGCCATGTCATCGCCGAGAGCTGTTCCGACATCAACAATAACTATTTCGCCGGGATTTTCCGAATTGTATTTTTCGATTGCAGCATTTATTCTGTCTGCGCCCTGCTGATACGGTGCTCTCAGATAACCCGACTGCGGATTATAAAGAGTCTGCATAAGAATAACGGCATCGGCATTGTGAGAGTTGATTATATCAATGATTTTGCAGAAGTTTGAGTAAAATCCTTCCGCTATTCTGTCATATTCTCTGTGGTCATTCAGAACAATTGAATCAAACATAAGACCTATCAGGTTATTCATAAGAAAATCGTTCCCGCCAATGGAAATGCTGATGATATCAGCTTTTTTCAAATCGGAAACCAGTGCCTCTTCGCCGAGACGGTTTATCAGGTTTGTTGTTGTGTGACCCGGTACAGCGTAATTTGCATAATCATAACCGTTTGTGTCAGCAACGATTTTTCCGTAGCAGGCTTCTTTGGAATTTGAAATACCCGAACCGTATGCAATTGAATCACCAAGCACAAGGTAAAACGGCTTTTCTTCTGCAGCATATCCGCAAATGCAGAATATTCCGGAAATCATGGCAAGGCTTAAAATGATTGCAATAAATTTTTTCATCTTTTTTCTCCTTTATCCTATATTTTGTTTAATATTAACATTTTTTTAATCTGCAATCAAGCGTTTTTGCAATCAATCGCAATAAATGAACAGATAATTCAAACTATGCATATTTTTATGATTACGAATCGAGATAATGTACTAAAAATGATATAAAAAACATATTGATTTTTTGAAAAATCGAATGTATAATACAAACGAAATAAATACAGGGGAGCTTGTGTTTGCAGGCTGAGAGGAAGTAATCAAACTTCGACCCTATAACCTGATGCGGATAATGCCGCCGTAGGAAGTATAGACGAAGCCATCCTTATTTCGGACAGAATTTATCTTTTGGCAGGTTCACCCGGAGAGAACACGCACGAAAACATAATAAAAGAGCCCAAACCTCGCCGATATGATTTCAACCTGACGGAGGAGTTTCTGGAATATAACCGAAAAATTCTCTCGATGCTTCAATAATTCTGTTTGTAAGAAACATTACTAAAACTATATCAGATACATCTGATTACAGCTTGAACCGTACAGAAACCTTTTTTCTTTATATGTAACAAAACCACCCGATAAATCG